>NZ_JBHYPS010000027.1:0-117366 GCF_042746075.1 Streptomyces sp. NPDC058758 | reverse complement strand
GCCAAGTGCTTCGCCTCCGACGTCGCCATGGAGGTCACCACCGACGCCGTCCAGCTCCTCGGCGGCTACGGCTACACCCGCGACTACCCCGTCGAACGCATGATGCGCGACGCCAAGATCACCCAGATCTACGAAGGCACCAACCAGATCCAGCGCATCGTCATGGCCCGCAACCTCCCGTAACCAACCCCTCGTCGAAAGGAGACAGGCCGTGACCCTGAGGATCGCTGTCTGTGTGAAGTACGTGCCCGACGCGACCGGCGACCGCGGTTTCGCCGACGACCTGACCGTGGACCGCGACGAGGTCGACGGTCTGCTGTCGGAGCTCGACGAGTACGCCGTCGAGCAGGCCCTGAGGATCTCCGAAGAGGCCGACGACGCCGAGGTGACCGTCCTCACCGTCGGCCCGGACGACGCCAAGGACGCCCTGCGCAAGGCGCTGTCGATGGGCGCCGACAAGGCCGTCCACGTCAACGACGAGGCCATCCACGGCTCCGACGTCATCGCCACCTCCGCGGTCCTCGCCAAGGCCCTGGAGAAGACCGGCTTCGACCTGGTCGTCTGCGGCATGGCCTCGACCGACGGCACGATGGGCGTGCTGCCCGCGCTCCTCGCCGAGCGGCTGGACCTGCCGCAGGCGACGCTGCTGTCCGAGGTCTCGGTCGAGGACGGCCTCGTGAAGGGCCGCCGTGACGGCGACGCCGCCACGGAGCTCCTGGAGGCCCCGCTGCCGGCCGTCGTCTCGGTCACCGACCAGTCCGGCGAGGCCCGTTACCCCTCCTTCAAGGGGATCATGGCCGCCAAGAAGAAGCCGGTCGAGGAGCTGGAGCTCGACGACCTGGACATCGACGAGGACGAGGTCGGCCTGGCCGGCTCCTGGACCCTGGTCGAGTCGGCGGACGCCCGACCGGCCCGCACCCAGGGCACGATCGTCACGAACGAGGACGGTGACGGCGGCAAGCAGCTCGCCGCCTTCCTCGCCTCCCAGAAGTTCATCTGACCGACCGTCACCCCACCTCAGGAGCAAGGAATCATGGCTGAGATCCTGGTTCTCGTGGACCACGCCGACGGTGCGGTCCGCAAGCCGGCCCTCGAACTGCTCACCCTGGCCCGCCGCCTCGGCGAGCCGTCCGCGGTCGTGCTGGGCGCCGGCGAGGCCGCCGCCTCCGTCGCCGCCACCGCCGCCGAGTACGGCGCGGCCACCGTCTACGTGGCGGACGGCGCCGAGTTCACCGAGCGGCTCGTCGTCCCCAAGGTCGACGCGCTGACCCAGATCGCGAAGGAGAAGCAGCCGGCCGCCGTCCTGCTCACCTCCTCCGGCGAGGGCAAGGAGATCGCGGCCCGGGTCGCGCTCCGCCTCGGCTCCGGCCTCATCACCGACGCCGTCGAGCTGGAGGCCGGCGACGAGGGCCCGGTCGCCACGCAGTCGGTCTTCGCCGCCTCGTACACGGTGAAGTCCCGCGTCTCGCACGGCGTCCCGGTCATCACCGTCAAGCCGAACTCCGCCGCCCCGGAGGCCGCCCCGGCCGCCGGCACGGTCGAGAACGTCACCGTCGCCTTCACCGGCAACGCGGCGAAGGTCGTCTCCCGCACCGCGCGCGTCTCCACCGGCCGCCCGGAGCTGACCGAGTCCGCGATCGTGGTCTCCGGCGGCCGCGGCGTCGGCGCCGCCGAGGGCTTCGAGGTCGTCGAGAAGCTGGCCGACTCGCTCGGCGCGGCCGTCGGCGCCTCCCGCGCCGCGGTGGACGCCGGCTGGTACCCGCACTCCAACCAGGTCGGCCAGACCGGCAAGCAGGTCTCCCCGCAGCTGTACGTCGCCGCGGGCATCTCCGGCGCGATCCAGCACCGGGCCGGCATGCAGACGTCGAAGACGATCGTCGCGGTCAACAAGGACCCCGAGGCCCCGATCTTCGACCTGGTCGACTACGGCGTGGTCGGCGACCTCTTCGAGGTGCTGCCGCAGCTCACCGACGAGATCGGCGCGCGCTGACACCAGCGAAACGCGGAAGGGGGGTGGCACAGAGTGCCACCCCCCTTCCGCGTGGGTGCCGGTTCAGATCCAGCCGTCCAGCGGGACCTCCTCGCAGAGCCGGACGACCGGCCTGCGCCCGGTGTCGGCGGCGCGCGCGAGCTTGACCCGGACGCCCGGGCGCACGGCGTGCGGCGGCCCGTCGACCCGGCAGCGGACCACGAAGCCCTCGGCCATGTGGACCGGCCAGAGGTCCGCCTCCGCCGCGGTGTGGGCGCGGCGGACGGTGATGACGCCCTCGCCGTCGCTGAGTTGGGGCGCCAGGTCGGTCGACCCGCAGGTCGGACAGAGCAGGCGCTGGAAGGTGGTGGTGTGGCACCAGGCGCAGCGCTGGAAGTAGAGATCGGCGTCCTCGGCCGATTCCTCGGTCCGGGCGGCGCCGGGGGTCCTCAGTCCCGTGTGGAACACGATGCCTTCTCCTCGCACTCGGCGGCTCGACCGTGCATGGAGCCCCAAGATATGGCACTCAGTGCCAGCAAAGAAAGACCTGAGTTCCCTCAATTTGAGATACTGAGGACCCTCAGCTCTCGCCGAGGCTCGACTCGACCTCGCGCACCACGCGCCACATCGGGGTGGACCGCTTGGTGATGACGACGACCACGTCGTCGGTCCCCTCGGCGGAGGCCTCGCCGCCGGCGCCCGGGGCCGCGTCGGGGCTCCAGGTGGCGCGGACGAACTCCAGGGCGCGGTCGACCTCGTCCAGCGGATCGCCCTCGCCGCCCGAGCGCAGCCAGTGCCGCAGGGCGTGGTTGTGGGCGGCGACGACGGCCGCGGCGGCCACGTTGGCGCGCAGGGTGCCGTCCCTGCGGTCGGCCCAGCGGGTCCGCAGGTAGTCGCCGAGGGTCTTCTCGTACCGCCAGACGACGGAGAGCTCGTAGGCGCGCAGTCCCGCGACCTCGCGGGTGAGGCGGTAGCGCTGGACGGAGAAGGTGGGGTTCTCGGCGTACATCCGCATGACCAGGCGGGCGGCGCCGCAGACCCGGGTCATGGGGTCGTCGGTGTCGGCGCTCGCGGCGAGGAAGCGGGTCATGTCGTCGAGGCACTGGTCGTGGTCGGGGAAGACCACGTCCTCCTTCGACGGGAAGTAGCGGAAGAAGGAGCGGCGGCCGACCCCGGCGAGGGTGACGATGTCGTCGACGGTGGTCTGCTCGTAGCCCCGCTCCAGGAAGAGCTGGAAGGCCGCGGCGACGAGGGAGTCCCGCATCGCGGGCTTCGGGGGGTTCGGGGGGTTCGTCGCCGCTGCTGCCATGCCACGAACCTAACATCCGCACGCCCCTCGCGCGGCACTCGGTGCCGGAATTCCCCGGCACCGAGTGCTCTCAGGCGGGTTCGGGGGTCAGCGGGCGGTCATCCGCAGGGCGCCGTCCATCCGGATCGTCTCGCCGTTCAGGTAGTCGTGCTCGGCGACCATCGTGATCAGGCGGGCGTACTCCTCCGGCCGCGCGAGGCGCTGCGGGAAGGTGACGCTCGCGGCCAGCCCGGCCCGGACCTCCTCGGTGAAGCCGGCCATCATCGGGGTGTCCACGATGCCGGGGGCGACGGTGACGACCCGGATGCCGTACTGGGCGAGGTCGCGGGCGGCGGTGATGGTCATCCCGGCGACGCCGGCCTTGGAGGCGGCGTAGGCGATCTGCCCGACCTGGCCCTCGAAGGCGGCGATGGAGGCGGTGTTGACGACGAGACCGCGCTGCCCGTGCGCGTCGGGCTCGTGCCGGGCGATGGCCTCGGCGGCGAGCCGCATCACGTTGAACGTGCCGATCAGGTTGACGTCCACGACCGCGCGGAAGAGGTCGAGGTCGTGCGGGCCCTTGCGGCCCAGGACGCGGGCCGAGGGCGCGATCCCGGCGCAGTTGACCGCGAGCCGCAGCTCGGCCCCGTCGGCGTCGACGGCGGCGAGCGCGGCGCGGACCTGCTCCTCGTCGGTCACGTCCGCGGCGATCAGCCGGACGCCCTCGGGCACGTCCCCGGCGGCGGCGACGGCCTTGTCCAGGTCGAGGCCGTAGACCGCGGCGCCGCGGGCGGCGAGCGCGGCGGCGGTGGCGGCGCCGAGCCCGGAGGCGGCGCCGGTGACGAGAGCTGCGGAGCCGGCGATGTCCATGGAACTCCTCGTTCGTGTCGTGCGGGTGGCCCTGCCGGCGGGTTGGCCGCCGGGCCGGGGGCGCGTCCCCTCGGGGGACCGCGCGGTCCGCGCGGTCTGCGCCGCTCACCATAGAACCCGGTCCCGGGCCGTCGCGGGACGGGGGTCATCCGATCGGTGGACCCCGGGGTCCACCGATCCTCCCGCGGCCCGCAGCCGGTGCGCCGACCGCCGGGGCCCGGAGGCGGCCGGAGGATGGGGCGTCAGTCGATCTTTCATCCCCGACCTGTGGAGCGACAGCCCTATGAAGCACGTGAAGAAGGCCCACCGGACCCGTCTGATGACCGGTGGCGCGATCGTCGCCCTCGGCCTGGCCGGGGCCGGCGCCTACTCCGCGAGCGCCGGCGGCGAGGACACGGCGGCGGCCCCCGCGGCCGTCGCCGAGGCGAAGAGCGGGAACACCACCACCAGCACCCACCTCACCGTCGAGGCCGCCACCAAGGCCGCGCGGGCCGCCCTGGACGCCGCCGAGAAGGAGAACCAGCGCGTCTCCGTCGCCGTCGTCGACCGCAACGGCAACACGATCGTCACCCTCCGCGGCGACGGCGCCGGCCCGCAGTCCTACGAGTCCGCCGAGAAGAAGGCGTACACCGCCGTCTCCTGGAACGCCCCCACCACCGAGCTCGCCAAGCGCCTGGAGCAGGCCCCGAACCTCAAGGACATCCCCGGCACCCTCTTCCTCGGCGGCGGCGCCCCGGTCACGGCCGGGGGCGCCCCGGTCGCGGGCATCGGCGTGGCGGGCGCGCCCTCGGGCGACCTCGACGAGAAGTTCGCCCGCGCGGGCGTGGCGGCGCTGGGCCGGTAACCGGCCCGCGCGCACCGGCCCGGAGAACGCCGAACCCCGGTCCGCCTGAAACGGGGGAACACAGGCGAACCGGGGTGGCTGCCCCGAGCATACGCTCCAACTTGTTCAACACGAAATCACCACGGATATGTCAGGTCCACGGTGACCGCGGTGCCGGGCACCGGGCTGGCCCGGCACCGCGCCCCTCTGGGAAGATCGCCCCTCCAGTACCGCGAACTCGGGGGACCCGTGCACGACTTGCAGCCGGACGATCCGGTCACCATCGGCCCGTACCGCCTGTCGGCACGGCTCGGCGAGGGCGGCATGGGCCAGGTCTTCCTGGCCGTCTCCCGCAGCGGCCGGCGGCTCGCGGTGAAGGTGATCCGCCCCCAGATCGCCGCCGACCCGGGCTTCCGGGAGCGGTTCCGCCGGGAGGTGGCGGCGGCCAGGACCGTGGGCGGCTTCTGGACCGCGCCCCTCGTGGACGCCGACCCGGACGGGTCGGTGCCGTGGGTGGCCAGCGACTACATCGACGCGCCCGATCTGGCGGCGCTCGTACGGGAGCGGGGGCCGCTCCCCGAGGCGGCGGTGCGCTCCCTGGCCGCCGGCCTCGCCGAGGCCCTGGAGGCCGTCCACCGGGCCGGACTGGTCCACCGCGACCTGAAGCCCTCGAACATCCTGGTCACCGAGGACGGCCCCCGCGTCATCGACTTCGGCATCTCGAAGGCGGTGGAGGGGGCGACGGCCCTGACGGACACCGGCCTGGTCGTCGGCACCCCGGGCTTCATGAGCCCGGAGCAGGCGATGGGCGAGCCGGTGGCCCCGTCGAGCGACGTCTTCTCCCTGGGCGCGGTCCTGGCGTACGCCGCGACCGGCCGGGCCCCCTTCGGCGAGGGCCCCGTCCCCACGCTCCTCTACCGGGTCGTCCACGACGAGCCGGACCTGGACGGGGTGCCGCCGGGCCTGCGGCCGCTCGTCGCCGACTGCCTGGACAAGTCCCCGGACCTGCGCCCGACCCCCTCCGGGGTCCTGAACGTCCTGCTGGGCCCGGACGCCGCGGGCCGCCCGGCTCCGCCCCGGCCCCGTGCCGCCGGCCGCGCGGACGCGGAGGCCGCCGGGGCGCCGGGGCCGGCGGAGGCCACGGAGACGGCCGTACCCGACGGGACGGTGGAGGTGAGCGCGGGTCTGCTCGCGGAGCCGAGCAGGCGCTCGGACAACGGCGGCTGCCTCGTGTTCCTGGGCGGGCTCACCGTGCTGCCCGGCTCCGTGGTGGTCGCCCTGTTCGCCCCCTGGCTCGTGGCCGCCCTCGTCGCGGGGGTCGGCCTGGCCGTCTTCGTCGCCGGGGGCTTCCTCCTCTCCGGCCAGCCCACGGTGCGGCGCACGGTCACCCTGACCGGGGCCCATCTGCACTGCCGCTCCCAGCAGCGCGTCTGGTCCTCGGCGTGGCCGGACGTCGCGCGCGTCACCGTGCGGCCCGCCACGGAGGGCGCACGGGACGAGCGCCGCTGGCAGGTGGCGGCGACCCTGCGCAAGGGCGTGCCGGTGCCGACGGGCTTCGCGGGCAAGGGCGGGGAGGCCGCCATGAGGCTCGACTTCGACGCCTCCGAGGACCCCCGGCCGGCGCTCCGGGAGCTCGACGCCGCCCTGCGCCGGCACGCCGGGGAGCGCTACTCCCCGGACGCCGTCCTCACCGCCTACCTGGACCGGTGAAGCGGGGGCGTCGCGGAGCGCCGCACGGAGAGGTGACGGATTCGGCGGCGAGCCGCTTCCGGACAACGGCCCCCCGCCGGCGCACGACGGGGCCGCTCGCCGCCGCCAAGGCGCACCGGTCATCGGCGCCGCGCCCACTGATCCACCATGAGGAGAGCCCGAACCGGCCTGCCCCTGCCCGGGCTTCGGGCCCTGGACCCGCCCCGGGGCAGGCACCACGCGCGTCACAGCGGCGCGCGGCAGCAGAAACCCGCCGAGGAGACACCCGCATGAAGGTCAGCCGCAGCACCCTCGCCGCCGCCACGGCCGTGCTCGCCGTCGTCGCGCTCGCCGCCTGCGGCCCGGAGCCGGCCGACCCGGCGCCGACGCGGACCGCCACGACGCGGCCGGCCACGGAGCCCGCCACTCCGGAGCGGACCGAGGAGGCGCCGGCCACTCCGGAGCGAACCGAGGAGGCCCCCGCCACCCCGGAGCGGACCGAAGAGGCTCCGGCCGCCCAGACGGCCGAGGTCCCCGACGTCGTCGGCATGAACCACGCCGAGGCGCAGAGCCTGCTGCGCAGCCAGGGCTTCATGGTGAACGAGGAGGACGCCGGTCCGGAGGGACGCATGATCCTCAACAACTCCAACTGGAAGGTCTGCCGCCAGGACCCGCAGCCGGGCGCGACGGACGCCCTGCGCGTCGCGATCTACTCGGTCAAGCTCGACGAGTCCTGCTGACCTGACGATCCGGGACCGTCCTCGACCTGCTGCCGCTACTTCTCCGGCCGGGCCAGCCCCCGGCTGATCACCAGCCGCTGGATCTGGTTCGTGCCCTCGAAGATCTGCATGATCTTCGCTTCGCGCATGTAGCGCTCGACCGGGAAGTCGCGGGTGTAGCCGTAGCCGCCGAGGACCTGGACCGCGTCGGTGGTGACCTTCATGGCCGTGTCCGTGGCGATCAGCTTGGCGGCGCTGGCCTGGCGGCTGAAGGGGCGGCCGAGGTCGCGGCGGCGGGCGGCGTCGAGGTAGGTGGCGCGGGCCGCGTCGACGGCGGCGGCCATGTCGGCGAGGAGGAAGCCGAGGCCCTGGTGGTCGACGATCCGGCGGCCGAAGGTGGTGCGCTCGTTGGCGTAGTCGACGGCGGCGTCCAGGGCGGCCTGGGCGAGGCCGGTGGCGCAGGCGGCGATGCCGAGGCGGCCGTTGTCGAGGGCGCTGAAGGCGATCTGGAGGCCCTGGCCCTCGGCGCCGACGAGCCGGTCCTCCCCGATGAGGGCGCCGTCCCAGTAGGCCGAGGTGGTGGGGACCGCCTGGAGGCCCATCTTGCGCTCGGGGGCACCGAAGGAGAGGCCCTCGGTCTCGCCGGGGGCGAGGAAGCAGGAGATGCCGTGGCCGCCGGGAGCGGTGCGGGCGAAGAGGGCGTAGAAGCCGGCCCTGCCGCCGTGGGTGATCCACGCCTTGGTGCCGGTGATCCGGTAGCCGCTCCCGTCCTCCTGGCGCTCGGCCTTGCAGGCGAGGGCCGCGGCGTCCGAGCCGGCCTGGGGCTCGGAGAGGCTGTAGCCGCCGACGAGGCGGCCCTCCAGCATCGAGGGGAGCCAGCGCTCCTTCTGCGCCTCGGTGCCGAAGGCGTAGAGCGGGTGGCAGGCCAGCGTGTGGACGCTGGTGGCCACCGCGACGGCCGCCCAGCGGGCGGCCAGCTCCTCCAGGACCTGGAGGTAGACCTCGTACGGCTGGCCCCCGCCGCCGTACTCCTCGGGGTAGGCGAGGCCGAGCAGGCCGGCCCGGCCGAGCGTGGCGAAGAGACCCTCGGGATAGGTCTCGGCGGCCTCGTGCTCGTCCACCCGCGGCGAGAGCTCGTTGTCGGCGATCTCGCGGGTGAGGGCGATGAGGTCCGCCGCCTCGGGGGTGGGAAGCAGGCGGTCGACATCCATGGCGACTCCATCGGCGCGCAAAGTGGTACTTGGACGGGTACTCCAGTACCGCCAAAAATAGCGCACGGTTCGCCGGGGGACATCCCCCCGGCCGGGCGGCCCGGCATACTGTTCGGGTGATCGAGACCTCCGCCGCCGACGCCCCGAAGCTCACGGGCCGCGGAGCGGCACGCCGTTCCGCGCTCTTCGAGGAACTGGTCGCCCTGCTCGTCGGCGAGGGCTTCGCCCGGCTGACCCTCGACGACCTCGCGGCCCGGCTGCACTGCTCCAAGCGCACCCTGTACGGCCTGGCGGGCAGCAAGGAACAGCTGGTCAGAGCGGCCGTCGTGTACTTCTTCCGGCGCGCCACGACCCGGGTCGAGTCGGTCCTGGCCGCCGCGAACGGGCCGGCCGAGCGGCTCGCCGCCTATCTGCGGGCCGTCTCCGCCGAGCTGGCGCCGGTCTCCCCGCGGTTCTTCGACGACGTGGCCGCCTTCGAACCCGCCGCCGAGGTGTACGAGCGGAACACCCGGGCCGCCGCCGGCCGGATCAAGGAGATCATCGAGGAGGGCGTCGCCGCCGGCGTCTTCCGGGAGGTCCACGTGGCCTTCGCCGCCGACGTCATCTCCTCCGTGATGGTCCGCATCCAGCGCCGTCAGGTGGCCGGCGCCACCGGCCTCGCGGACGCCGAGGCGTACGACCAGCTGGCCGAGCTGCTGCTCAGCGGGCTGCGCCGGGCCTGAGGCGGCCGCCGGATGACCCGCCCGAGCCCCTCTCCCCGCCCGACGGACCACGACCGCGAGGTGCCCCAGTGACCAGACCGAACGGCCGGACCGTGCGGGACCTGCGGCGCGAGAACCGCACCGCGGTCCTCCGGCGGCTCTACTTCGACGGCCCGATGAGCCGCTTCTCGCTCGGCCCCGCCACCGGGCTCAGCTCCGGCTCGGTCAGCAACGTGGTCGCGGAGCTGGTCGCCGAGGGGCTCGTCGAGGAGGCCGGCAGCGTCGAGTCGGCGGGCGGACGCCCCCGGATCCTGCTGCGGGTCGCCCCCTCCGGCGGCCGCATGATCGGCGTCGACGTGGGCGAGACCCGCGTCCGGATCGAGCTCTTCGACCTCACCCTCACCGAACTCGCCCGCGCCGAACGCCCGCTGTCCCCCTCGGCGGAGGGCGGCGAGCGGTACGACGTCGGGGTCGTCGTCGACCACATCCGCGAGGGCATCGCCGAGGTGCTGCGCACCGCGGAGGTCCCCGCCGGGACGCTGCTCGGCGTCGGCGTCGGCGTCCCCGGCATCGTCGAGCACCCCCCGGCCGGGGGCTCCGGGGACGACGGCGGCGGGGCGGTCGTGCACGGCCAGACCATCGGCTGGGACGCGGTGCCCCTGGAACGGCTGCTGCGCGAGGCGGTCGACCTGCCGCCGGAGGTCCCGTACCGGATCGACAACGGCGCCCAGACCCTGGGCCAGGCCGAGATGTGGTTCGGCGCGGGCCGGGGCGCGGCCAGCGCGGTCGTGGTCCTCTTCGGCTCCGGCGTCGGCGCCTGCGTGACCACCGATCCGCTCGGCCCCGGCCGGGCGCTGGAGTGGGGCCATCTGAAGGTGCGGGTCCGGGGGCGCCGCTGCCGCTGCGGCGCCCGGGGCTGCCTGGAGGCGTACGCGGGGGCCGCCGCGCTGCTGGAACGGTGGCGGGAGGCGGGCGGGGAGCCGCCGGCCGGCGCCGGCGAGGAGGCCGCGCTCGCCGCGATGGCGGCGGCCGCCCGCCCCGCGGACGGCGGCGCGCCCGACCCGGCCGCGCTCGCCGTCCTGGAGGAGACCGCCGAGTACCTGGGCGCCGGTTTCGCCGACCTGATCAACCTCTTCCAGCCGGAGCGGATCCTCGTCGGCGGCTGGGCCGGTCTGCTGCTCGGGCCCCGCTTCCTGGCGGACGTCGAGGAGCACGCGCGCGCGTACGCGCTGGCGTACCCGGCGGCCCGGGTCGCCCTCGGCATGGGCACGCTCGGCCCGGACGCGGTCACCGTCGGCGCGGCGAGCCTCCCGCTGGCGGACTTCTTCGCCCGCGGCGGGCGCCGCGAGGAGCCCGGCCCCGTCGGGGAGGCCCCCGCCTGGGCGGAGACCGTCCGGGAGCGCACCGCGCGCTGAGCCCTCGGCCCGGGCCCGCACCGGCCTCAGGGCGCCACCCGGTCCTGGGCGTCCGGGGCGGGCGGCGCGACCCGGGTGACCAGGACCTCCCCGTCGGGGGTGGCCACGGCCAGGAAGCCCTCTTCCCTGAAGACGCTGAGCAGCGCGCGGTCGAGCACCGCCCGGATCCCGTCCATCCGGGCCAGCGCGGCGACCTCGGGGTCGTCGGCGTGTGCGGCGATGGTGGGCCTGAGCAGGGCGTCGGCGTGCCAGCCGACCCGGACGCCGTCGCCCCGGGCCTCGACGGTGAGGCCGCTCCCGGGTCCGTACCCCGCGGCGGCCAGCACGGCCTGTACGTCCCGGACCAGGCGGGTGTCCCTCACGGGCCCTCCTGTCGCCGGCCGGGCCCGCGGCCGTCCGCGGCCCTCACTCCGCGGTCCCGGGGAGCGGGAGGGGCCCGGCGGCCGGGGCGGGCGCGTGGGCGGTGAGCGGCACGCCGAGGCTCCGGCACATGCGGCCGGTCCGCCCGACGGCGCTGAGGGTGGCCGGCGCGGGCCGCTCCGACGGCAGGACGAGCCGGACGCGCCCCGGCCGGTGCGCCGCGACGAGCGCCTCGATCCGCAGGGCCGCCGCGGCCCGGGTGGTGACGTCCAGCTCCCGCAGGAGCTCGATCACGAGTACGTCGCCGTCCCTGCGGTGGGTCAGGAGCTCCGTCTCCTGCTCGCGCCCGCGCATGTCGCCTCCGGTCTCCGTGGCTCTGGGCTCCGGTCCCCGAGACCGCCTTCCCGCCCGGGGACGCTCCGGATGCGTGGCGGGAGGCGGCGACTCCATCCTCGGGGAAGACTCCGGGGTGTGACGTGCGGACGGGGCCGGTCGTTCGTCCGGCGGACAGGTCGTTTCGTGCGGCGGATGCCGGTACCGGGGACGGAAGGGGCGCGATGGAGACGTTCCGCTTCGACAGCGGGAGCCTGGACGAGACCGAGGCGTTCCTCTCGGAGGCGTACACGCCGATGCGGATCGGCGGGCGTCCCGAGGACGCCCGGGCCCGTGTGGTGCGCCGTGAGGCGGGCGGGCTGGTCTCGGACCGGCTGGAGTTCGGCTACACGATGGCGTACGACGCGGGCCGTCTGAACCGGATCTGCCTGGTGACCGTGCACGCCGGGAGCCTCGTCGACACGACCGGGGGCGGCGAGCGCCTGTTCGGGCCCGGGGAGACCTTTCTGCTGGCGCCGCCCGACCGGCCGTACCGGGGCCGGGTGCGCTCCGCCCGCTACACGATCACGATGTTCGACCCGGCCCTGCTCGCCGAGGCCGCGGGCACCGGCGGCGGCTTCCGCGGTCCGGTGCGGCTCACCGGACAGCGCGCGCTCGACGAGGCGGCCCGGCACCTGGCGGCGGTCGTCCTGACCGCGCTGCCCAGCACGGTCCTCGACGACGGGCCCGCGCCGCTGGACGGGCGGGACGCGCACAGCGACACGCTGCGCCGGGCCATGGCCTTCATCCAGGAGAACGCCCACCGGGACATCGGCCTCGCCGACATCGCGGCGGCGGTGCCCGTCACCCCCCGCGCCGTGCAGTACGCCTTCGCCCGGCACGCCGGCACCACCCCGCTCGCGCATCTCCGCCGGGTGCGGCTGGCCCGCGCGCACGAGGAGCTGCGGGCCGCGGACGCCGCGACGACCGTCGTGGCGGCGGTGGCGGCCCGCTGGGGCTTCGCCCACCCGGGGCGCTTCGCCGCCGCCCACCGGCGGGAGTACGGCACCTCGCCGTCCGAGGTCCTGCGCGGTGGCCGGCGCGCGGGGCCGGCCGGCTGAGCCGTCAGGCGACGGAGCCTATGCGGCCCGCCACCGGGGAGTCCGGGCCGTCGTGGTGGATCGGGGTGTGGGCGCCGGTGAGGGAGGCGCCGGTGCCGCCGCGGCGGTTGGCGACGATCTCGGCGCCGATCGACAGGGCGGTCTCCTCGGGGGTGCGGGCGCCGAGGTCGAGGCCGATCGGGGAGCGGAGGCGGGCGAGTTCGAGTTCGGTGACGCCGACCTCGCGGAGCCGCTTGTTCCGGTCCTCGTGGGTGCGGCGGGAGCCCATCGCGCCGACGTAGGCGACGGGAAGCTTCAGGGCGGCCTGGAGGAGGGGGACGTCGAACTTGGCGTCGTGGGTGAGCACGCACAGCACGGTCCGGGCGTCGACCTCCGTCGACTCCAGGTAGCGGTGGGGCCATTCGACGACGATCTCGTCGGCCTCGGGGAAGCGGAGCTTCGTCGCGAAGACCGGGCGGGCGTCGCAGACGGTGACGTGGTAGCCGAGGAACTTGCCGACCCGCACGAGGGCGGAGGCGAAGTCGATGGCGCCGAAGACGATCATGCGGGGGGCCGGGACGGAGGACTCGACCAGCAGGGTCAGCGGCTGCCCGCAGCGGCTGCCGTCCTCGCCGATCTCCACCGTGCCGGTGCGGCCGGCGTCGAGCAGCGCGCGGGCCTCGGCGGCGGCGGTGCGGTCCAGCTCGGGGTGGCCGCCGAGCCCCCCCTCGTACGAGCCGTCCGGGCGGACCAGGAGCGCCGCGCCGAGGAGGTCGCGGGGGCCGGAGACGATCCGGGCGAGGGCCGCCGCCTCCCCCGAGGCGGCGGCGGCCAGAGCGGCGGGGAAGACCCCGCCGCGGACCGGGGTGACGAGGATGTCGATGATGCCTCCGCAGGTCAGGCCGACCGCGAAGGCGTCCTCGTCGCTGTAGCCGAAGCGTTCGACGACGACCTCGCCGTCGTCGAGCGCCGTCCGGCACAGCTCGTACACCGCGCCCTCCACGCACCCTCCGGAGACCGAGCCGATCGCCGTGCCCTCGCCGTCGACGGCGAGCGCGGCGCCGGGCTGCCGGGGCGCGCTGCCGCCGACGGCCACCACGGTGGCCACGGCGAAGTCGCGTCCCTGCTCGACCCACCGGTGCAGCTCTTCGGCGATGTCCAGCATGTCGGTCTCCTTGGCTGTGGGAAGGGAGCGGACGGGCGTCAGCTGACGCCCAGCCAGCCCTCGATCGGGTGAAGGGCGAAGAACACGATGAAGATGGCGGTCAGGCACCACATGAACGCGCCGACCTCCCGTGCCTTGCCCTGCGCCACCTTGATGACGGTGTAGGCGATGACGCCGGCCGCGACGCCCGGGGTGATGCTGTAGGTGAACGGCATCAGGACGACGGTCAGGAAGACCGGGATGGCGACGGAGCTGTCGCCCCAGTTCACGTGCTTGGCGTTCATCATCATCATCGCGCCGATGACGACCAGGGCGGCGGAGCCGACCTCGCGGGGCACGATCTGGGTGATCGGGGTGAAGAAGAGGCAGGCCGCGAAGAACAGGCCGGTGATCACCGAGGAGAAGCCGGTGCGGGCGCCCTCGCCGACGCCGGTGGCGGACTCCACGAAGACGGTCTGGCCGGAGGCGCCGGAGACGCCGCCGATCGCGCCGCCCGCGCCGTCGATGAACAGCGCCTTGGACAGGCCGGGCATCCGGCCCTTGTCGTCGGCCAGGTTGGCCTCGGTGCCGACGCCGATGATGGTGGCCATGGCGTCGAAGAAGCCCGCGAGGACCAGGGTGAAGACGATGACGCCGACGGTGATGTAGCCGACGTCGCCCCAGCCGCCGAAGGAGACGTCGCCGAAGAGCGAGAAGTCCGGGGCGGAGACCGCGCTGCCCTTGAGCTCCGGGGCGCCGTTGGCCCAGGCGCCCGGGCCCTTGGCCGGGATGTCGGCGACGGCGTTGACGATCAGCGAGACGATCGTGCCGCCGACGATGCCGATGAGGATGGCGCCGGGGACCTTGCGGGCCTGGAGGGCGAAGATCGCGAGGAGGGTGACGGCGAAGATCAGGACGGGCCAGCCGACGAGTTCGCCGCCGGAGCCCATGGTGACGGGCGGGCCGAACTGCGGGCCGGCGCCGACGAAGCCGGCCTTGTTGAAGCCGATCAGGGCGATGAAGAGGCCGATGCCGATGGTGATGCCGTGCTTGAGCGGCAGCGGGATGGCGTTCATGATCATCTCGCGGAGGCCGGTGACCACCAGGAGACAGATCACCAGGCCGTAGACCACGCACATGCCCATGGCCTGCGGCCAGGTCATCTGGGGCACCACCTGGGTGGCCAGCACGCCGGAGACGCTGAGGCCGGCCGCGAGGACCAGCGGCACCTTGCCGACGAAGCCCATCAGCAGGGTGGTCACCGCCGCGGCGAGGGCGGTCGCCGTGATGACGGCGGAGGAGGCGAGGACGTGCTTGTCGACGTCGGGGCCGCCGAGGAGGATCGGGTTGAGCAGGAGGATGTACGCCATCGCCATGAAGGTGGTGACGCCACCGCGGATCTCCGTGCCGACGGAGGATCCTCTCTCCGAGATGTGAAAGTACCGGTCGAGCCAAGAACGTCCGGCGGGGTTGCGCGAGCCGGAGCCCGCGTCTTCCGCGGCGGTCTTGGGCTCCACAGACGACTGGGTCATGGGGCCTACTCCCAAGGTTCAAAGGGGCACCCGCATCAGATGTCGGACTCTGCCGTGGTTTCTGAGGATGGAAACGCGGGATTTGGGATATTTCGTTGGCTGCACGACCC
The DNA here is from genome assembly GCF_042746075.1 of Streptomyces sp. NPDC058758. Taxonomy (NCBI): domain Bacteria; kingdom Bacillati; phylum Actinomycetota; class Actinomycetes; order Kitasatosporales; family Streptomycetaceae; genus Streptomyces; species Streptomyces sp. NPDC058758. The sequence goes on along the minus strand of NZ_JBHYPS010000027.1, from coordinate 102,123 downwards.
GGGGGACGGCCCGAGGCGAACGGGATACTGCGGGTACTGCCGGTACTGCGGTACTGCGGTACTGCGGGGGTGTACGACTCCGGGCGGTGCGGGCGGGGGACGGTGTGACGTTCCTGGGAGGCGCACACCGCCCGGAGGGTCCTACAGGGTGCCGGTGAGCGCCTCGGGGCGGACCGGCGTCTTGTTGAGCTCCAGGCCCGTCGCCGCCCGGATCGCCGCGAGGACGGCCGGGGTGGACGACAGGGTGGGCGCCTCGCCGATGCCGCGCACGCCGTACGGCGCGTTCGGGTCGGCCAGTTCGAGGTAGTCGACCGGGATGGTCGGCGTGTCGAGGATGGTGGGGATCAGGTAGTCCGTGAAGGAGGGGTTGCGCACCTTCGCGGTCTTCGGGTCGACGATGATCTCCTCCATCACCGCGACGCCCAGGCCCTGGGTGGTGCCGCCCTGGATCTGGCCGACCACGGAGAGCGGGTTGACCGCCTTGCCGACGTCCTGCGCGCAGGCCAGCTCGATGACCTTGACGAGACCCAGCTCGGTGTCCACCTCGACCACCGCGCGGTGCGCCGCGAAGGCGTACTGCACGTGTCCGTTGCCCTGGCCGGTGACGAGGTCGAAGGCCTGGGTCGGACGGTGCCGCCACTCCTCCTCGATCTCGACGACCTGGTCCTCCAGGACGTCCGCGATGGTGGCGAGGGCCTCGCCGCCGTCGGTGACGACCTTGCCGCCCTCCAGGAGGAGTTCGGCGTTGGCCCACGCCGGGTGGTACGAGCCGAACTTGCGCCGGCCGATCTCCAGGACCTTCTCGCGGACGAGCTCGCAGGAGTTCTTGATGGCGCCGCCGGTCATGTACGTCTGGCGGCCCGCGGAGGTCGAACCGGCCGAGCCCACCTGGGTGTCGGCGGGGTGGATGGTGACCTGCTGGACGCCGAGCTCGGTGCGGGCGATCTGGGCGTGGATGGTGACGCCGCCCTGGCCGACCTCCGCCGCGGCGGTGTGGACGGTGGCGACGGCCTCGCCGTTGATGACCTCGATGCGGATCCTGGCGGTCGAGTAGTCGTCGAAGCCCTCGGAGAAGCCGACGTTCTTGATGCCGACGGCGTAGCCGACGCCGCGCACGACGCCCTCGCCGTGCGAGGTGTTGGACAGGCCGCCCGGCAGCGCGCGGACGTCCGCGCCCTCGCCGGCGGTCTCCCACTGGCGCTCCGGCGGCATCGGGCGGGCCTTGACCCGGCGCAGCAGCTCGGCGACCGGGGCGGGCGAGTCCACGACCTGGCCGGTCGGCATGATCGTGCCCTGCTCCATGGCGTTGAGCTGGCGCAGCTCCACCGGGTCCATGCCCAGCTTCGCCGCGAGCTTGTCCATCTGGGCCTCGTAGGCGAAGCACGCCTGGACCGCGCCGAAGCCGCGCATGGCGCCGCAGGGCGGGTTGTTGGTGTAGAGGCCGATCGCCTCGATCTCCACGTCCTCGACGACGTAGGGGCCGATCGAGAGGGAGGAGGCGTTGCCGACGACCGAGGCCGTGGAGGAGGCGTACGCGCCGCCGTCGAGCACGATCCTGCACTTGACGTGCGTGAGCTTGCCGTCCTTGGTGGCGCCGTGCTCGTACCAGAGCTTCGCCGGGTGGCGGTGGACGTGCCCGAAGAAGGACTCGTACCGGTTGTAGACCATCTTGACCGGCTTGCCGGTGCGCAGGGCGAGGATCGAGGCGAGGATCTGCATGGAGATGTCCTCGCGGCCGCCGAAGGCGCCGCCGACACCGGCCATGGTCATCCGGACCTTCTCCTCGGGCAGGCCCAGGCAGGGGGCGATCTGCTTGAGGTCCGAGTGCAGCCACTGGGTGGCGACGTAGAGGTCGACGCCGCCGTCCTCCGCGGGCACGGCGAGGCCGGACTCGGGGCCGAGGAAGGCCTGGTCCTGCATGCCGAAGGTGTACTCGCCGGTGACGATCACGTCGGCGCGCTTCGCGGCCTCGGCGGCGTCGCCGCGGATGATCGGCTGGCGGTGCACGATGTTGGGGTGCGGGACGTGGCCGGAGTGGTGGTCGTCGCGGTTCTCGTGCACCAGGATCGCGTCCGGGGCGAGGGCGGAGGCCTCGTCCGTGATGACCGGGAGCTCCCGGTACTCGATCTTGATCTTGGCGGCGGCGCGGCGGGCGGTCTCCGGGTGGTCGGCGGCCACGAGGGCGACCGGCTCGCCGTGGTGGCGGACCTTGCCGTAGGCGAGGACCGGGGTGTCCTGGAACTCCATGCCGTAGTTCTTCGCGGCCGGCAGGTCCTCGTGGGTCAGCACGGCGTAGACGCCGTCCATCGTGAGGGCCTCGGTGGTGTCGATGGACACGATCTCGGCGTGCGCGACGGTGGAGCGCAGGATCTGGCCCCACAGCATGTCCTCGTGCCACATGTCCGAGGAGTAGGCGAACTCGCCGGTGACCTTGAGGGTGCCGTCCGGGCGGAGCGTGGACTCGCCGATGCCGCCCTTGACGTGGTTCTGGGTGACGTCGGTGGGCGTGCCCACCGGCGCGGTACGGGTGTTCTGAGCCATCGTCAGACCGCCTCTCCCTGACGCTCCTGGCGCGCGGCCGCGAGGCGGACCGCGTCGAGGATCTTCTCGTAACCGGTGCAGCGGCAGAGGTTGCCGGAGAGCGCCTCGCGGATGTCCGCGTCCGTCGGGGACGGGTTACGCTCCAGCATCTCGTCGGCCGCGACGAGCAGACCGGGGGTGCAGAAACCGCACTGGACCGCGCCGGCGTCGATGAACGCCTGCTGGATCGGGGAGAGTTCGACGCCCTCACCGGTCTGCGAGTCCTGGGCGGGCTTGGCCTGCCACCGCTTGGCCTCGTCGAGGCCGGTGCCGCAGCCGCCGGTGCCGCAGGCACCGCCCGGGTGGGCGTCCTCGCGGTGCTGGGCGTAGTCGGCCAGGCCCTCGACGGTGACGACCTCGCGGCCCTCGACCTGACCGGCGGCGACCAGACACGAACACACCGGCACGCCGTCGAGGCGGACCGTGCAGGAGCCGCACTCGCCCTGCTCGCACGCGTTCTTGGAGCCGGGCAGGCCCAGGCGCTCGCGCAGAACGTAGAGGAGGGACTCGCCCTCCCAGACGTCGTCGGCTTCCTGCGGACGACCGTTGACCGTGAAATTGACGCGCATGGTTATGCAGCTCCCTCAAGCGTGCGGCCGGCGCCGCGGTACTGCTCCCACGTCCAGCCGAGCTGGCGGCGAGCCATGATGCCGACGGCGTGGCGCCGGTACTTGGCGGTGCCCCGGACGTCGTCGATCGGGTTGGCGGCGGCCGAGCACAGGTCGGCGAACTGCTTCGCGATCGAGGGGGTGATGATCTTCCCGTTGTCCCAGAAGCCGCCCTCCTCCAGCGCCGCGTTCAGGAAAGCCTCGGCCTCCTTGGCGCGGATCGGGGTGGGTGCGGCCGAACCGATGCCGGTGCGCACGGTCCGGGTCTCCGGGTGGAGCGCCAGGCCGAAGGCGCAGACCGCGATGACCATCGCGTTGCGGGTGCCGACCTTGGAGTACTGCTGGGGGCCGTCCGCCTTCTTGACGTGGACGGTCTTGATGAGCTCGTCGGGCTGGAGCGCGTTGCGCTTCACGCCCGTGTAGAACTCGTCGATCGGGATGAAGCGGCTGCCCCGGACCGACTCGACCTCGACCTCGGCGCCGGCGGCGAGGAGGGCGGGGTGGGCGTCACCGGCCGGGGAGGCGGTGCCGAGGTTGCCGCCGACACCGCCGCGGTTGCGGATCTGCGGGGAGGCGACCGTGTGGGAGGCGAGTGCCAGGCCCGGCAGCTCGGCCCGCAGGTTCTCCATGATCTGCGTGTACGGAACGGAAGCGCCGAGCCGGACGTTCTCCTCGCCGACCTCCCACTCGCGCAGCAGCTCGACGCGGTTCAGGTCCAGCAGGTACTCGGGGCGCCGGTGGTCGAAATTGATCTCGACCATGACGTCGGTACCGCCGGCGATGGGCACGGCTGTGGGGTGCTCGGCCTTGGCGGCGAGCGCCTCCTCCCAGCTGGCGGGGCGAAGGAAGTCCATGGTGGCTCTCTTCTAGTGATTCTGGTGGGGGTCGGACGTCTGGGCCCTGGGGGACGTTCGGCCCTCGACTTCGGAGTTCATGTCCTGTTCACGCGGTGTGTGGCCTAGTACACAAGCCACGATGGCCGGGGTGTAGCCACCGAAAACATGAAGGAGTTGGCCGGTGCCCGGGCACGTCTTGTAGATTCGAACGAAAGACGGGGAACGGATACCTCGCCGTTTCCCCCCGGAAACGGCGGCACCCCCTACCCGTCCCCACCGTCGAATACTCGACAACCCCACCACCCACTCCCCACTCGAAGGAACGGCGGCGACACGATGCGGCTGCGCGCACTGCTGGAGAACGACGCGCTCGGGCTGCGCCTGCTGGGCGGCGAGGACGAGCTGGACCGCTCCGTCCGCGGCGTGATGACCACGGACCTCAAGGATCCCAGCCGGTACCTGTCCGGCGGCGAGCTGGTCCTCACCGGCCTGGCCTGGCTGCGGGAGCCCGCCGACGCCGAGCCCTTCGTGCGGATCCTCGGCCAGGCCGGGGTCGCCGCGCTGGCGGCGGGCGAGGCCGAGCTGGGCGACATCCCGGACGATCTCGTGGAGGCGTGTTCGCGCCACCGGCTGCCGCTCTTCGCGGTCAACGAATCGGTTGCGTTCGCGACGATCACCGAGCACGTCGTTCGACAGGTCTCCGGCGAGCGGGCCGGCGACCTGGCCGCCGTCGTGGACCGGCACCGGCGGCTGATGACCTCCGGACCGGCGGGCGGCGGCCCCGAGGCCGTCCTGGACCTGCTCGGCTCCGACCTGGACCTGCGCGCCTGGGTCCTCTCCCCCACCGGCCGGCAGATCGCGGGCGCCGGCGAACCGCTGGACCCTGCCCTGGCCGCCGGCCTCGCGGGCGAGCACCTGGCGGCCACCCGGACCGGCCGGCGCGGCCCGCACCGGCTGACCGTGCACGGCACCGCGTACTCGCTCTTCCCGATCCGCAACACCGGCAGGGCCTCCGGGCCCGCCTCCCGGGACGTCCGCGAGACGGTCCTGTCCGACTGGCTGCTGGCCGTCGAGGCCGACGCCGGGGACTGGCCGGCCGCCCGGCTCGACCTGCTCCAGGGCGTCACCCAGCTGATCTCCGTCGAGCGCGACCGGCGCGACGCGGCCCGCACGGTGCGCCGCCGGCTCGCCCAGGAGGTCCTGGAGCTGGTGCAGACGGGCGCCGCGCCGGCCGAGATCGCGGCCCGGCTGCGGGTCGCCGCCCCGGTGCTGCTGCCCGGCCTGGGCGCGGCCCCGCACTGGCAGGTCGTCGTGGCCCGCGTCGAGTGGGACCAGGACGGCGGCCAGGCCCCGGTGGAGCCGGGGCCGGTCACCCAGGCGCTCCTGGAGGAGATCCTGGTCGACCCGGCGACCGTCGGCGCCGAGTCCGCCGACCGGATCGCCGTGGCCCACACCGGCGACGAGGCCATCGCGCTGGTGCCGCTGGCCGCCGGACCGCTGCCGGAGAGCGAGGACGACGGCCCCGCGCCCGCCCTCGGCCTGCACGCGGACGCCCTGCTCGCGGCGGTACGGGCCCCGCTCTCGGCCGGCCTCGCCGACGACGGGCGGCTCACGCTGGGCGTCAGCGCCGCCGTGCACTCGGCGGAGGGCCTGCGCGGCGCCCTGGAGGAGGCCCGGCACGCCCGCCGGGTGGCCGCGGCCCGCCCCGGCCGGGTCTGCGCGGCCGGGCACCACGAGCTGGCCTCGCACGTCCTGCTGCTGCCCTTCGTCCCGGACGACGTGCGGCGCGCCTTCACGGCCCGGCTCCTCGACCCGCTGCGGGACTACGACCGGCGCCACCGGGCGGAGCTGATCCCGACCCTGGAGGCGTTCCTGGACTGCGACGGCTCCTGGACGCGCTGCGCGACCCGGCTGCACCTGCACGTGAACACGCTGCGCTACCGGGTCGGCCGGATCGAGCAGCTGACCGGCCGGGACCTCTCCCGCCTGGAGGACAAGCTCGACTTCTTCCTCGCCCTGCGGATGAGCTGACGTCCCGGGAGGCCCTCTCCGCCACGCCCCGCCGGGCCCTCTCCGCACCCCGTCCGTACCCCGTCCGCGTTCCGGCGGGGCGCCCGGCCGGGCTCCGGGCGGGTGCGGAATTCACTCCTTCGGTTGAGTCCGAAGGAGTGGGAAAGGAGCCCCCGGACCACCCCTCCGGCGTCTCCCGGCGAAGCGCCCCCCTCCCTGATCACCGCCGTGATCACGGGCCCCGGCGCCCTCCGGAGCCCCGTCGGACCCGGTTCCGGCGGGGCGTCACACCCGCCCCCCGGCTTTGTGAAATTTTTCACCCGACCCCTTGGCCGGGTACGGCCGTTCGTGCTGAGATGCCGTCCTACTCAACAGCTCGATGGCGCGCTCGGGGAGGGCAATGTGGCGGACACCGCCATGTCTGGTTCCGAATCAGGGGGCGGCGGAAGTCCGTCCCTCGCCCACGGCAAGGAGACTCCGGTGGAGACCGCCATATGGCGGCTCCGCTCCCGCGGCTGCTGGGCCGACGCGGCGGCGCTGCTCGCCCCCCGCGCCCACGAACCGGCCGCCGCGCTCGAACGGGCGGCGCTGCTGATCGAGCGCTGCCTCTACACCGAACAGGGCTGGGCCGAGGCCGAGGAGGCGCTGCGCGCCGCCGAGGCGGTCGCGAGCAGCGACGAGGAGCGCGGGGCGGCGGCCTGCGAACGCGGCTATCTCGCCTACGCCTCCACCCTGTTGGGCGTGCGGGACCGCGCCGACGAGGCCCGGATGGCGCTCGGCCGCGCGGCGGCCCTGATCGCCCCCTCCGAGCCGGGCCGTCCGCTGCTCGACTACCGGCGCGGGCTGATCGCCCAGAACCTCGGCGACTCCCCGCAGGCGGCACGCGCCGCGTACCGCCGGGCGCACGCCGGCGCCACCGCGCAGGGCGACTCGCTGCTGCTCTCCTCCACCTGGCGCCATCTCGCCGGACTCGCGCTGCGCGAGGGCGAGCTGGCGGAGGCCCGGCACGGCTTCGCCGAATCGCTGCGGATCCGCGAGGAGTTGGGCTATCTGGTCGGTACGGCCCCGGCGCTCACCGCGCTGGCCGACACGGAGACGGAGCCGGAGGCGGGCCGGCTGCGCGCCGAGGCCCGCAGGCTCTTCCGCCTCCTCGGCGGCGTACCGACCTGGCTGGCCGGGCAGTTGACGCCCCGGACGGCCATGTGACACCGGCCTGACGCGCCACCCCGCACGCGGTGCGCGTGGCGTGGCCCGGTGGCCGCGAACCGCCGGGCCCTCCTCCGGGACGGGCCGTCAGTTTCCGTACGGCTCCAGGCAGATGAGGCTCTCGTCGGTGCCGACGAGGAGCGCCCCGGTGGCGGTGACCGCGACCGCGCGGACCGCGGGGCCCGGGCAAAAGGCCCGGCGCCGGCCGCCCTCCGGAGGAATCAGCTCGACCCGGCCGTCGGCCCAGGCGACCGCGACGAGCGGACCGCCGGGGGCGGGGGCGGCGTGCAGGGCGACGACCGGCGCCCGGCGCTCCGCGAGCGGTTCGGTGACCGGGGCGCGGCCCGGGGTCCAGAGCCGTACGGTGCCGTCGGCGCCGCCCGAGCAGACGAAGGGGGCCTCCGACTCCACGGCGGTCACGGCGGTGACCCGGCCGCTGTGCGGGGCGGCCTGGTGCAGTCCGGTGACCCCGAAGGCGTGGACCGAGCCGAGCCGGTCCCCCACCACCACCGAGCCCGCGATCGCCGCGAGCGCCGTGCCGGGATGCCGGGACAGGGTGGTGGAGACGGCGTCGGTGAGCCGTTCCAGATACGGCGGGCGGGGCGCCGTGCCCCGCACCGTGTGCAGCCGGCCCCGCTCGTCGAGCAGCAGCACCGTCCCGTCGGCGGTCGGCGCGAGGGCGGTGATCCGGCCCTGGACCCGGTGGGCGAGCCGGCCCTCGACGGAGGCGTCGGCCTCCCGCAGCAGCCGGACGGTGCCGGTGCGGTCGCCCACCAGCAGCAGACCGGCCGAGGGCCCGCCGGCCGTCGCGCCCAGCACCCCGACCGGCCCGGGCCACGGCGGGGTCACGTCGCCCCGGTGCCGGGCCCAGCGCACCCGCCACGGCGCGGGGTCCGCCTGCCCGGCGAGCGCGGGCCGCAGCCGGGGGTCGGCGGCGTCGCCGAGGGCGGTGAGCAGCACCAGGGCCCGGTCGGCCGGGCCGTCCGCCGCGCACAGCGCCTGCCCGGCCCGCAGCCACGCGTCGCGCAGTCCGCCGTGGTCGTCGGCGGGGGCCGCCGCGTATCCGGTGGTGACGAGGAGGGGGTCGGCGGCGCAGACGGCGACCGGGTCGGAGAGGTCGGGGAGCGCCGGCGGCGGCGGCAGCGGGCCGGGGCCCGCGTCCCCGTCGAGGTCGACCACGGTGGTGCGGGCGGCCCTGGGGGCCCGGGTGCCGGTGCGGGTCTCCACCACGAGGCGGATCCGGCCGGTCTCGGCGAGCCCGGCGAGCAGGTCGGCCACGGCGTCCGGTTCGGCGGCGGCGTGCAGGTCGGTGAGGAGCAGCACGGTCCGGCCGGTGCGGCGGGCCTCGCTGGTGGCGAGCGCGGGGCCGAGGTCGGCCGGGGTGCGGGCGACCACGCCCAGGCGGTTCGCGAGCGTCCAGGCCACGCCGAGCACGCCCTGGCCGGCGAGCGGGACGAGGATCCGCTCGGTGCGGCCCCGGCCGCGCCGGCCCCGGGTCGCGTGGCCGGCGAGCCAGCCGAGGAGGGCGGTCTTGCCGCTGCCGGGGGCGCCGGTGACCAGGCACAGCCGGGGCGCCTCGGGGTCGGTGAGCCAGCCGAGGAGTGCGGCGGCCCCGCGTTCCGCGCCGGTGCGGTTCGCCCCCCGTTCGAGCGGCGCCGGGGGCCTGGGGGAGGGTCGGCGCCGGTCCGCGGGGGACGGGGTCGCGGACGGCATGGGGCACCTCACGGGCGACGCGGTACGTACGAACGTCTGTCGCCCCCGACCTTAGTCGGCGGCGGCCCGCCTGACCGCCCCCTCGCGGGGCTCAGCCGCCGGCGCCGGTGAAGTGCTCGCGGACCAGGGACTCGACGACCGGGAGGTCCTGGGCGCCGAGGGCGTCGAGGAGGGCTCCGTGCTCGGCGGCGTCGGCGACCAGGTCCGCGTGGCGCGGGACCGGGGCGCTGAGCAGGGGCCACTGGGAGCGGCGGTGGAGGTCGTCGGCGACGGCGAGGAGCTGTTCGTTGCCGGCGAGGGCGAGGACCGCGCGGTGGAAGGCGCGGTCGGTCTCGGCGTAGTGCGCGCGGTCGCCGCGGGCGGCGGCGGCGCCGGTGGCCTCGGCGAGCGGGCGCAGCGCGGCCCACCGCCCGGCCGGGACCGTGCGGGCGAGCCGCAGCATGACCGGGACCTCGATCAGGGCGCGCACCTCGGCCAGCTCGGCCAGTTCGCGGGGGGTGCGGACGACGACCCGGAAGCCGCGGTTGGGGACGACCTCGACGGCGCCCTCGACGGCGAGGCGCTGCATGGCCTCGCGGACGGGGGTCGCGGAGACGCCGAAGCGTTCGCCGAGAACCGGGGCGGAGTAGACCTCGCCGGGCCGCAGCTCGCCGGCGACGAGGGCGGTGCGCAGGGCGTCGAGGATCTGGCCCCGGACGGAGTGGCGCCGCACGGCGGACGGGCCGCCGCCGGGCGGGGGCGGCGGCGCCCCGCCGTGGGTGTGCTCGCCCCTGGCCTGCTCGGGGACGCGCGCGGCGCCGGGATCGCGCGCGCCGGTCCCGGGGCCGTACGGACCGGCCGCGGGGTCGCCGAATCGCACGGACGGTCCCTCCGTCGCCCACTCGCGCGCTGCGCCCTGCTCCACCCGGGTCCTCCTGCGGCCTCGTGCCGGGCCCGGCTCGCGGTGCCGGGGTCCCCTGTGCACCATAGGCGAACGGACCGTTCCGCGGGGCCGCCCGCCTCGGGCGCGGAGGGGAGCGGGCCGCCGGTGGTGAGACGCGATGCCGTTTCGGGTAAGGTAAGGCTAACCTGCTAACGATCGCGATTCGGTGGTCCGCATGACCGTCCCCGGCCTGTTGCCCTCCCCCCTCGTCTCGCCCGTCGCGGCCTCGTACGCCCGGCTGACCGAGGCCTTCTCCGGCCTGCGGATAGAGGAGACGGCCGGGAACGAGCGGCTGCCGGGCGGCGCCGGCTGGGTGCGCGCCGAGGAGCTGGCCGCCGGCGGGGCCGTGCTCGACGCCTTCCTCGCCTGGGACAACGCGCAGGTGCTCCGGGACTACGGGCAGCAGGCCCGCCCCGACGTCGTCGCCAGCTTCGGCCTCCACCGCTACGCCTGGCCCGCCTGCCTCCTGGTGACCGTCCCCTGGTTCCTGCACCGCCGGGTCCCCCGCCTCCCCGTGGAGGCGGTCTCCTTCCAGCGGGCCCTGGGCCGGATGGCGGTCCGGGTGGAGGAATTCGCCTGTCTGCCCGGCGATCCGGCCGCCGCCCTGCCCGGCGCCCGGGTGGTCTCCGGCGAGGACGCCCTGCGCGCGGAGGTCCGCGCCTCGCTCGCCGAGCACTTCGAGGCCCTCCTGGGCGGCTTCGGACCGCGGATGCGGCGGGGCAGGCGCGCCCTGTGGGGGATGGTGACGGACGAGATCGTGGAGAGCCTCTGGTACGTCGGCGCCCTGCTCGGCGAGGAGGAGCGGGCCATGGCCGAGCTGGAGCTGCTGCTGCCGGGGAGCACCGGCAGGCCGGAGAAACCGTACGCGGGCGGGGCCGGCTTCCGTCCGCTGCCCGGGGCCGAGGCGCCGGACGGCACCCCCCGCGCCACCCGGGACCGGGCCACCTGCTGCTTCTTCTACACGCTGCGCCCCGAGGACACCTGTCTCACCTGTCCGCGCACCTGTGACGCCGAGCGGGTCCAGCGGCTCGCCGCGACCGCCTGAGCCACCCCTCGCCCCGGGCACCTCACACCACCCTCACGAGTGACGTGAATCGAACGCAACTCCGGTCACCCTGCTCCCCGTTCGATCAGAAGGTACCTATTCGTATGCCCTGGGCCCCCGTTGGCGTGCTCTTGCCCCGAAACCCCGTGGGCCCGCCGATCGGTCGGACAGTATGGGCGGCCAAACGCCCCACTGCGATGCGAGGGACACCGCATGAGACTGACCGACATATCGCTGGACTGGCTGCTTCCGGGCGGCGTGATGGTGGCCGGAGTCCTGACGGCGGTGGCGGTGCTCGCGCGCGGGAAGCGCGCCGGTGACCAGGCCGCGGCCGAGGACTCCTGGGAGCGCAGCGAGGAGCGGCGCAGACGCAAGGAGGCCATCTACGGGTTCGCCTCGTACGGGCTGCTGTTCTGCTGCGCCGCCGTCGCGGCGGCGCTCTCCTTCCACGGGCTGGTCGGCTTCGGCCGGCAGAACCTCAACCTGACGGGCGGCTGGGAGTACCTGGTGCCGTTCGGCCTCGACGGCGCCGCCATGTTCTGCTCGGTGCTCGCCGTCCGCGAGGCCAGCCACGGCGACGCGGCCCTCGGCTCCCGCCTCCTGGTGTGGCTCTTCGCGGGGGCGGCGGCCTGGTTCAACTGGGTGCACGCGCCGCGCGGCCTGGGCCACGACGGGGCCCCGCAGTTCTTCGCGGGGATGTCCCTGTCGGCGGCGGTCCTCTTCGACCGGGCGCTGAAGCAGACCCGCCGGGCGGCGCTGCGCGAGCAGGGCCTGGTGCCCCGGCCGCTGCCGCAGATCCGGATCGTCCGGTGGATAAGGGCTCCGCGGGAGACCTTCGCCGCCTGGTCGCTGATGCTCCTGGAAGGCGTGCGGACCCTGGACGAGGCCGTGGACGAGGTCCGCGAGGACCGGCGCGAGAAGGAGCAGAACCGGATCCGCCGGCGCGAGCAGGCCAAGCTCGACCGGGCGCAGATCAAGGCGCTCAACCGTCAGCACCGGGCCTTCGGCCGGGGCGGCGGGCGCCAGGTGGAGGTGGCGGCCCTGTCCGCCGCCACCGGGACCGGCGGGGGCCAGGCCCCGGGGTCCGGGCCGGGTTCCGCGACGGCTGCGGTCACCGCAGCCGTCGCGGAACCCGCCATAGCGGACCCGGGACAGCTGCCGCTTCGGCCCCGGCCCTCCCTGCAAGCCGTCAGGGGCAGTGAGGCGCGGACGGTGGACCTCACCGCCGAGGACGACACCCAGTCGATGCCCCGGTACGCGTTCGACTCCCTGGAGGCCAAGCTCTCCGAGATGGAGCGCAAGCTCGGCTAGCGGGATCGCACCACCCCACGGCGGGGCCGCCCCTCAGGCGGCCCCGCCGTTCAGTTCGAACCAGACGACCTTGCCCGTGGCGCGCTCCTCGACGCCCCAGGAGTCGGCGAGCTCCCGCACCAGGAAGAGCCCCCGGCCGTGCGTACCGTCGTCGGCGGGCGGTACGGGCGGCACGGCGAGCCCGGACTCGAAGTCACGTATCTCGACCCGGAGTTGACGCGGTTCGACGGTGGCGGTCACCACCGCGCCGTGGCCGGTGTGGACCAGCGCGTTGGTGACCAGTTCACTGGTGAGCAGTTCGGCCACGTCCCCGGCACCCGGACCGCCCCAGGCGACGAGGAGTTCGCGTAACGCGTGGCGGACCTCCGGCACCGCGGTCAGGTCGGCCCCTCCCACCTTCCTGAGCAGTTGAGTCGGCTGTCGTGCCTTCCCGGCCATAGCCCCCACCCACACGGTCGCTTCGAACAGACTCACGGAAGAGCCTGCCCCGCGCGCCGGGCGGCATGCGCCGGGCCCCGGCCCCTCAGGGGCGGGGCACGTTGCGCAGGTTGGAGCGGGCCATCTGGAGCATCCGGCCCACTCCCCCGTCCAGGACGATCTTGCTCGCGGAGAGGGCGAAGCCGCCCACCATCTCGGCGCTGATCTTCGGGGGGATGGAGAGGGCGTTGGGGTCGGTGACGACGTCCACGAGGGCGGGGCCCTTGTGCTTGAAGGCGTCCCTGAGGGCGCCCGCCAGGTGCTTGGGCTTCTCGACCCGGACCCCGTAGGCGCCGGCGGCGCGGGCGACGGCGGCGAAGTCGGGGTTGCGGTTGGCCGTGCCGTACGAGGGGAGGCCGGCGACGAGCATCTCCAGTTCGACCATGCCGAGCGAGGAGTTGTTGAACAGCACGATCTTCACCGGGAGTTCGTACTGGACGAGGGTGAGGAAGTCGCCCATGAGCATGGTGAAGCCGCCGTCGCCGGAGAGCGTGACGACCTGCCGGCCCCGGTCGGTGAACTGGGCGCCGATGGCCTGCGGCAGGGCGTTGGCCATGGAACCGTGACTGAAGGAGCCGATGATCCGACGGCGTCCGTTCGGCGTGAGGTAGCGGGCCGCCCAGACGTTGCACATGCCGGTGTCGACGGTGAACACGGCGTCGTCGTCGGCGAGTTCGTCGAGGACGGAGGCGACGTACTCGGGGTGGATCGGGGTGTGCTTCTCGACCTTGCGGGTGTAGGCCTTCACCACGCCCTCCAGGGCGTCGGCGTGCTTCTTCAGCATCTTGTCGAGGAAGCGGCGGTCGGTGCGCTCCCGGATCCGGGGGGTGACGCAGCGCAGGGTCTCCCGGACGTCGCCCCAGACGGCGAGGTCGAGCCGGGAGCGGCGGCCGAGGTGCTCGGGGCGGACGTCGACCTGCACGATCCGGACGTCGTCGGGGAGGAAGGCGTTGTACGGGAAGTCGGTGCCGAGCAGGATCAGCAGGTCGCACTCGTGGGTGGCCTCGTAGGCGGCGCCGTAGCCGAGCAGTCCGCTCATGCCGACGTCGAAGGGGTTGTCGTACTGGATCCACTCCTTGCCCCGCAGGGCGTGTCCGACGGGGGCCTTGAGGCGCTCGGCGAACTGCATCACCTCGGGGTGGGCGCCGGCGGTGCCGCTGCCGCAGAACAGCGTCACCCGTTCGGCCGCGTCGATCATCCGGACCAGGGCGTCGATCTCGGAGTCGCCCGGGCGGACGGTGGGGCGGGCGGTGACGAGCGCGCTGCCCGCGGACTTCTCCGGGGCGGGCTGGTCGGCGATGTCGCCGGGGAGCGCGACCACGGAGACGCCGCCGCGGCCGACGGCGTGCTGGACGGCGGTGTGCAGCAGCCGGGGCATCTGCTTGGGGCTGGAGATGAGTTCGCTGTAGTGGCTGCACTCGCGGAACAGCTGGTCGGGGTGGGTCTCCTGGAAGTAGCCGAGCCCGATCTCGCTGGAGGGGATCTGGGAGGCGAGGGCGAGGACGGGGGCCATCGACCGGTGGGCGTCGTACAGGCCGTTGATGAGGTGGAGGTTGCCCGGTCCGCAGGAGCCCGCGCAGGCGGCGAGGCTGCCGGTGATCTGCGCCTCGGCGCCCGCGGCGAAGGCGGCGGTCTCCTCGTGGCGCACCTGGATCCAGTCGATGGCGGGATTGCGCCGGATGGCGTCGACGACCGGGTTCAGGCTGTCGCCGACCACGCCGTACAGCCGTTGCACGCCCGCGCGGACGAGGATGTCGACGAACTGCTCCGCTACGTTCTGTTTGGCCATGGGTCCATCAACACACGGCCCGGCCTCTCACGCCTCCCAGACCGCCGCTCCCGTACGGTCATCGGCGTACCCGGTCACCCTCAGCTGGGTGTCGGCGAGGAAGGCGGCGAGGCCGGGGGGCTCGGCGCCGGACCAGCGGTCCGCCAGCTCGCGGGCGAGGGCGGGCTCGCCGCGCATCGGCTCCGCGAGCCCGGGCGAGGCGAGCAGGAGGGTGTCGCCGGGCCGGGCCACCGAGGCGCGGAAGCGGAAGGGTTCGGCGGGCGGCGGGACGGGCTCCTCGATGACCGGCCCGGGGGCGGTGGTGATGCCGAGGTCCATGGTGAGCCGGTCGCCCTCCTCGGTGACCTCGGGCGTCCCGTGCGGCGGCGTCGAGCCGAAGCCCACGACGGGCGCGCCGGTGACCGAGGCCGGGTCGGGCAGCAGCGGCTCGATGTCCTGCCAGGCGCCGTCGCGGAGCCGGAAGAGACCGCCGCCGCCGATGCCGAAGAAGACCCGGGTGCGGCAGTCGGGATCGGCGGGGATCAGCAGGCAGCGCAGGGTGGCGGTGTACGTGTCGGGGGCCAGGCCCCGCTCGGCCGCCCGGGACCGGAGCCGGCCGTAGGTGCGGTCGGTGAGCCGCTGGAGACCGGACTTGAGGTCGCCTCGGCGGCCGGAGCGGATGTCCTCGGAGAGCCGGGCGTGGCTGCGGCCGACGGCCTCGCCGATCCAGCGGCAGACGTCGGCGGCGGCGAGGTGGGCCTCGTCGGCGGCGCGGGAGCCGGCCGCGACGGCGACCAGCACGAGCGCGGTCTCGTCGTGGCCGAAGCGGGCGGTGAGGAGGGCGTCCCTGCGGGGTTCGCCCCGGTAGCGGGCGGAGTCGCCGCGGACGGAGGCGGCGCGGAGGGTGGCGGTGCCGTA
Organism: Streptomyces sp. NPDC058758; assembly: GCF_042746075.1. Taxonomy (NCBI): domain Bacteria; kingdom Bacillati; phylum Actinomycetota; class Actinomycetes; order Kitasatosporales; family Streptomycetaceae; genus Streptomyces; species Streptomyces sp. NPDC058758. Next base: position 86,729 of record NZ_JBHYPS010000027.1, on the reverse strand, counting down.
GCGGGCGCCGTCGAGGACGGTGTCGGCGACCAGGCCGCCGAGTTCGCCGGGGCGCGCGGCGGGCAGGGCGGTGGGCTCGGCCTCGTAGGTGGGCGGCCGGCTGCCGACGAAGCCGGTGCGCGGCCGGGGCACGGAGGCGGGCAGCGGCACCCGGAGCGTCGGCTCGTGCCCGCCGGGCAGCTGCACCCGCACGGTGGCGTCCCCGGGTACCGGCTCCGCCTCGGCGGCCACCGGCTCGGGCTCCGGTTCCGGGGCGGGCGGCGGGGGCGGCGCCGGGAAGGTGCGGGGCCCGCTGACGGGCGCCTCCCACGGGGCGGGCCCGAGGACCGCGGGCGGCGCCGCGGGGCGCACCGGCGGAGGCAGCACCGCCCTCTCCGGCCGGGACGCGCCGGGCGCCTCACCCGCCGGGAGCGGCGGCACGGCCGGATGGGCCGGCGGCGGAGGCCCGGCCGGACGGACCGGCGGGGGCGCGGACGCGGAGGCCGGCGGGGACGTGCTCGGACGGACCGGAGGAGGTGTGGACGGCGCCGGGGGCGCGGGCGGCTCGGGCGCGGACGGCGCCGGGGGCACGGCCGGACGGACCGGCGGGGGCGCGGTCACCGGGGGCGGCGGGGGCGCGGAGGCCTCGGGCGCGGGGGGCGGGGGTGGGGTGGCGGGGTCGGGTGCGGTGGCGCGGGTGGCGGAGGCGAAGCGGGCGTCGAGGGTGTCACCCGGGGCCGTCGGGGCGGGGTCCTCCGCCGCTTCGTCGTAGAGCGCGTCCCACCAGTTGTCCCCCTGCTGCGTCATGCCCTTATTGTCCACCGCGGGCGGCCCGGGAAAACGGGACACGAGAAAAACCGTTGCCGCAAATGGGTGGTCCGCCGGACGACCCCACCCCCCACGGGAAGGACGTCCGGCGGACCGGCGTGGTCAGCGCACGTCGTAGGCGCGGACCACGGTCTGGGTGACGGAGTTGCCGTTGGCGTCCGTCAGTTCGGTCTTCAGGGTGACCGGCTTGCCCGTCGCGCCCGCGTGGTCCACGGTCGCGACCCACTCGCCGCCCGCCTCGGCGACCCGCGCCTCGGTCCAGGTGGTGCCCCCGTCGTAGGAGTACGAGAGCGTGGCCGAGGTGAGGGCGCCCGGCTCGTATCCGGCGTGACCGGTCACGGAGAGGCGGATCCGCTGGCCGTCGGTGGCGGCGAGGGTCTTGAGTCCGTCCACCGGCAGGTCGTACCGGGGGAAGAGAATCGGGATGCCCTGAGAATAGACGGTCTCGTCGAGCTGGGAGGTGAATTTCCAGATCGACTGCACGGAGGTGGAGCGGGCCCAGTTCCGGTTGCCGATCTTCGTGGTGTTCTGTTCCAGCTCGTAGGTGCCGCGCTCGGCGGGCACCTCGAAGACTCCGGAGGGCCAGGCGTTCTCGCCGATCAGCTCGCCGTCGCGGCGCAGCCGCAGGTTGCCGAGGTCGCCGAAGGAGCCCGGCTCGGCGTGGTGCGGGCCGTCGCCCCACATCGCGGCGGCGAAGCCGATGAGGTCGCCCTGCCGCTCGGAGACGAGGACGGGCTCGCCGGAGGTGTCGCGCGGGGCGGTCGGGACGATGACGCCGTCGTACCACTTCTCGGTGCGCCGCTCGCCCGGGGCGTAGGCGTGCCGGTCGCCGACCATCAGCTCGCCGTAGGGGAAGCTGCTGCCGGTCATCTGCTGCCAGACGGTGTCGCCGGCCGTGTAGTACTCGGTGCGGCTGCCCGGGGCGGGGACGGTCTCCAGGCCGGCGAAACCGACGGAGAGGCCGTTCGGACGGTACGCGGCGGGGAAGTTCATGAAGTCCGCGGCGACGCCGGCCGAGCCGTAGGAGACCTCGGAGCGGCCGAGCCGGGAGTCGCGGGGCCGGTAGACGCGGTCGCGGTCGACCTCGCCGGTCTCGGGGAAGGCGAGGCTGTAGACGTAGGACGGCTTGGCCGAGGCCTTCCAGTGCAGGGTGACCTCGCCGGCGGCGAGCCGGTCGCGGAGCGCGCCGGCCTCGGCGGCCGGGACCGCGAGGGCGGGCAGGCCGACGCCGGTGAAGCCTCCGGTCGGGTACCAGCGGAGCGCGGACTCGTGGTGGACGACGACGCCGATCGCGCCGGCGGCCTTGGCGTTGCGGGCCAGGGCGGCGACGCCGGTGGTGTCGTCGGGGAGGCGGACCAGGGCGAGGCGGCCCTGGACGCCGGCGGCCTTCAGCTCGTCGGGGGTGCCGGTGCCGGCGTCGACGAGGGGGGCGGAGCCGGTGCCGTCGAGGTTGTCGGAGCCGGTGGAGGCGGTCAGCGGGTGGAGGTCCAGGCCGTCGCCGGTGCGCAGCGAGGAGATCTGCGGGGCGGCGGCGCGCCAGTAGCTGCCGGACTCGAAGTCCCCGTCGCGGGCCTCGCCCTCGACGGAGGCGTAGTACGCGCGGATGGTGCGCGGGCCGATGGCCGTGCCGGAGTGCGTCCAGACGTCGTCCCAGGAGCGGGCGAACGCGAGGGTGGTGCCGCGGGCCTCGGACGGCCGGTCGGTGCGGACCGACAGCCGGGCGGCGTCGCGGGCGTCGAGGACGACGGTGGTGTCCTCGCGCACCTCCAGCTGCGGGCGGGCCAGGTGGGTGAGGGAGTCGGTCAGCGTGGCGCCCTCGCCGGCGTCGGGGGTGGTGACGAAGGAGGTGAGGAAGTAGCTGCCGGGGCGCACCCGGAAGACCTGGTCGGTGGCGCCCTCGTTGAACCGGCGCTCGCCGGTGGCGTCGTCGGTGCCGATGACGTCGAGCGAGGACGCGCCGTCGGCCGGCTTGCCCTGACGGTCGATCAGCTTGACGCGGAGGGTGACGGTCTCGGGTTCGACGTAGAGGGAGAAGGGGGTGGAGACGTGGACGCCGCCGCGGGCGGTGGCGACGACCCTGCCCGTGACGTCGCCGTACTGCGCGCGCTCCAGGCGGGCGGTGGGGTCGATCGCCAGCGGGACCCCGACGGTCGCGCCGGCCGGGACGGTGACGGTCCGGCGGCCGAGGCGGGCGACGGACGACTTCACGGCGGAGCCGTCGTTGCCGGTGACCTTCTCGACGGCGAGGTCGAGGGTGACGGGGGCGCCGGAGGTGTTGGTGTACGGGACGGTGACCGTGGTGCGGTCGCCGCGGTCCTGCGGCCAGTGGAAGGTGCCGCCCTGGACGGCCGGGGCGGACAGGACCGTCTGGTCGATCGCGGCCTTGACGTCGAGCCGGCCGCCGCCGGTCTCCCGGACGTCGCCGGGGATGTCGGTCTCGGCGGAGGAGACGAGCGCGGCCTTCAACTGCTGTGCGGTCCAGTCGGGGTGACGCTGCTTCAGGATCGCGGCGGCGCCGGCGACGTGCGGGGTGGCCATCGACGTACCGGACATCTCCTGGTACGCGTAGGGGCCCCGGCCGCCGGCCGCGGCGGCGGAGATCCCGACGCCGGGGGCGGCGATCTCGGGCTTGAGGGCGTGGGCCTCGTTGGCGACCGGGCTGCGGCTGGAGAACCACGCGGTGGAGTCGTCGCGGTCGGTGGCGCCGACGGTGAGGACGCCGGGAGCACAGCCGGGCGAGGAGACCGAGTTGAGGGACGGGCCGGCATTGCCCGCGGCGACGACGAACAGCGTGCCCTCGTTCTGCGCGAGCTGCTCGGCGGCGGCGCTCATCGGGTCGTCGCAGTCGGTCTCGGAGGGGTTGCCCAGGCTCATGGAGACGACGTCGGCACCCTGGGCGACGGCCCACTCCATGCCGGCGATGATCCACGAGGTGGCGCCGGAGCCGGAGTCGTTGAGGACCTTGCCGTTGAGGAGTTCCGCGCCGGGGGCGACGCCCTTCTTCCTTCCGTCGCTCGCGGCGCCCGAGCCGCCGACGGTGGAGAGGGTGTGGGTGCCGTGGCCCTGGCGGTCACCGGCGGTGGCGGAGTCGGTGAAGTTCTCCGAGGCGGTGATCCGACCCTTGAGGTCGGGGTGTTCGGCGTCGGCGCCGGTGTCGAGGACCGCGACCTTGGTGCCCGTGCCGTCGTAGCCGGCGGCCCAGGCCTCGGGGGCGTGCACCTGCCGGGTGGACTGCTCCAGGGCGGCCTCGACCTTGCGGTCCAGCCACAGCTTCTCGATGCCTGCGGAGGCGGAGCGGGCGGTGGGGGCGGAGACCTCGGACCAGAAGGCGGCGGCCTGCTTCTTGTCGGCCTGGAGGGCGACGCCGCCGATGGTCTTCAGCACCTGGCCGCGGCGGGCGCCGCGGGGGGCGGCCGGGGCGGTCCGGGCGGTGGCGCCGGAGCCGTAGACCGCGATGAGGGGGAGCGTGGTGGTGGAGGCGTCGTCGTAGCCCTGGCGGACCAGGCCGGTGACGTTGAACAGCTCCTCGTCGACCAGGTCGGCGGCGAGCGCGTCGGTGGCGCCCTCGGGGTACACGTACAGGTCCTGGCCGGAGCGGCGGGTCTGGACCAGCGGGACGGTGCCGTCCTCGCGGGGCAGCACGGTGGCGGCGGGGCCGCCCTGTGCGTCGCGGCCGACCAGGACGCGGTCGCCGGTGACCAGGGTCACCGTGTCGGGCCGCTCCGAGGAGCGGCCGTGGGCCTCGCTGCCGACCAGTGGGCGTGCGGCGGAGCCGCCGGCCGGCGGCTGGGCCGCGACGGACGGCAGGGCCGCTGTGACGGCCAGGACGGCGGCGGTCGCCGCCCCCAGGGCCGTACGCGAAATCGGGCGCATCGCTCTCCCCATCAGAATCCGGACAACAGGCGCAAGTCACCCTTGTCCGGAGGCGGTTGGTGCTGCGGTGGCGCCACATTGGCAGAGGTGAGGGCGGTGCAGGGATGATGGGAGAGGCGGGAATACGCCGTGGCCGTTTCCCGCCAGGTCACCAACGGAACGAATGCCTCCGGAGAACGTCCGCGGAACGCCGCGCGGAACGCCGGAGACACGGCGAGGGGCGGGAACCGATGCTGGGTGCGATAGGACTGGACGAGCGGCAGGAATCCGCGTACCGGGCGCTGATCGCGCTCGGGGCCGCGGAGGTCACCGACCTGGCGCACCGGCTCTCGCTGCCCGAGCAGGACACGGAACGGGCCCTGCGCCGCCTGGAGGCGCAGGGCCTCGCCGCCCAGTCCTCGGCGCGCACCGGGCGCTGGGTGGCGGCCCCGCCCGCGGTCGCGCTCGGCGCGCTCCTCACCCAGCAGCGCCACGAGCTGGAGCAGGCGGAGCTGGCGGCGGCGCTGCTGGCGGAGGAGTACCGGGCGGAGGCGACCGAGCCGGCCGTCCACGACCTGGTCGAGGTGGTCACCGGCGCCAGCGCCGTCACCCACCGCTTCCTCCAGCTCCAGCTCGGCGCGACCGAGGAGGTCTGCGCGCTGGTCACGGGCAAGCCGATCGCCGTCTCCGGCCTGGAGAACGACGCCGAGGAGCTGGCCGCCGGGCGGGGCGTGCGCTTCCGGGTGGTCATCGAGCGGGAGGTGCTCACCCTCCCCTCCGGGCTGCTCGAACTGTCCGCGGCGCTCGGCCGCGAGGAGCAGATCCGGGTCGTCGACCGGGTGCCGACCAAGCTGGTCGTCGCCGACCGCAGCCTCGCGATGGTCCCGCTCACCGGCCGGGGCGCCGAGCCTGCCGCGCTCGTGGTGCACGCGAGCGGCCTCCTGGAGTCCCTGATGGGCCTCTTCGAGGCGGTCTGGCGGGAGGCGCTGCCGCTGCGGCTCGGGGCGGGCGCCCAGATCAGCGAGGACCAGGCCCCCGGCCCGGACGTCACCGACCTGGAGATCCTCTCCCTGCTGCTCGCCGGCATGACCGACGCGAGCGTGGCCAAGCAGCTGGACCTCGGCCTGCGGACCGTCCAGCGCCGCGTGAAGGGCCTGATGGAGCTGGCCGCCGTGACCACCCGCCTCCAGCTCGGCTGGCACGCCTACGAGAAGGGCTGGGTGGCCCGCCACTGACGAACCACGAGCGGGGCGGGGCGGGGCCCTGCCGGCGGCGGGGCGGGGGCCCTGCCGGGGCGGGCCCTAATGGGCCCCGTGGGCTGCGGGGGCGGCCGGGGTGGTGGAGGCTGGGGGCGTGGGTGTGTGGCAGCTCCTGATGGTCGCGGCCGTCATGCTGCTCGGCCTGTTCGGGGTCCTGGCGCCCGGCGTGCCGGGCAGCTGGCTGGTGTGGGCCGCCGTGCTCTGGTGGTCGCTGCACGAGCAGACCGGCCTCGCCTGGATCCTGCTCGTCTCCTCGACCGCCCTGCTACTCCTCACCCAGGTGGTCGTCTGGCAGCTGCCGGCCCGCCGCTTCCGGGGCGTCGGCCTGACCCGCCGGACCATCGGGTACGCGGGCGCCGGCGCCCTCCTGGGCTTCGTCCTGGTCCCCGTGCTGGGCGCGGTGCCCGGTTTCGTCGGCGGCGTCTACCTCTCCGAGCGGCTCCGCCTCGGCGGCCACGGCCAGGCCCGCGCCGCCACCCGCGCCCTGATGCGCGCCGCCGGCACCAGCGTCCTGGTCGAGCTGTTCGCCTGCCTGCTGATCGTGGGGGCGTGGGCGGGCGCGGTCATCGCGGGCTGACGTCCAGGAGGCGCCGGGCGTACGACCTCCAGGGCGCCCACTCCGGGACGTCCGGGCCGTCCGGCGGCGGCACGTCCGGGTCGGCGAGGGAGCGGGTCCTGATCAGCGCGGCGGCGCGGGCGTCGACGCCGGGCACGTCCGCGAGGGCGCGGGCCGCCTCGTCGCGGTCGGCGCCCGGGTCGAGGCGCAGGCCGCCGCCGTCGAGGGCGCGGGCGAGCGGGCCGGCGACGGGGTGCGCGGTGAGCGCCCCGGCGGCGGGGAAGAGCGCGCGGAGGGTGCCGTCCGGGGCCTCCAGCGGGGTGCCCAGCTCCGTGAGGACGCGGGCGGACTCCGCCGGGCCGAGGACGGTCCTCAGGGCGTACTCCTCCGGGTCGGCGGCGCCCGGCGAGCGGATGCCGGGCCGGGCGGCGACCGCGGCGGCGAGCCGGGGGTCGGCGCCGAGCCGCTCGGCGACCGCGTACGGGTCGGCGTCGAGGTCGAGGAGGCGGCGCAGCCGGTGCACGGCGGTGGTGAGGTCGCGCAGTTCGGCGAGGTGCAGCCGGGCCTCCAGCCAGCGGCCCGGCGCCCCTTCGCCGACGGCGACGACCCCGGGGCCGTACGGCAGCCGCAGGGTGCGCCGGTAGGTGCGGGCGCCGGGCGGCCCGGTGACCTCCTCGACGCCCGGCAGCGCCTCGGCGGCCAGCAGGTCGAAGACCTCGGCGGCGGCGTACGCCCCCCGGTACGCGAGCCGCAGCGGCACGCCGGTGGCGGGGGCGGCGCGCGGCCCGGAGGTCTCGGCGCGCAGTTGGGTGGGGGTGCGGGCGTAGACGGCCCGGATGGTGTCGTTGAACTGGCGGACGCTGCTGAAACCGGCGGCGAAGGCGACGTCGGTGACCGGCAGGGCGGTGGTCTGGAGCAGGACGCGGGCGGTGTGGGCCCGCTGGGCGCGGGCGAGCGCCACCGGTCCGGCGCCCAGCTCGGCGGTGAGCTGGCGCTGGACCTGGCGGGTGCTGTAGCCGAGGCGGACGGCGAGGCCGGGGACGCCCTCGCGGTCCACGACGCCGTCGCCGATCATCCGCACGGCCCGTCCGACGACGTCGGCCCGGACGTTCCACCCGGCGGAGCCGGGCACCGCGTCGGGCCGGCAGCGGCGGCAGGCGCGGAAGCCGTGCCCCTGGGCGGCGGCGGCCGTCGGGTAGAAGGCGACGTTCCGCCGCTTGGGGGTGACGGCCGGGCAGCTGGGCCGGCAGTAGATGCCGGTGGTGCGGACGGCGAAGAAGAACTCGCCGTCGAAGCGTGCGTCCCTGCTGCTCACCGCCTGGTAGAGGGTGTCGCCCTCGTCGTCCGTCATGCCTCCAGTGTGCGGCGGCGGACCGCCGCACACTCGCGGCTTTCGGACACGGCGTCCGGCCGGCTACCGCAGCCGGCCCTCGCGCTTGAGGGCCAGCGCGGCCCGGCCCTCGGCGCCCTTGCGCTTCCAGTCCTTGCGGATCTCGTGGCGCATCCGGGCGTCGGTCTTGGCGACCAGCCGCTGGTTCTCGCGGAGCAGCTTGCGGTAGCTCTCCAGGCGGCGCACCGAAAGGGTGCCGTCGTCGAGGGCGGCGGCCACCGCGCAGCCCGGCTCGGACGCGTGGGAGCAGTCGTGGAAGCGGCACTCGGCGGCCAGTTCCTCGATCTCCGCGAAGGTCTGGCCGACGCCGGCCTCCGCGTCCCACAGGCCGACCCCGCGCAGTCCGGGGGTGTCGATGAGGACCCCGCCGCCGGGCAGCACGAAGAGGTTGCGGGTGGTGGTGGTGTGCCGGCCCTTGCCGTCGACGTCGCGGGCCGCCTGGACGGTCATGACGTCCTCGCCGACGAGCGCGTTGGCGAGGGTGGACTTGCCGGCGCCGGAGACGCCGAGCAGCACGGTGGTGCCGCCGGAGACGACGGCCGAGAGGACCTCGATCCCCTCCCCCGTCGCCGAGCTGAGCGGCAGCACCTCGACGCCGGGCGCCGCGGCCCGGACGTCCTCGACCAGGTGGGACAGGACGACCGGGTCGCCGACCAAATCGGCCTTGGAGAGCACCACGGTCGGCTGGGCGCCGGACTCCCAGGCGAGGGCGAGGAAACGCTCGATCCGGCCGAGGTCCAGTTCGACGGCGAGCGAGACGGTGATGACGGCGTGGTCGACGTTGGCGGCGAGGATCTGCCCCTCGGACCGCTTCGACGAGGTCGACCGCGCGAAGGCGGTCCGCCGCGGCAGGCAGGCCCGTACGTACCGGGGGTCGGACGCCCCCTCGGGGTCGACGGCCGCCCAGTCGCCGGTGCAGACGACGCGCAGCGGATCGTGCGGCGTCACGAAGGCGGTGTCGGCCCGGACGGTCCCGTCGGCCGTGGCGACGTCGCACTGGCCGCGGTCGACCCGGACGACCCGCCCCGGGACGAGCCCCTGGGCGGCGTACGGAGCGAAGCTCTCGGCCCAGCCGGAGTCCCAGCCGTGGGCGTCGAGGACGGAGGAAGGGGCGGAGGCGGAGGTGCGGAAGGAGGTGGAGAAGGAGGACAGCGGGGAACGCGGGAAAGACAAGGGGAACCCTTCGAAGGGTGGCCCCGGCGGCGCGCTCCGAGCGCGCGGAAGTGGAGTGGGTGTCAGCCGGAGACCACAGGGGTGGGAACGATGAACTCCTGAATGCGGGCAGAGCCCGTCACCGTGACAGTCATCAATGTCCTCACCTCCTGCTTCTTCTCAACGAACCAATACCGCGCCCCGGGCAACGACACAGCCGCGCCCTGGAACGAGCAGAACCATAGCCCCACCCAGGACCCGACACCACCGATTAAATTCGTGGCCTCCCCCGCGCAACGCCGGCAACCAGCCGACCGGCGTCACGCCGCGAGTCGTACAGCGTCCTGGGCGAGGCCCCGGGTCCTGCCGACCTCGACGATCGGCCGCCTGTGGCTCACGGCGATCCCCGAACGTGTGGTGAATTCCACCAGTCCGTACCGCAGCACACCCACAGCCGGAACGGCCGCCGCGTCCAGGGCGGCAGCCAACACGGGCAGCTCGGCAGCGAGTTCCCATGAAGTCGATGCGAGGGAGAACACGCCCAGCCCGGGAAGGTCCGCCGGCCGGAAGTCGACTCGGACCTCTGGCCTCGGTCCGCAGCCTGCTCGGGCTGCCGCCTTGCGGTCAGCCAGGCTCGCCGGACAACCACACAGCGATCCACGCGCACCCGTCGGCTCCGAGAACCGAATTCCATCGCCACCATGGAAAGTCTCACCGGCTCCGCGCATCACCGCGCGAAGCGGAACGGCCCTGCTCCCACCCAGCAAGACAGGGATGTGATCGCGGCATGTCAGGACCTCGCCGGCATGCCCGCCGCCGGTGTCCGACGGCTGCGGTACGCCCCCATGCAGCCCACCCACAGCGTCAGCGACCGCGTGGTCCTCTGTCGTAACGTGCCACGCAGACACCGCATTGGGCCTTCCACCTCGCTGTCGCGCCACGCGCAAGCGGCCCACGGGCTCCAGGCGGGTGCCGCAGCTCAGCCCTGCCATCGTCAAGATTCCGATTCCAAATGGAGCCGGGAGACATGGTCTACCTCCGGTAGCAAGATGTTGAGTCGCCCCGAGGATCCGGAACGCTCGCTGCTTGCCCCAAGAGGTCCTGGCAAAGGCGTTGGACGTGACGGTGGGTGATCAGGCGGGCCGCGAGGCCGAGGAAGGCTTCGTCGATGTCGTCGCGTCGTTCCCAGCGGACGCGGAGACCGCGGAAGCCGTGCGGCCAGGCGATGGTCCGCTCGACGACTCGGCGGTGGACGCCGAGGCCGGAACCGTGCGGGACGCCGCGGCGGGCGATGACCGGTTTGATGCCTTGGGCCCCGACCAGGCGGCGGTACTTGTCGTGGTCGTAGCCCCGATCGGCCAGCAGCGTGTCGGGACGTCGTCTCGGTCGGCCAACCAGGCCGGCAACGGACAGAATCTTCGCGAGCAGAGACATCAACCGGGTGACGTCGTTGCGGTTCCCGCCGGTCAGCGACACGGCGAGCGGGACGCCCTGCCCGTCGACGATCAGGTGGTGCTTGCTGCCCGGACGTGCGCGGCCGACCGGGCGGGGTCCGCTTTTGAGCCTCGTCGGGCGGCCCTGACATGACTGGAGTCGATCACCGCCCTCGACCAGTCCTGTTTCTTCGCGACCCGCAGCTTCTTCAGCAGCACCAGGTGCAGCCGGCCCCAGACGCCGGCCTTGTGCCACGCGGCCAGACGCCGCCAGCAGGTCATTCCGGACCCGCAGCCCAGCTCCTGGGGCAGGTACTCCCACTGGATCCCGGTATGCAGGACGAACAGGATCCCGCATAGGGCTTGCCGGTCCGGCACCCGCGGACGGCCCTCCACCTGTTCCGGAGCCGGCGTGGGCAGCAACGGCTCTACCAGCGACCACAGTTCACCCGACACGATCTACGGCCGCGACTGACGTTTCCCCACGGCCAGACCAACGACCACCCGAACCGAAAGCCACATGATCAACAGCTTCTGTTGGGACCTCTAAGGCGGCCGGAGAACACCGCGCCGACCGTGCGACACAGAGGGTCGGGCGGAGGGCGGGCAATCACCTCCCACGGCAGCGGCACCGGCCACGCCGCCGCGAGGAGCCCGGACACATCAGGCCCCGGTCCAGGAGCGCGACTCCAACACCGCTGCTAGGGTGAACCGTTGATTTCGATCAGGGGTGGGGGACCCATGACGTTCGACGACGAGTGGGCGGCACTCAAGTCTGACGCGCTAGACAGGAAGTCGGCGCAGATGAGCCTCAACACGGCCGGGGCCCAGCCCGGTGTTCCGGCATCCGGTACCGATTCCGACCTCGTGGTGCACCGGGACGAGCTGGGCGCGGTGGGTAACGAGGCCTTCCGGATCCACGGCGAGCTGCGGAAGCGTGCTGACGTGGCGGGTGCCGGTGCCGACAAGGCCGGCGCGGGGACCACTGCGCGGGCTGCGGCGGAGTTGCAGGGTCACAACTTCAGCGCGGGCGGCGAGTTGTACACCACGCTCGAAGTCTGGACTTCGCAGGTGAAGACAGTTCTCCAGATGTTCGCGCATATCTCCAACCACCTGGACTACTCGAAGAAGTCGCACGCCAACGACGACGTGGAGATCGCCGCCACGCTGAGAGGGCGGGACGGCTCCGCGATGCCGGTGTCGGAGTTGCAGAAGTACGTGAAGTGATCAGGGGGAGCGGGACAGCATGGGGGCGTTCTCGTACACGGATCTGATGGAAGCCGACCTGGACAAGCTGAGCTCGGCGGCCGAGGACTGGTCCTCCACGGCGGCCGGTCTGAAAAGGTTGATGACCGAGGTCTACAGCGGTCTCCTGCAGTTGTCCGACGGGGCCGACTGGGCTGGGCTGAATGCGACCGTCACCAAGGAGTTCGTCCGCAAGTCGGTCAAAGAGGTCGCGGATCTCCAGATGGAGGCGCAGAGCATCGCGGCAGTCCTCCGGGACGGGCACGCCGAGCTGAAGCACGTCCAGAAGCGTGCTCGCGAGCTGTCCGCGGAAGCCCGCAAGGGTGATCCTGACCGGTCGGCGGGCCCTGATCCGGGGCTGTTGGTATCGGATGGTCCCCACGGGACAGTGAAGGTCATGGAGGCCTTCTGCGGTGTGGAGGGCACGTCCCAGCGGACCAAGGACCTGATGCAGTGGTACGCCGATACCCTCACGGGTCTGGTGGCGCACGCGGCCGAGATCGACGCCGCCGTGACCCGGGCGCTGAAGCGAAGCCACGGCGGCGACCCGCACAACGCGGGGCACGCAACGTACACGTCGCTCGACGAGGACCAAATCCCCCGCGCTACCAGGCTCGCCTCCCTCGGGGGCGACGCGAGCACGGCGCAGCGGGCCGAGCTGCGGCGGCTGTGGACATCGCTGAGCCCCCAGGCGCGTGCGGAGTTGTGGACCGGGCACAGGGATGGCCTTCTCGCGGCGGGACTGCTCGCTCCGACCATCAAGAAGGCCGCCCCCGACCGGGGCTCCGGGCCCCATGGTGTCGAAGATCCGGGAGCCGAGGAGCGCAGGACCCGGGAGAAGATGAACCTGATCGCCGAGGCCGCCGACTGGAAGGGCGACAATGACGCCGCGCGGCACATGGCGCACTATCTCGGGAACAGCGGGACGGACATGGAGCTGCCCGTCGACAAAATGATGTCGGACGTGCCCGGCTTCAACGCGCACATCGAGGACGGCATCAGGGAACATCAGGCGGCTTGGCGCGACGACGCTCTCGCGGAGTTCCGGCGCAATGGCGGACAACCCGTCTCGATGCCGGTGGAGACCGGAAACCGGGACTTCTCCTTCACACCGGACGTCGACAACAACTGGTTCTACGCAGTCGGGTCCACCCGGTCGAACGTGACCGGGGTGGTCACCGTCATAGCGGACGAGAACGGGCAGCCCAAGGTCGGTCTCGACTACCAGGCCAATGCCTGGGACCGCTACAACTGGGACGAGAGCAAAGGCGTGACCATCGATCTCCCGTGGGGCGGCGAAATGAGCATTCCGGACGGTCAGATGGCCCGCCTCCACACCACGGGCATCGCCCAGGAGTTCGACATGGCGGGCAGCAGCTCCGTCAAACACTACGATCTGGGCGGCCCCGCCCCGAACCAGGGATCTCTGCCACAGCCGGACCAACCGGGCCGCGAGGGCGACCGGACGGATCCGGGTCGTGAGCAGCAGGAAGCGCGATAGAGGATCACGGATGGACACCTCCCCCCGGCCCGCTGCCGACCCCCGGCCCGGGCGCCGCCGTCGTGTACCGGTCGCAGTCGTCGTCGTTGCGGTTTTCCTCGGCTGCGTCGCCACCGCGATCGGTGTGGTGTCCTGGGTCGCCGATGACGTGTCGTCGGATCTGGCGGACCAGGAGATGACGTGCTGCTGGGAAGAAGGGGCCACGCCCGCCTGGATGAGCGACCAGCTCGGTATCCGTATTCCGGAGGGAGCCTCGGACCGGCGGTCGGGCTACAAGACCGGCCGGCGTTACGACACCGGCCTGCTCGCCTTCGTCCTGCCGAGCGAGGACGCGGAGCGGTACACGGGCAGACTCATCCGGAGCGGCACCGAGATGATCGGGAACGTGCACCCCGAGGAGAAGGGCTACCGGCCCGCCGCCGCCTTTGGTCACCTCGGACTGCCCGAACCCGAGACGCTCGTCCAGGGCCTCCGGAAGGCCAGCCTGTGCCCGGACGACCTGGCGTCCCCGGAGGGCAAATACCTCCAGCGCTGCGTCGACCTCTTCGCCCACGAGTTCACACCCGGCACCACGCGGATCTACGTCCGGTCGACCATCGAACCGTCCGTCACGCCTCCACCCGCGAGCAGCGCTCCGTAAGCCCGTTGCGCGAGCATCGCATAAAGGTCGGCGGAACCCCTGCTCTGTACCGCTGTCACCGCCAGGAGCACGGGCGCGGCCGGGACGACGGCGTCCGAGCGCACTGCGGCCGAGTGGGAGCGGGTGCGGCTGGTTCCGCCGATCCCGGCGCGCTCGGGGTGGCGCGGAGTGCTGCCCCGCCCCGCCGGTCGGTCCCGCCGTGGGGAGCGGCGCGGACCCGGCGGGGAGGGTGGCGGGGTCGAGCGCACGGTTGCTCAATCGGCGGCCCTGTCAGGGTCGGCAGCCTTGGCCTCGGCAAACGTGCCGTCCTCGGTGGAGCGGTTGAGCAAGGTGAAGTCCATGTCGCCGGCGGTGAACCGGCTGGTGCAGGAGTGCCCGGTGGCAGCCATGGACTTGAGACCCGTCACCGTTGTGCGGCAGGCCCCTCATGGCGGGGGCGTGTTGTCGTACAGGAAACCGATCTCGGCGGTCCCGGAGTTCTCGGGGGCGCCGATGGTCGCGTTACTCGACCGCGAGGTGCTCTCCATGGTCCGGAGGGTGGCGTGCAGGCTCCAGAAGGTCTGCGCGATCGTCATGTAGGTGGTGATCGGTCCCCGGTTCCCCTTCGGGTATGTGGCTGTCGGGGCTCCGGGGGCCGGACGCCCCCTCGGGGTCGACGGCCGCCCAGTCGCCGGTGCAGACGACGCGCAGCGGATCGTGCGGCGTCACGAAGGCGGTGTCGGCCCGGACGGTCCCGTCGGCCGTGGCGACGTCGCACTGGCCGCGGTCGACCCGGACGACCCGCCCCGGGACGAGCCCCTGGGCGGCGTATGGGGTCCGGCGGTCCCGGACGTGCGTCAGCCTAGCCGGGGCCCCGCGGACGGCGCCACCGGTTATTCCGGTGTCCGATCCGTACAAGCCGCGGGTCCCGCCGGCGGCCTAGCGTCGGGGGCGTGAAGACACCTCGACTCGACCTCATCGGCCTGGTGGTCGCCGACATGGCCGCCTCGCTCGCCTTCTACCGACGGCTCGGCCTCGCCTTCCCCGAGGGGGCGGACGGCGCTCCGCACGTGGAGGCGGTGCTGCCCGGGGGGCTGCGGCTGGCCTGGGACACGGAGGAGTCCGTCCGCTCCTTCGACCCGTCGTTCCGGCCGGCGGAGGGGAGCCGGGCGGAGCTGGCCTTCCGGTGCGACACGGCCGAGGAGGTGGACGCGGCGTACGCGGAGCTGACGGAGGCCGGGTACGAGGGGCACCTGAAGCCGTGGGACGCGGTCTGGGGGCAGCGGTACGCCGTGGTGCGCGACCCGGACGGCTACGGGATCTCGCTCTTCGCCGACGTCCCGGCCGGCGCCGGGGCTCCCGGCGGCACCTGACCGGCCGCCACGCGCGCGTAGGCACCGGGCGTGGTGCCCGCCAGGGCGCGGGTGTCGCGGGTCAGGTGCGCCTGGTCGGTGTAGCCGGCGCGGGCGGCGGCCTCGGCGGGCGGCAGCCCGGCGCGCAGGAGCGCCAGGGCGCGCTGGAGGCGGAGGACCCGGGCGAGGACGCTGGGGCCGTAGCCGAAGGCCGCCAGGGAGAGCCGGTGCAGGCGGCGGACGCCGAGGCCGAGGGCGTCGGCGGTCTCGGCGACGGGGCGGCCCGCGCCGAGCCGGGCCGTGACCGCCCGGACGAGCGGGTCGGCCGGTCCGGTGCGGGCGGCCCCGCGGAGCGCGTACGCCTCCAGGGCGGCGGCCTGGTCCGGGGCCGCGCCGATCCGTCCGGCGAGGCGGCGGGCGGGTCCTGCGCCCCACAGGTCGGCCAGGTCCACCCGGCGGTCGCGCAGCTCCGCGGCGGGCACGCCGAGCAGGCGCGGGGCGTCGCCGGGCGCGAAGCGGAGTCCGGCGTAGCGGGCGACGGCCTCCGCCGAGCGGTGGGCGCGGGTGTCGGCGCCGGCGACGAGCAGCCGGCCGTCGGCCCAGATGAGGTCCATGCACCCGTCGGGGACGACGAGGGCGTCGGAGACGACGGGCGCGGGTGCGGTCCGGGTCCACAGGACGGCGCCGTCGAGCCGGGCGGGGCGTTCCTCGTACACCATCCTCCCAGTGTCGCCGGTGGGTCGTGTCGCCGGTGGGTCAGTCCTTCTCCCAGCCGGTGTGGAGGCGGGACTTCACGTCGTCCGGGGGGAGGAACCTGGACCAGCGTTCGGGGAACTCGGAGGGCATGTCGGGGTCGTCCTCGTCGACGTCCTCCGCCTCCGCGCGGATGCGGGCGACGAGTTCGGCGGCCTGGACGGCGCGGGCCCGTTCGTTGGCCTCGCGGGCGGCGGCGGTGGCGACGGACGGCCAGACGCGGTCGATGGCCGCGTTCACGGCCGCGCCGACGAGGACGGCGAAGGCGGACACGCCGATCCACAGGAGGATGGCGATGGGGGCGGCGAGGGAGCCGTAGATGGTGGGGCCCTCGACCTGGCTGGTCAGGTAGATGCGCAGCAGGAAGCTGCCGAGGACCCACATCGCGAGGGCGACGAGCGCGCCCGGGATGTCCTCGATCCACGGCGACCTGACGGGGACGGAGACGTGGTAGAGGGTCGTGAGGAAGGCGACGGAGAGCAGGATGACGGCCGGCCAGTAGAGGACGGCGACGACGTCGGTGCCCCAGGGGACGAGCTCGACGACCCGGTCCGGGCCGACGACCGCGAGGGGCAGGACGACCGCTCCGATGAGCAGCGCCACGATGTAGAGGAGGAGGGCGAGCAGCCGGGTCTTGACGATGCCCCGGTGGCCGTCGAGGCCGTACATGACGGTGATGGTGTCGATGAAGACGTTCACCGCGCGGGAGCCCGACCACAGGGCGATGGCGAAGCCGAGGGAGATCAGGTCGGGCCGTTTCGCGCGGGTGATGTCGTCGAGGATCGGCTGGGCGATCTCGCCGACGCCCCGCTCGGAGAGGATCGTGCCGGCGGCCCGGAGGATGTTCTCCTCGATGCTGGCGACGGTGTCGGTGTTGGTCCAGTCGTCGGCGTAGCCGAGGACGGCGATCAGGCCGAGCAGCAGGGGTGGCAGCGACAGCAGGGTGAAGAAGGCGGCCTCCGCCGCGAGGCCGAGGATCCGGTACTCGATGCACGAGTTGACGGTGTCCTTGAGGAGCAGCCAGACCATCTTCCGCTTGGAGACGTTGCGGTAGAGGACGCGGGCGCGGTGGAGCCTGCTCCAGGGGCGCCGCTCCGGCCGTTCGGGTGTTTCGCTTGCTGCCTGCACCTGCTTACCGTATCGGCATGGAAGCACGCTCCCACACCGTGACCAATCAGGCTCCGCCCCTGGTGGGGTACGACGTCTTCACCTGCGACCGGGCGCTGTCGGAGGCGGTCGCCCGCCACCTGCCCGCGGAGCTCCTCGACGGGGTCCGCGAGGAGCTGCGGGGACTGGGCCGGGCGGCCGGTTCGGAGCAGGTGCGGGAGTGGGGCGAGCTGGCGAACGCCTTCCCGCCGCGGCTGCGGACGCACGACCGGTACGGGCGGCGGATCGACGAGGTGGACTTCCATCCGTCCTGGCACCGGCTGCTCGGCAAGGCGGTGGCGGCGGGGCTGACGGACGCGTGGGGGCGGCCGGGCGGGCACGTGCGGCGGGCCGCCGGGTTCCTGGTGGCCACCCAGGCGGAGGCGGGGCACGGCTGCCCGGTGTCGATGACGCACGCGGCGGTGCCGGCGCTGCGTGCCGAGCCGGAGCTGGCGGCGGTCTGGGAGCCGCTGGCGGCCTCCCGGGTGTACGAGCGGGGGCTGCGGCCGGCCGCCGGGAAGGCGGGGGTGCTGCTGGGGATGGGGCTGACGGAGAAGCAGGGCGGCAGCGACCTGCGGGCGGTCGCGACGTCGGCGCGGCCGCTGGCGGAGGACGGCGCGTACCTGCTGACGGGGCACAAGTGGTTCTGCTCGGCGCCGATGTCGGACGCCTTCCTGGTGCTGGCGCGGGCGCCCGGCGGGCCGACGTGCTTCCTGGTGCCGCGGGTCCTGGACGACGGCTCGCGCAACGCCTTCGCGCTCCAGCGGCTCAAGGACAAGCTGGGCAACCGGTCGAACGCCTCGGCGGAGGTCGAGTTCGACGGGACGACGTGGGCCCGCCGGGTCGGCGAGGAGGGGCGCGGGCTGCGGACCGTGATGGGCATGGTGGCGGCCACCCGCCTGGACTGCGTGCTCGGTTCCGCGGCGCTGATGCGGCAGGCGGTGGCGCAGGCCGTGCACCACGCCTCGTACCGCGCGGCCTTCGGGGGCCTCCTCGCCGACAAGCCGCTGATGCGGAACGTGCTGGCGGACCTGGCGGTGGAGTCGGAGGCGGCGACCGTCCTCGGGATGCGGCTGGCGGCGGCGTACGACTCCGGTACGGAGCGGGACCTGGCGCTGCTGCGGATCGCCGTGCCGGCGGCGAAGTACTGGGTGACCAAGCGGTGCGTGCCGGTGGTGGCGGAGGCGCTGGAGTGCCTGGGCGGGAACGGCTACGTGGAGGAGTCCGGGCTGCCGCGGCTGCTGCGGGAGTCGCCGCTGAACTCGGTGTGGGAGGGCGCGGGGAACGTCCAGGCGCTCGACGTGCTGCGGGCGCTGCGCACGGAGCCGGCGGCGCTGGACGCGTATCTGCGGGAGGTCGGGGAGGCGCGTGGCGCGGACCCGCGGCTCGACCGGGCGATCCGGGGGCTGCTCGCCGAACTGGCCGACCTGGACGGGGTCGAGGCCCGGGCGCGGCGGCTCGCGGAGCGGCTGGCGCTGGTGCTCCAGGGGGCGCTGCTGGTCCGCTGGGCCCCGCCGGAGGTGGCGGACGCGTTCTGCGCGGGCCGGCTGGGCGGGGAGGCGGGCGCGGCCTTCGGGACGCTCCCCCACACGCTGGACCTGCGCGCGGTGGTGGAGCGGGCCCGGCCGGTGGAGTGAGCCGGCCGGGCCGGACGCGCGGGGACGGGCGCGGGCGTACGGGGACGGGCTCGGGCGTCCGGGACATGGCCGCGTGCGGCGTGGGGCGTGGCCGCGGGGGCGCACGCGGAGACGCGCGAAGTGCGGACGTGTGGGGGGGGCGCCGGGGGCGCGGGAGGCTGGGCCGCGCGTACCGGGGGTGGACCTCGCGACCCGCGGGGCGGGCGCGGGGACGGCACGCGCGGAAGGCGGGGGTGGTGCTGCGCCGACACGGCACCACCACCCGCCGTCACCACCTTCGTGCAGGGGGCGGGGTGGGGCCAGAGTTGCAAAGGGTTGCAGGATTACCCGAACCGGGCTCCGCGGAGCCCTTCCGGACGGCACGATGGACCCGCGACACTGCGAGCCACGGCCCCGGACGACCCTGCGGACGGGGGCCGCGGGTCGCTCACGACGCTCCGGTCATCCGCCCGGACACTGCAGAACCGATACAGCACACCGGGTGGCGGGGAGGGACCGATGAACAACACGCGGCTCGACATGAAACGGCTGGCCACCATGGACGCCGCCCAGGCGGCCCGGCTGCTGCACCGCGTCCGCGAGGAGACCCTGGCCGGCCGGACCCCGCCGATCGCGCCCCGCCCGGAGATCGACGCCTCCTGGCGGCGGATGGCCCGGCTCGGCCTCGACCCCGACCAGGGCACCAGCAGCGTGCTGCTGCGCCGCGACGAGCTGGAGCGGCGGCGGCGGGGCACCCTGCTCGCCGAGGTGATGCAGACGCTGAGCTCCGGGCTGGCCGGGATCGCCGACGCCTCCCTCCAGATCATGGTCGTCACCGACGAGCAGGGCCGGGTGCTGTGGCGCGAGGGCCACCCCGCGGTGATGCGGCAGGCCAACGGCATCTGCCTGGAGGAGGGGGCGGCCTGGACGGAGCACACCGCCGGCACCAACGCGGTCGGCACCGCACTCGCCACCCACCGCGCGGTCCAGGTCCACTCGGCCGAGCACTACGTGCAGGCGCTGCACAACTGGACCTGCGCGGCCGCCCCCGTCCACGACCCGCGCGACCAGCGGCTGCTCGGCGTCCTCGACGTCAGCGGGCCCGCCTCCACCTTCCACCCCTCGATGCTGGCCCTGGTGGGCTCCGTCGCCCGGCTCGCGGAGGCCGAGCTGCGCGAGCGGCACCGCGGCTCCGTCGAGCGGCTGCGGGCGGTGGCCGCGCCGATCCTGTGCCGGGTGGGCGGCCGGGCCGTGGCGGTGGACGCCCACGGCTGGACGGCCGCCGTGACCGGGCTCGCCCCGGTGGACCGGATCGCGCTGCCGAAGACCCTGGGCGCCGGCCGGGTCTGGCTGCCCTCGCTGGGCCTGTGCGCGGTGGAACCGCTGCCGGGCGGCTGGCTGCTGCGGGTCGAGGAGGACACCGTGCCGGCCGGTGCGGAGTCGGGTGCGGCGAGCCGCGTGGTGCTGGACCTGAGCCGGCCGCGCCGCTGGACGGTGGCGGTCTCCGGGGCGGCCGGGAGCTGGCAGCAGGAGCTGAGCCCGCGCCACGCGGAGCTGCTCTACCTCCTCGCCCTGCACCCGGACGGGCGGACGGCCGCCGAGCTGGCCCAGGACGTCTTCGGGGACCGGACGAGGACGGTGACCGTCCGGGCCGAGATGTCCCGGGTGCGCCGCACCCTCGCGGGGGTCCTGGCCCACCGCCCGTACCGCTTCCGCGAGGAGATCGCGGTGGAGGTGCGGCGCCCGGAGTCCCCGGCCGACCTGCTCCCCCACTCGACGGCCCCGGCGATCCGGGCGGGCAGCCGGGTCTAGGCCATTTCTTTCGGATCAGGCCGGGTCAGGGAGCGGCGTATGGTGCGTGCGATCGCAAGGCGGAGGAGGGAGTCCATGCGGAGCATCGGCGACCGACGACAACGCGGCGAGCGTGCGTGCCAGGCGTCGCGAGCCCGGCAAGATCCGAAAGAGATGGCCTAGGGGCCCGGGCGGGCGCCGCGGCCGGATCCGGCCCCCGGTGTCCACATGCCGGACAGGGCGTCCGGCGCGGGCGGCGGATCCGCCGGGAACGGGACGGGGGGCGGAACGGAACGGGGCGAGGAGAGGGAACGGGGGACGGGATGGGGGGACGGGATGGGGGGGACGGGATGAGGATGGCGGGGCGGGGCGGCGGGGTGACGACCGTGACCCCCGGCCGGCCTGGGAATCCGGCGCTCCGCATGATGCGATAAGGGCATGAGCATCACTCTCACCACCTGGTCCCTGGAACAGACCTCGCCCGACGACCTGCGTCCGGCGCGGACCCCCGAGGGCGACGATGTCGTCGTGCGCCGGGCCGAGGTCCCCTCCCCCGAGTTCAGCCGCTACCTCTACACCGCGGTCGGCGGCGACATCCACTGGGCCGACCGGCTCCCGCTGACGTACGCGCAGTGGAAGGAGATCGCGGAGAAGCCGGGCGCCGAGGTCTGGGTGGCGTACGACCGGGGCACGCCGGCCGGGTACGTGGAGTTCGACCCGCAGGACGACGGCGTCGTCGAGATCGTCTACTTCGGCCTGATCCCCGCCTTCCGGGGCCGCCGCATAGGCGGCCACCTGCTCACCGAGGGCGTCCGGCGCGCCTGGGACCTGGCCGAGCGCTGGCCGGACCGGGAGCCGACGAAGCGGGTGTGGCTGCACACCTGCTCGCTGGACGGGCCGCACGCGATGGCCAACTACGAGCGCCGCGGCTTCCGCCTCTTCGACACGAAGACGGAGACGGTCGAGCGGGCCGAGACGCCCGGGCCGTGGCCCGGCGCGCAGGCCTGAGCCACCGTCGGCGCACCGCGAAAGGGGCCCTGATCAGGGCCCCTTTCGCGTGACCCAGACCACACCGTCTCATAAAGCGAGACTTTCATGTCCACATAACGGACGATGCTGGACTGGGTCCAAAGTCCCGTGACACGCTTCCGCCATGCCTGGAACTGGAACTGCCTTGGTGAGTCGGCGGCACGTCGACCTCGGCCGCATGTCCAGCGCCATCTGTCCGGCGCGCTGAGCAAGCCCAGCACCGCCGCATTCCCTCTCTGCCCGACCCTGCTGCGCACCGCCGCGCCACTCTCTGTTCTGCGCGCGAGTGTGCAGGTCAGAGCCGCCCTCCAGCAGTCCCGAAGGACAAGACGCCATGGCCGCCACCCCGGAAAACCCCACTCCCGCCGCCGCCCGCCGCAAGGCCGGGCGCCACCGTGGCGAGGGTCAGTGGGCCGCGGGGCACTTCACCCCGCTGAACGGCAATGAGCAGTTCAAGAAGGACGACGACGGTCTCAACGTGCGGACACGCATTGAGACGATCTACTCGAAGCGCGGATTCGACTCGATCGACCCCAACGACCTGCGCGGCCGCATGCGCTGGTGGGGCCTCTACACCCAGCGCAAGCAGGGGCTGGACGGCACCAAGACCGGCGTCCTGGAGCCGGAGGAGCTGGACGACGAGTACTTCATGCTCCGCGTCCGCATCGACGGCGGCCGGCTGACCACCCGGCAGCTGAGGGTGATCGGCGAGATCTCCGAGGAGTTCGGCCGCGGCACCGCCGACATCACGGACCGGCAGAACGTCCAGTACCACTGGATCCGCATCGAGGACGTCCCCGAGATCTGGAACCGCCTGGAGGCGGTCGGCCTCTCCACCACCGAGGCCTGCGGCGACACCCCGCGCGTCATCCTCGGCTCGCCGGTGGCCGGCATCTCCGCCGAGGAGATCATCGACGGCACCCCCGCCATCGACGAGATCCAGCGGCGGATCATCGGCAACCCCGAGTTCTCCAACCTGCCCCGCAAGTTCAAGTCCGCGGTCTCCGGCTCGCCGCTGCTCGACGTGGCGCACGAGATCAACGACATCTCCTTCGTCGGCGTCGTCCACCCGGAGCACGGCCCCGGCTTCGACCTCTGGGTCGGCGGCGGCCTCTCCACCAACCCCAAGCTCGGCGTCCGCCTGGGCACCTGGGTCTCCCTGGACGAGGTCCCCGACGTCTACGAGGGCGTCATCTCGATCTTCCGCGACTACGGCTACCGCCGGCTGCGCAACCGCGCCCGCCTGAAGTTCCTCGTCGCCGACTGGGGCCCGGAGAAGTTCCGCCGGGTCCTGGAGGACGAGTACCTCAAGCGGAAGCTGACCGACGGTCCGGCGCCCGCGCAGCCGGCCGGCCGCTGGCGCGACCACGTCGGCGTGCACCGGCAGAAGGACGGCAACTTCTACGTCGGCTTCGCCCCGCGCGTCGGCCGCGTGGACGGCCCCACCCTCGTCAAGATCGCCGAGGTCGCGGAGGCGCACGGCTCCGGCCGGGTCCGCACCACCGCCGAGCAGAAGATGCTCGTCCTCGACGTCGAGGAGGCGCAGGTCGACTCGCTCGTCGCCGCCCTGGAGGCGCTGGACCTGCGGGTCACCCCGTCCCCCTTCCGGCGCGGCACGATGGCCTGCACCGGCATCGAGTTCTGCAAGCTGGCCATCGTCGAGACGAAGGGCCGCGGCTCCGCGCTCATCGACGAACTGGAGCGCCGCCTCCCGGAGTTCGACGAGCCGCTGACCATCAACATCAACGGCTGCCCCAACGCCTGCGCCCGCATCCAGGTCGCGGACATCGGCCTCAAGGGCCAGCTGGTCCTGGACGACGAGGGCAACCGCGTGGAGGGCTACCAGGTCCACCTGGGCGGCGCCCTCGGCCTGGAGGCCGGCTTCGGCCGCAAGGTCCGCGGCCTCAAGGTCACCTCCGCCGAACTGCCCGACTACGTCGAGCGCGTCCTCACCCGCTACCAGGCGGAGCGCGAGGACGGCGAGCGGTTCGCCACCTGGGCGGCCCGCGCCTCGGAAGAGGCCCTGTCGTGAGCGACGCACGCGCGGCCACCGGGCCGCGGACGGACACGAAGGCCGCACCGGTGCGCCGCGCGGGCGGAGAAGCGAACGAGGAGACGCCGTGAGCGACGCGCGCGCGGCCACCGGGCCGCGGACGGACACGAAGGCCGCACCAGTGCGCCGCGCGGGCGGAGAAGCGAACGAGGAGACGCCGTGAGCGAGCGCGCCGCCCCGTTCTTCTGCCCCTACTGCGGGGACGAGGACCTGCGGCCGAACGAGCAGGGACACGGCGCCTGGGAGTGCGCCGCGTGCAGCCGGGCCTTCCAGCTGAAGTTCCTGGGGCTGCTGGCTCCCGGCGCTTCGAACAACACCACGGGGAGGGAAGGGATATGACGGTCACCCAGAACGTCGAGCGGGCCACCGACGCGGAGCTGAAGGCTCTCGCCGAGCAGGCCGGCCGCGACCTGGAGGAGGCGTCCGCGCTGGAGATCCTCCGGTGGGCCGCCGCCACCTTCGGCCCCCGGTTCTGCGTCACCTCCTCCATGGAGGACGCGGTCGTCGCCCACCTCGCCTCCCGCGCCATGCCCGGCGTGGACGTCGTCTTCCTCGACACGGGCTACCACTTCGAGGAGACGATCGGCACCCGCGACGCCGTCGAGGCCGTCATGGACGTCAACGTCATCACCCTGACCCCGCGTCAGACCGTGGCCGAGCAGGACGCCGAGTACGGGCCGAGGCTGCACGACCGCGACCCCGACCTGTGCTGCGCGCTGCGCAAGGTCAAGCCGCTCCAGGAGGGGCTCACCGCCTACTCCGCGTGGGCGACCGGACTGCGCCGCGACGAGTCCCCCACCCGGGCGAACACCCCGGTCGTCGGCTGGGACGAGAAGCGGCGGAAGGTGAAGGTCTCCCCGATCGCCCGCTGGACGCAGGACGACGTCGACGCGTACGTGGCGGAGCACGGGGTCCTCACCAACCCGCTCCTCATGGACGGTTACGCCTCCGTCGGCTGCGCCCCCTGCACCCGCCGGGTCGAGGCCGGCGAGGACGCCCGGGCCGGCCGCTGGGCCGGCCGCGCCAAGACCGAATGCGGGCTGCACGGCTGATGACCACCCCCGACACCCCCCTGGAGAATCACGTGACCGGTGCCACCGTCTGGCTCACCGGCCTGCCGAGCGCCGGCAAGACCACGATCGCCCACGAGCTGGCCGGCCGGCTGCGCGAGGAGGGCCGCCGCGTCGAGATCCTCGACGGCGACGAGATCCGCGAGTTCCTCTCCGCGGGCCTCGGCTTCTCCCGCGAGGACCGGTTCACCAACGTGCAGCGGATCGGCTTCGTCGCCGAGCTGCTCGCCTCGCACGGCGTGACCGTGCTGGTCCCGGTCATCGCCCCGTACGCCGACAGCCGCGAGGCGGTCCGCAAGCGGCACCTCGCCGAGGGCACCGCCTTCGTCGAGGTCCACGTGGCCACCCCCGTCGAGGTCTGCTCGGTCCGCGACGTCAAGGGCCTCTACGCCAAGCAGGCGGCGGGCGAGATCGCCGGCCTGACCGGCGTCGACGACCCGTACGAGGCCCCCGAGGCCCCCGATCTCCGGATCGAGTCCCAGAACCAGACCGTGCAGGAATCGGCGGCGCAGCTCCACGCGCTGCTCACCGAGAGGGGCCTGGCGTGACGACTGTCGCCCACACGCATGACACGACGGACAGCCCGTTCGCGCTGTCGCACCTCGACTCGCTGGAGTCCGAGGCCGTCCACATCTTCCGCGAGGTGGCGGGCGAGTTCGAGCGGCCGGTGATCCTCTTCTCCGGCGGCAAGGACTCCATCGTCATGCTGCACCTGGCGCTGAAGGCCTTCGCCCCGGCGCCGGTCCCCTTCACGCTGCTGCACGTCGACACGGGCCACAACTTCCCCGAGGTCATCGAGTACCGCGACCGCGTGGTCGCCGAGCACGGCCTGCGGCTGCACGTCGCCTCCGTGCAGGAGTACATCGACCGCGGCGCCCTCAAGGAGCGTCCCGACGGCACCCGCAACCCGCTCCAGACGGTGCCGCTGACCGAGGCGATCCAGCAGCACCGCTTCGACGCCGTCTTCGGCGGCGGCCGGCGCGACGAGGAGAAGGCCCGCGCCAAGGAGCGGGTGTTCTCGCTGCGCGACGAGTTCTCCCAGTGGGACCCGCGCCGCCAGCGCCCCGAGCTGTGGCAGCTGTACAACGGCCGGCACGCCCCCGGCGAGCACGTCCGGGTCTTCCCGCTCTCCAACTGGACCGAGCTGGACGTCTGGCAGTACATCCAGCGGGAGCGGATCGAACTCCCGGAGATCTACTTCGCCCACGAGCGCGAGGTCTTCGCCCGCAACGGCATGTGGCTGACGGCCGGCGAGTGGGGCGGCCCGAAGGAGACCGAGACGGTCGAGACGCGGCTGATCCGCTACCGCACGGTGGGCGACATGTCCTGCACCGGCGCCGTCGACTCCGACGCCACCACGCTGGACGCCGTCATCGCCGAGATCGCCGCTTCCCGGCTCACCGAGCGGGGCGCCACCCGGGCCGACGACAAGCTGTCAGAGGCCGCGATGGAAGACCGCAAGCGCGAAGGGTACTTCTAACCATGAGCACGTCCACCGAGCAGCCGGCCGCCGAGCTGGCCGCCACCACCCTGCTGCGCTTCGCCACCGCCGGCTCCGTCGACGACGGCAAGTCCACCCTGGTCGGCCGCCTCCTGCACGACTCCAAGTCGGTCCTCGCCGACCAGCTGGAGGCCGTCGAGCACGCCTCGCGCTCGCGCGGCCAGGAGGCGCCCGACCTGGCGCTGCTCACCGACGGCCTGCGGGCCGAGCGGGAGCAGGGCATCACCATCGACGTGGCGTACCGCTACTTCGCGACCCCGCGCCGGCGGTTCATCCTCGCCGACACCCCGGGGCACGTGCAGTACACCCGGAACATGGTGACCGGCGCCTCGACGGCCGAGCTGGCCGTCGTCCTCGTCGACGCCCGCAACGGCGTCGTCGAGCAGACCCGCCGGCACGCCGCCGTCGCCGCGCTGCTCCGCGTCCCGCACGTGGTCCTGGCGGTCAACAAGATGGACCTGGTCGAGTACCGGGAGTCCGTCTTCGCCGCGATCGCCGAGGAGTTCACCACGTACGCCTCCGAGCTGGGCGTCCCGGAGATCACCGCGATCCCGATCTCGGCGCTCGCCGGCGACAACGTGGTGGAGCCGTCCGCCAACATGGACTGGTACGGCGGCCCGACCGTCCTGGAGCACCTGGAGACCGTGCCGGTCAGCCACGACCTGACGGCCTGCCACGCGCGCTTCCCCGTCCAGTACGTGATCCGCCCGCAGACCGCCGAGCACCCCGACTACCGGGGCTACGCGGGCCAGATCGCGGCCGGCGCCTTCCGGGTCGGCGAGCAGATCACCGTACTGCCCTCCGGGAAGACCTCGACGATCACCGCGATCGACGCGCTGGGCGAGCCGGTGGACATCGCCTGGGCGCCGCAGTCGGTCACCATCCGGCTCGCCGACGACATCGACATCTCGCGCGGCGACCTGCTCGCCCCGAGCGCCGACGCCCCGGCCACCAGCCAGGACGTCGAGGCGACGGTCTGCCACGTGGCGGACCAGCCGCTCACCGTCGGCCAGCGGGTGCTGCTCAAGCACACCACCCGCACGGTCAAGGCGATCGTCAAGGAGATCCCGTCCCGGCTGACCCTGGACGACCTCTCCCAGCACCCGGAGCCCGGGCGGCTCGTCGCCAACGACATCGGCCGGGTGAAGGTCCGCACCGCGGAGCCGCTGGCGCTCGACGCGTACGCGGATTCCCGCCGTACCGGCTCGTTCCTGCTGATCGACCCGGCCGACGGCACTACGCTCGCGGCGGGCATGGCGGGCGAGTCGTTCGCCACCGCCAAGGCGGTCGTGACCGCCGACGACGAAGAAGGGTGGGACTTCTGACCATGACTCAGGACTTCTACGGCACCTTCGCGAAGGAAGGGGGCCGGGTGGGTTCCGGCGCCCTCGGCGCAGGCAGGGGAGGTGTCGCGCGATGTGCGTGCTGACCGCCTCCGCGCACGGCTGTCGCCGTGCGACGCCGCTCCACCCGCACCGTCGTAAACGCAGACTTCAGCTCCACTGAATCGAGGGGAAGACCTCCCGTGCCTGCCACCACCCGCACCACCCCGCTCCGCGGCCTCGCCGCCGCCGCCACGCTGCCGCTGTTGATCGGCGCGCTCGCGTCGTGCGGCTACGGCTCCGAGACCAAGAACGACGAGAAGAAGGTGGCGGCGACGGGCGAGAAGCTCTCCGCCGACACCGTACGGCTCGGGTACTTCCCCAACCTGACGCACGCCACCGCCCTGGTCGGCCACCAGGAGGGCATCTTCCAGAAGGAGCTCGGCGGCACCAAGCTGAACGTCTCCACGTTCAACGCCGGCCCCTCCGAGATCGAGGCGCTCAACGCGGGCTCGATCGACATCGGCTTCATCGGCCCCTCGCCGTCCATCAACGGCTACACCAAGTCCAAGGGCACCAACCTCCGCATCGTCGGCGGCTCCGCCTCCGGCGGCGTGAAGCTGGTCGTGAACCCGGACAAGATCAAGACCCTGGACGACGTCAAGGGCAAGCGGATCGCGACCCCGCAGCTCGGCAACACCCAGGACGTGGCCTTCCTCAACTGGGTCTCCGAGAAGGGCTGGAAGGTCGACGCCCAGAGCGGCAAGGGCGACGTCTCCGTCTTCCGCACCGACAACAAGGTGACCCCGGACGCCTACAAGTCCGGTTCCATCGACGGCGCCTGGGTCCCCGAGCCGACCGCCTCCAAGCTCGTCAGCGAGGGCGCCAAGGTCCTCCTCGACGAGTCGACGCTGTGGCCGGACAACAAGTTCGTCATCACCAACATCATCGTCTCGCAGAAGTTCCTCAAGGAGCACCCGGACGTGGTGGAGGCCGTGCTGCGCGGCTCGGTGAAGACCAACGCCTGGATCAACGCCAACCCGGACAAGGCGAAGGAGTCGGCCAACTCCAAGCTGAAGGAGCTGTCCGGCAAGCCGCTCGGCGCCAAGGTCATCGACGGCGCCTGGCCCTCGATCGGGTTCACCAACGACCCGCTGGCCGCCACCCTGCAGGCGCAGGCGGACCACGCGGTGAAGGCCGGTCTCCTGGAGCAGCCCGACCTCAAGGGCATCTACGACCTCACGCTGCTCAACAAGGTCCTCAAGGCCGAAGGACAGCCCGAGGTCTCCGACGCCGGTCTCGGCGTGAAGTAACGAACCCGAACCAGGAGGTGACGACCATGGCCACGCCCACGACGCTCGCCAAGGCCGAGGACCGCGCGACCCCGACCGGTCACGCCGCGCGCCTCGCGCACGTATCCAAGTCCTTCGGCGGTCCCGCCGGCGGCCAGCTCGTCCTGGACGACATCTCGCTCGATGTCGCGCCCGGCGAGTTCGTCACCCTCCTGGGAGCCTCGGGCTGCGGGAAGTCCACGCTGCTCAACCTGGTCGCGGGGCTCGACCGGCCGTCCGCGGGGTCCATCGAGACCCCCGGCGGCCGGCCGGCCCTGATGTTCCAGGAGCACGCCCTCTTCCCGTGGCTCACCGCGGGGAAGAACATCGAGCTGGCGCTGAAGCTGCGCGGGCTGCCGAAGGCGGCGCGCCGCCCCGAGGCCGAGCGGCTGCTCGAACTCGTGCGGCTCGGCGGCTCGTACGGCAAGCGGGTGCACGAGCTGTCCGGCGGCATGCGGCAGCGCGTGGCGCTGGCCCGCGCCCTCGCACAGGCAAGCGACCTGCTCCTGATGGACGAGCCGTTCGCCGCGCTCGACGCCATCACCCGGGACGTCCTCCACGACGAGCTCACCCGGATCTGGCGGGAGACGAACCTCTCCGTCCTCTTCGTCACCCACAACGTGCGCGAGGCCGTGCGGCTGGCCGAGCGCGTCGTCCTCCTCTCCTCCCGGCCCGGCCGGATCGCCCGGGAGTGGACCATCGACATCCCGCAGCCGCGCCGCATCGAGGACGCCGCCGTGGCGGAACTGTCCGTCGAGATCACCGAAGAACTGCGTGGGGAGATCCGCCGCCATGGCCAGCACTGAGACCACCGCCCGCAAGGGCGACGACCTCGCGGGCCTGGAGGCCGGACTCGACGCGCTGGACAGCGTGCAGATCAGCCGCACCCCGCTGCGCGAGGTCCTGCTGAAGAAGGTCCTGCCGCCGGTCCTGGCGATCGTGCTGGTCCTCGGGGTGTGGCAGCTGCTCGTCACCCTGGAGGTCGCCGACGCGGGCAAGCTGCCCTCGCCCGGCGCGGTCTGGGACAGCCTGGAGACGATGTGGCTGGAGGGCACCCTCCTGGAGGTGCTGTGGACCAGCGTCTCCCGCGCGCTCCTCGGCTTCCTCCTCGCCCTGGCGATCGGCACCCCGCTGGGGCTGCTGGTCGCCCGGGTGGGCGTGGTCCGCACGGCGATCGGGCCGATCCTGGCCGGCCTCCAGTCGCTGCCGTCGGTGGCCTGGGTGGCCCCCGCCGTGCTCTGGCTGGGCCTCAACGACTCGATGATGTACGCGGTGATCCTGCTCGGCGCCGTCCCGTCCATCGCCAACGGCCTGGTGGCCGGCGTGGACCAGGTGCCGCCGCTCTTCCTGCGGGCCGGGCGGACGCTCGGCGCGACGGGGCTCAAGGGCGCCTGGCACATCGTGATGCCGGCCGCGCTGCCCGGCTACCTCGCGGGCCTCAAGCAGGGCTGGGCGTTCTCCTGGCGCTCGCTGATGGCCGCCGAGATCATCGCCTCCTCCCCCGACCTGGGCCTCGGCCTCGGCCAGCTCCTGGAGAACGGCCGCAACAACTTCGACATGCCGGGGATCTTCCTCGCGATCTTCCTCATCCTGCTCGTCGGTATCGCCATCGACCTGCTCTTCTTCAGCCCGCTGGAGCGCGCGGTGCTCCGCCGCCGCGGCCTGCTCGTGAAGGCCTGATCCGGTGAGCGCGTCCCCGACCCTCCTTGTCGTCGCCCACGGCAGCCGCGACCCGCGGCACGCGGCGACCGTCCGGGCGCTGGTGCGCCGGGCCGGCGCGCTGCGGCCGGGGCTGCGGGTGGAGACCGCGTTCCTGGACTTCAACCTGCCCTCCGTGGCGGGCGTCCTTGACCGGCTCGCCGCCGAGGGGGTACGGGACGTGGTGGCGCTCCCGCTGCTGCTGACCCGGGCCTTCCACGCGAAGGCCGACATCCCCGCCGTCCTGCGCCGGGCGCCCGCGAGCCTGCGGATCCGCCGGGCGGAGGTCCTCGGCCCGTCCCCGCTGCTCCTCGCGACGGTGGAACGGCGCCTGTACGAGGCCGGGCTCACGCCCGGCGACAAGAGCACCACCGGGGTCGTCCTGGCCTCGGCGGGCTCCTCCGACCCGGAGGCGATCGCGGCGATCGCAGAAACGGCGCGGGAGCTGCGGCGCACCGGTTGGTGCTCCGTGCGGCCCGCGTTCGCCTCCGCATCCCTTCCCCGCACCGAGGAGGCCGTGCGGGCGCTGCGCGCCGCACCGGGCGTCCGGCGGGTGGCGGTGGCGCCGTACGTCGTCGCCCCGGGCCGGCTGCCGGACCGCATCGCGGCCGGCGCGGCGGAGGCGGACGTCCTGGCGGACGTCCTCGGCCCCTCCCCCGAACTGGCCCGCCTCCTCGTGGACCGCTACGCGGAGGCGGTCCGCGCCCCGGAGCGGGTGCCGGTCGCGGCCGGTTAGCCGGCGGCGGTCATCTCGACCAGTGTGCGGACCGTGTTCCAGTTGCGGGCGGTGGCCACCACGCCCTTGTTCAGGGACGGGCGCATCACGGCCTCGGCGAGCTTGGAGCGGCCGAGGCCGTCCGGCGTGTAGAGGTACATGACGCGGTCGCCGAGGGCGAAGGACTCGGGGCGGTACGCCTCGGCGTCGACGGCGGCGAAGCGTTCGGGGGCGATCGGCGCGGAGTAGTAGACGGCGTGCAGCTGCTTCCCCTCCAGTTCCGCGGCGGGGAAGGGGCAGGCCTGGGCGACGGCGGCCAGGTAGGCGCCGTCGCGGACGAGGCAGTCGCAGCGGAAGCCGAGGCGCCGCTCGATCGCGTCCTCGACGGCGGTGGCGAGGGCGTCCGCCGGGGCGTCCTCGTCGGTCGAGAAGACGGCGTTGCCGCTCTGGAGGTAGGTGCGCACGTCGCCGTGGCCCAGTTCTTCGAGGAGGGCGCGCAGTTCGGCCATGGGGAGCTTGCGGTGGCCGCTCACGTTGATGCCGCGGAGGAGGAGCGCGTACGTCGTCGTCATGCGGCCACCTTAGGAGGCCACCGCGCCTCGTGGGGGGCGGCGCGGTGGCTGGTTGGAACCCTCTCCGATGGGCGGCGGGGAGCGGAAGGGTCTTCACCCATCTGTGACTTATTGAACAACCCTTCGTAATGCCGGGGGGTGTGGCCGAAAGTGGGAGACTGCTCCCGCACACGGACCACCGGGCAGGGAGAGAGTGATGGACGAGGCGCGGGCGCGGGAGATCCTGGCCGCGGCGGGGCTGCCGGCCGGCGGGGCACGGCTCCTCGCGCTGGGCGAGAACGCGGTCTTCGCCGTGGACGGGCTGGTCGTCAAGGTCGGCCGGTCCGCCGAACTGTTCGAGCGGGCCCGGCGGGAGGTGGCGCTGGCCGGCCGGCTCGCGGAGGCCGGGGTGCCGACCGTGCGGGCGGCCGAGGAGGAGCCGCGGCTGGTCGAGGGGCATCCGCTGACCTTCTGGCACCCGCTGCCGGAGCAGGTCCGCCCTGCCGAGCCTCGGGACCTGGCGCCGCTGCTGCGCGCGGTGCACGCGCTGCCCGAGCCGGCGGACCTCGCGCTGCCGCGGCGGGAGCTGCTCGACGGGGTGGAGCGGTGGCTGCGGCTGGCCGGGGAGGCGATCGACCCGGCGGACGCGGCCTTCCTGCGGGAGCGCCGGGACGCCTTCGCCCCGGCGGCGGCCGTGCTCACCCCGCACCTGGCGCCCGGCCCGATCCACGGCGACGCCCTGCCGCGCAACGTCCGGGTCGGCCCGGACGGGCCGGTCCTGATGGACCTGGAGACCTTCTCCTCCGACCTGCGCGAGCACGACCTGGTGGTGCTCGCGCTCTCCCGGGACCGCTACGGCCTGGACCCGGCGGCCTACGACGCCTTCACCGAGGCGTACGGCTGGGACGTGCGGGAGTGGGAGGGGTGCGCGGTGCTGCGCGGGGCGCGGGAGACCGCGAGCTGCGCCTGGGTGGCCCAGCACGCCCCGCACAACCCGAAGGCGCTGGCGGAGTTCGAGCGGCGGGTGGCGTCGCTGCGCGACGGCGACCCCGAGGTCCGCTGGTACCCCTTCTGACCGGTGCCCGCGCCCTGCCGGCTGGTACGGGTTCCGGTCGGGCTGCCATCATGATCCGCGTCGAACCGGCCGACGGGAACGGGGTGTCGTGATGCGCGTGCAGCTGTCCGAGGTGGGTCTGGACGTCGAGGTGAGCGGCGAGGGACCGGTGGTCCTGCTGCTCCACGGCTTCCCCGACAGCCATGCCCTGTGGCGGCACCAGGTCCCGGCGCTGAACGCGGCCGGCTTCCGGACGGTCGCCCCGACCCTGCGCGGCTTCGGCGGCTCGGACCGTCCGGAGGGCGGCCCGGAGGCGTACCACCCGGGCAGGCACGTCGGCGACCTGCTCGAACTCCTCGCCGGGCTCGACGTGGACCGCTTCCACCTGGTCGGGCACGACTGGGGGTCGGGCATCGCCCAGGGGCTGGCGTCGGTGGTGCCGGACCGGGTGCGGAGCCTGAGCCTGCTCTCGGTGGGTCACCTGGCGTCGATCCTGGCCGCGGGCTGGGAGCAGAAGCAGCGCTCCTGGTACATGCTCCTGTTCCAGCTCGCCGGGGTCGCGGAGGAGTGGCTCGCGCGGGACGACTTCGCGCAGCTGCGGGAGATGCTGGCCGGCCATCCGGACGCGGAGTCCGTGATCGGGCCGCTGCGCGCCCCCGGGGCGCTGACGGCGGCGCTGAACGTCTACCGGGCGGGGCTCCCGCCGGAGGTCCAGTTCGGGCCTCCGCCGCCGGCGGCTCCGCTGCCGGAGTCGCTCCCGGTCATGGGGGTGTGGTCCACCGGGGACCGCTTCCTCACCGAGCGCTCGATGTCCGGCACCCACGCGCACGTCCGCGGACCGTGGCGGTACGAACGGCTGGAGGACACCGGGCACTGGATCCCGCTGGAGAGCCCGGAGCGGCTCAACGACCTACTGCTCTCCTTCCTCAAGGAGCACTGACCTCCTGGGGGGCGCCGGTCCGGCGGGGAGCGCCGGGCGGGCGCCGGGAGGGGTGCGTCCGGTGGGCGGCGTCGCGGATGATGGTGCGGACCGGCCCCGCGGCAGGGGGCGGCGTACGAGGGGGACGGGGGTGGGCCGCGTGGACAGCGAGTGGCTTCGGAGGTTCGCCGTTCCCGGCGGAGACTCCGCGACGGCGGGCGGCACCGCCCTGGTGTGCTTCCCGCACGCCGGCGGCGCGGCGAGCGCCTACGTGCCGCTGGCCCGGGCGCTCGCACCGGCGGTCCCGGTGCTGGCCGTGCAGTATCCCGGCCGCCAGGACCGCGGACACGAGCGTCCGCTCGACGACATCGGGGAACTGGCCGACGCCCTCGCCGCCGAGGTGCGGCGCGCGGTGGAGGGCCCGTACGCCTTCTTCGGGCACAGCATGGGCGCGACCCTCGCCTACGAGACCGCCAGACGGCTGCGGGCGGACGGACGGCCCGGCCCCCGCCACCTGTTCCTCTCCGCCCGGCGGGCACCCTCCCCGGACCCCGGTCCGCGCGACCGGCCGCTCACCGACGCCGACGTGATGGCGTCGGTACGGCGGCTGGGCGGGACGCCCCCGGCGGTCCTGGACGACCCGGAGCTGCGGGAGATGGTGATGCCCGCGCTGCGCGCCGACTACCGGGCGGTCGGGAGGTACGCGTGGCGGCCGGGGCCCCCGCTGGACGTGCCGATCGGGGTGTTCGTCGGCGACGCCGACCCGGTGGTGACCGTGGAACAGGCCGCCGCCTGGCGGGACTTCACCACCGCGCCCACCACTCTGGAGGTCTTCCGGGGCGGCCACTTCTACCTCGACCGGCACCTGCCGGCCGTCGCCCGGTCCCTGACCGCCGCCCTGGCGGCGCCGGCCGCATTCTCTTCCTCGGAATCCGGGCGCACCTGACGAAGGGTCACGGAGAATCCCGCGGGCCGATTTCCGGGCCTTTCCCCTGCTGTAGCCTGCGGATATGGACAAGAAATCAGCGACCTTACTGGTCGAGAAGTACATCGCGATGTGGAACGAGACGGACCGCGAACTCCGGCGCGCCCTGGTCGCCGAGGTCTTCACCCCGGAGGGCACCTACACCGACCCGGTGGCGGACGCCGCCGGGCACGCGGCCGTCGACGCCTACCTGGCGTCGGCCCAGCAGAACTTCCGGGGCATGAGCTTCACCTTCGGCACCGTCCTGGCCCACCACGACGCCGTGCACTTCACCTGGCGGGTCGGCCCGGCCGACGGGGCACCGGTGGCCAGCGGCTCCGACGTCGCCTGGGTGGCGGAGGACGGCCGGATCGGCCGGCTGTACGGCTTCTTCGACGGCTTCTGAGAGACGGCGGACGGGAAATCGACCGCGTCCGCGCCGCCGGAACGAACGCCGTTCCGAACGATTGCCGGCGGTTTTCCCCATCGGCCATCGGCACGCAGGGGAAATCGGCCACGGCCCATTCGCCCCCTTCATTCCCGTGACATCCGCGGAAATCCGATCCGGACGGTGCCGGCGGGAACCGGGCGCCGGGCCGGGGCCGCGGGTCAGCGGGTGCGCGCCGGCTCGCCGCGCAGCGGCCACAGCGGGTCGACGACGGCGTCCGGGTCGCCCTTGCGCCGCAGGAAGTCCTGGAAGTTCTCGGCCCAGGCGCGGTACCAGCCGATCTGCCGCTCGTGCAGTTCGGCCGGGGCGAGGGCGGCCACCTGCGGGTGGCGGTCGGCTATCGCGAGGGCGACCCGGACGGCGGCGAGGGCGTCGGCGGAGGCCTGGTGGGCGCTGGTGAGCTCCACGCCGTACTCGCCGCAGACCGCTTCCAGGGTGCGCTTGCCGCGCCGGTAGCGGTCGACGGCCCGGTCGATGGTGTACGGGTCGATGACGGGGCCGATGCCGGCGCCGCCCAGCCGCTCGGCGAGCGAGGGCAGGCCGTGCCGGCGCAGCTCGGCGGAGAGCAGGGTGAGGTCGAAGGAGGCGTTGTACGCCACGACGGGGACGCCCTGGGCCCAGTAGCCGGTCAGGGT
Organism: Streptomyces sp. NPDC058758; assembly: GCF_042746075.1. NCBI lineage: Bacteria > Bacillati > Actinomycetota > Actinomycetes > Kitasatosporales > Streptomycetaceae > Streptomyces > Streptomyces sp. NPDC058758. The sequence continues at coordinate 50,967 of NZ_JBHYPS010000027.1, read as the reverse complement.
CTCGGCGACCTCGTCGGCGACCTCGCGGACCGGGCGGCCCTCGGCGGCGGCGCGCTCGTCGCCGATGCCGTGGATGGCCGTGGCCTGCTCGGGGATGGGGACGCCGGGGTCGGCGAGCCAGTCCCGCTGGCGGCTCACCGCGCCGCGGTGGACGCCGACGACCGACGCGGTGACGATGCGGGATTCGAACGGGTCCGTACCCGTCGTCTCCAGGTCGAAGCCGACCAGTGGTTCCCCATGCCAGGCCATCGGGTCCTCCTTACGTGATCTCCCCCGTGGGTGCTGCCACCCTCGCACGCGCCACTGACAACGTCGCCTCGGGGGGCGGGGCCGGGGCTCAGGAAACGGGGCGGGAGTCGAGCCAGACGGACTCGAACTCCTCCCGGTAGGTCTCGAAGAGTCCGTGGTCCGCGTCACGTCCCGGGAGGTCCTGGCGGACGACGGTCCGGCCGCCGCCGCGCAGCACCAGGACGGGCGCCTCCATGCCGCGGGCCCTGCGGAGGTAGGACTGGACGACGCCGACGCCGTCGGGGCCGTCGCCGTCGACGAGGTAGGCGGTGAAGCGGGGGGTCTCGTCGAAGACGTGGATCTGGAAGGCGTCGGGGTCGCGCAGTCTGGAGCGGACCCGGCGCATGTGCAGGATGTTCATCTCGACGGAGCGGCTCAGCTCGCCCTTGCGGATGCCGAGCTCCCGCTCGCGGCGCTTGACGGCGCTGCTGGCGGGGTTGAGGAAGAGGAGGCGTATCCGGCAGCCGGACTCGGCGAGGCGGACCATGCGGCGGCCGGAGAAGTTCTGCACGAGCAGGTTCAGGCCTATGCCGGTGGCGTCGAGGCGGCGGGCGCCGCCGAAGAGGTCCTCGGCGGGCAGCTGGCGCTGGAGCCGGACGCGGTCGGGGTGGACGGAGACCACGTCGGCGTACCGGTCGCCGACGAGGTCCTCGACGGCGTCGACGGGGAGCCGGTCGGCGGAGGGGACGCCGGCGCCGCTGCCGAGGATCTCCAGGATGCGGGCGGAGGCCCGTTCGGCCTGGGCGAGGACGGTGGGCGAGAGGGCCCGGTTGCGGGAGACGACGTTGCGGGTCACCTCCAGCTCGTCGAGGGCGAGCTCGACCTCGCGGCGGTCGTCGAAGTAGGGCTCGAAGCAGGGCCAGTGCTGCACCATCAGCTCGCGGAGCTGGGGCAGGGTGAGGAAGGAGAGGACGTTGTCGTCGGCGGGGTCGAGGAGGTAGCCCTTGCGGCGGGAGACCTCGCGGACGGCGACGGCCCGGCGGACCCATTCCTGGCCGGCCGGGCCGGCCGCGGCGACGACCCACTCGTCGCCGTGGACGGGCTCGTAGACGGGCCTGAGGACGGCGGCGACGACGGCCCGCATCCGCTGCTCGACGAGGTTGAGCCAGATGTAGGCGCGGCCGGCGCGCTGGGCGCGGGTGCGGACCTCGCTCCACGCCTCTGCGCCCCAGTCGAGCTCGGCGCCGATCTCGACGGGGCGGGCCACCTGGACCGCGCCGGGGGGCGCGGCCTGGCCCGTGGGGAGGATCACCGTGGGCGGCGCCTCCCCGGGGTCGGCCGGTCCCCCCTCGTGACCCGCGTCACCTGGGGGCAGCTCAAGACCTCCCGAGCCCACCCGCGCACCGCCTTCTGCTCCGGACCCTCGTACCGATTCTTCCGACAAGATCAAGGAAGGGTACTCCGCGAGCGGGAGGCGGTGCAGCAGGATCGGTCGGCGGCTTGCTCAACCGCTGGTGTCAGGCTGTCCGTTCTGCGAGGCGAGATCGGGCGGAGTGAGGGGATTCATAGCGGTTACGTCCCTGGGGGCGAGCTGGAAGCCCTGCCAGTGGACGGGCATGGGCTGCTGGTCCTCGTCCCGGGCGATGTGGTGGAACCCGATGTTGACCCACACGGACGGTTTGGTCAGAGTCTCCCCGTTGACCCATTTGTCCACGCTGTCACCGGCGTTGGCCGGGCAGTTGCCGATGTTGTTGCTGGCGTACTGCTCGCAGGCGCGGGACTGGGTGAAGTAGACGTCGTGCTTCGTGAAGCCGCGGCCGGCGTGGGTGTCGGTGTGGCCGGGGACGATCTCGTAGCTGCGGGCGTGGCCGTCGGCGTTCTTGCCGGTGCCGCTGACCACCCGCCACCAGCGCATGTTCTTCGCGTCGCCGGCGAGCTCCTTGGTGACGGCGGTGCGCCTGGTCCTCACCGTGGGGCTGCCGTCGCCGGTGGGCGGGGTGACGGTGGAGTCGTACTGCTCGATGCGGTCCTTGCCGCCGTCGAGGCCGAAGTCGAGCTTCCAGAAGACGTTGTGGGCGTGGCTGGTGGCGTAGCCGCGGGCCCCCTTGCCGAGGGGCCAGCCGCGGCCGTCGGTGGCGTTGTAGTCGACGGGCGAGAGGCTGCCGGTGGCGCCGACGTTGGCGCCGATCGTGCCGTCGGCGGCGAAGCGCCATTCGGAGATGTACTCGTACCAGCCGACCTTGTTGACGGTGTAGACGAGCAGGTCCTTGGCCTGGGCCTGGTAGACGCCGGAGCCGCTGTCGCTGGCCATCCGGTAGGCGTGGCCGCGGGCCCGGGTGGTGGTGCACAGGCCCTTGACGGTGCCGACCTCGGGGACCTTGACGGTGGAGAGGGTGCCGCCGGGGCATTCGGCGGGCTTGAGGTCCTGGAGGCCCCAGCCGAAGCCGGCGCCGGTGAGGTCGTCGTACTCGGCGCCGCCGTCGTCGTAGGGCACGTGGATCTGGGCGAGCCGGGCGGTGGTGAGGACCCGGACGGGGGCGCCGCCGGGCGGCCGGTAGGTGACCCGGTCGAGGATCAGGCCGGCGTCGGTGCTGTAGCGCCAGCACATGTCCCAGGACGCGCCGCCGTCGAGCTTCCGGGTGATGCGGTACGCGGGCGAGCAGGCGGGCGAGAAGGACGGGAGGGGCCGGGCCGCGGGGGAGGACCCGGGGGCCGGCGGGGTGGGTGCGGCGGGTGCGGCGGCCGCGGTCGCGGTGCCGAGGAAGGCGGTGGCGGCGAGGGCGGCGAGGATCCCCCTGGCTCGCCGGTGGTGCCGGTCGGTCATGCGGGCGTGCTCCTTGCGTACGGGCCCCCGCGGGCGGGGGCGGGTGGCGGAACGGCGGGCGGCGGTGGTCAGCCGACGCGGACGACGTTCTTCGCGGAGAGGTCGACGATCAGGTTCCGGGTGTCGATCCAGGGGCCGTTGCGCACCTTGGTGACGAGCCGGACGCAGCGGTGCTCGCCGCAGCGGGAGAGCGCCCCGGGGACGTTCCTCTCCCGGTGGGTGCGGTAGACGTCGCCGTTGAACCAGAGCTGGTCGGGGCTCTCGAGTTCGCCGCCGGTGGCGTCCCGGTAGTCCTCCCTGACGCCCTTGCCGAGGGGGCTCGCGAGGATCAGGCCGAGGGCGGCGCGCAGCTCCTCGGGATGGGCGGAGGGCTGCACCCCGCGGCTGGTGGCGGTGGACTCGACCCTGCCGGTGGTCAGGTCGACGGTCCGGGTGACGAGTTCGTCGCGGGCGTAGTCGTAGAAGCGGACCTGGGCGCGGCGCTCGTCCTCCCGGCCGGGGAGCGGGTCGGCGAGTTCGGTGCCGAGGTGCTGCGGCCGGCCGCGGTCGCCGTCGACGTCCTGCCGGGCGGCGGTGTCGGACGGGCCGAGGGCGAGCGTCCGGGCCCGGTCCAGTTCGGCGTCGGTGAGCGGATCGGTGCCGGTGCCCCGGTCGCCCTCGGCGGCGGCCGGGGCGACGGTGGCGGGGGCGAGCGCGGCGGCCCCCCGGCCGCCCGTTCCCTCCGCGCCCCCGGCGCCGTCCGTCCCCCGGGCGCCGGACGGCGCTCCGGCCGCGGACGCGCCGGACGCTCCGGCCCCTCCGGCGGCGCGGCCGGAGGGGGTGTCCTCCGCCCCTGCCGTGCCCGGCAGGCTGATCGCGACCGCGACGGCGGTCCCGGTCACCGCCATGGCCGCTCCGGCCACCACCTTCCCCAGGTGGCGGCGCACTATTTCGTACACATTTCCCCCTCTATCCCCCTCTTGGTCTGCGGTCACCCGGTAGGACGGGGCGAAATCCCGGGAGGTTGCGCCTCTTTCGGGCAGGATCTGGCCGAAGAGCACCCCCGTACCCGGACAGAAGAGGAAGATTCCATCCATGCAGGTCTGGCCGGGACAGGCGTACCCCCTGGGCGCCACCTACGACGGAGCGGGCACCAACTTCGCGGTCTTCTCGGAGGCGGCGCACCGCATCGAACTGTGTCTCATCGACGACGACGGCGCGGAGACGTCCGTCGAGCTGCGCGAGACGGACGCCTTCGTCCGGCACGCGTACCTGCCGGGCGTGATGCCCGGGCAGCGGTACGGCTTCCGGGTGCACGGACCGTACGCGCCGGAGCGCGGGCTGCGCTGCAATCCGGCGAAGCTCCTCCTCGATCCGTACGCGCGGGCCATGTCCGGCTCGATCGCGTGGGGCGAGGCGGTGTACGGCTACCCCTTCGGGCGGCCGGACGCGCGCAACGACGCGGACTCGGCGCCGCACACGATGACCTCGGTGGTGGTCAACCCCTACTTCGACTGGGGCGACGACCGGCGGCCGCGCACCGAGTACCACCACACGGTGATCTACGAGGCCCACGTGAAGGGCCTGACGATGCTCCATCCGGACCTCCCCGAGGAGCTGCGGGGCACCTACGCGGGGCTCGCGCACCCCTCGGTGATCGGGCACCTGAAGGAGCTCGGGGTCACGGCGCTGGAGCTGATGCCGGTCCACCAGTTCGTCCACGACCACCGGCTGGTGGACGCGGGGCTGTCGAACTACTGGGGCTACAACACGATCGGCTTCTTCGCCCCGCACAACGCCTACGCCTCCTGGGGCGACCGGGGCCAGCAGGTGCTGGAGTTCAAGTCGGCGGTGCGGGCGCTGCACCAGGCCGGCATCGAGGTCATCCTCGACGTCGTCTACAACCACACGGCCGAGGGCAACCACCTGGGCCCGACGCTCTCCTTCCGCGGCCTGGACAACCCCTCGTACTACCGGCTCGCCGACGACCCCCGCTACTACATGGACACCACCGGCACCGGGAACTCGCTGCTCATGCGGTCCCCGCACGTGCTCCAGATGATCATGGACAGCCTGCGGTACTGGGTGACCGAGATGCACGTGGACGGCTTCCGCTTCGACCTGGCGGCCACCCTGGCCCGGCAGTTCCACGAGGTGGACCGGCTGTCGTCCTTCTTCGACCTGGTGCAGCAGGACCCGGTGGTGAGCCAGGTGAAGCTGATCGCCGAGCCGTGGGACGTCGGCGAGGGCGGCTACCAGGTGGGCAACTTCCCGCCGCTGTGGACCGAGTGGAACGGCAAGTACCGGGACTGCGTGCGGGACCTGTGGCGGGGCGAGCCGCGCACGCTGGCCGAGTTCGCCTCCCGGCTCACCGGCTCCTCCGACCTGTACCAGGACGACGGCCGGCGCCCGCTCGCCTCGGTCAACTTCGTGACCTGCCACGACGGTTTCACCCTGCGCGACCTCGTGTCGTACAACGAGAAGCACAACGAGGCGAACGGCGAGGGCAACCGGGACGGCGAGAGCCACAACCGGTCGTGGAACTGCGGCGCGGAGGGCGAGACCGACGACGTCGGGATCAACGAGCTCCGGGCCCGCCAGATGCGCAACTTCCTCGCCACGCTGATGCTGTCGCAGGGCGTGCCGATGCTGAGCCACGGCGACGAGTTCGGGCGGACCCAGGAGGGCAACAACAACGCCTACTGCCAGGACGGCGAGCTGTCCTGGGTGCGGTGGCCGAAGGAGAACAGCGAGGCCGAGGCGACCCTGCTGCGCTTCACCCGGGCGATGGTGCGGCTCCGCCGCGAGCACCCGGTCTTCCGGCGGCGCCGCTTCTTCCACGGCCGGCCGGTGGAGGGCACCCACGACGAGCTGACCGACATCGCCTGGTTCACCCCGGAGGGCGAGGAGATGACGGCCCGCGACTGGCAGGCCGCCCACGCCCGCGCGCTGACCGTCTTCCTCAACGGCAACGCGATCTCCGAACCGGGCACCCAGGGCGAGCGGATCGCCGACGACTCCTTCCTGCTGATGTTCAACGCCTCCTCGCAGGAGCTGGAGTTCGCGGTGCCGGACAGCCACGGCCGGTGCTGGCGGACGGTGGTGGACACCGCCGAGCCGGAGGGGATGCCGCCGCGGGAAGGGCCGGAGATCGCGGCGGGCGAGCGCGTCACCCTCGCGCCGCTGAGCCTGACGGTGCTGCGCCGTCCGGCGTGACCGCTCCGCGCGGCGCCCCCGCGCGGACGGTCCGCACCGTCCAGGAGAGCGCCGCGCAGGCCACGGCCGCCCCCACCGCCACCGCGAAGGCGGCGGGGGCGCCGTGCCGTTCGGCCAGCCGTCCGGAGAGCGCCAGGGCGAGGGCCTGGCCGCCGACGATCCCGCTGGTGAGGAAGGCCATGGACTCGGCGAGCCGGCCGGCCGGGACGGCCCGCTCGGTCAGCGCGAAGACCGTGATGAGGTGCGGGGCGTAGGCGGAGCCGAGCACGGTCACCACCGCGTACAGGCCGGGCAGGGAGTCGACGGCGAGCAGCGGCAGGGAGAGCAGGACGAGCCCGGCGGTCGCGGCCCGCCAGCGGGCCGCGAGCCCGATCCGGGCGGGCAGGGCGGCGAGCGAGAGGCCGACGGCGGCGCTCATGACGCCCATCGCCGCGTAGACGAGCCCGGCCTGGGCGGGGGCGCCGAGGCCGGCGGTGAGGGCGGTGATCCCGGCCTGGGAGGCGCCGAACATGGCGCCCTGGAGGACCATCGTCACCCGGAGGGCGTAGGCGGAGGCGGGCAGCCGCGTCCGTTCGGCGGCGCCCGTACGGGTGGTCGACGCGCCAGCTCCGGTCGCGGCGGTGCGGGCGGTCGGATGGAGCGCGAAGCCGGTGCCGCAGACGGCGAGCAGCAGGGACGCGCCGAGCAGGGCGGCGCCCGGGTGGGCGAGGGCGGCGGCGAAGCCGACGAGGGCCGGGCCGAGGACGAACGACACCTCGTCGAGGGTGCCCTCGAAGGAGAGGACCGCGCCCACGGTCCGGTCGTCGGCCCCGGCGCGGCGGGCGAGCGCCACCGAGCGGGTCCGGGCCAGCGGCCCGATCTGCGGCACGGTCGCCCCGGCGAGCAGGGCCGACGGCACGAGGAGGGCGGCGGGGGCTTCGGCGACGGCGGCGAGGACCAGGACGGCGACGGCCACGGCGTTGGCGAGGGAGGCGGCGAGGACGGGGCCGCGCTGGCCGCGCCGGTCCGCGAGCCGGCCGAGGAGCGGGCCGGCGACGGTCTGCCCGGCGGCCAGCGCGCCTCCGGCGAGCCCCGCCGTGGCCAGCGAGCCGCTGGTCTGCGCGACCAGCAGCACGCTGCCGAGCTGGCACATCGCGGTGGGCAGCCGGCCGAGGAAGGAGAGGACGGGAAGGGTGGGGCCGAGCAGGGAGAGGGTGTCGCGGTACATCCGGTGGGGGCGCCTCCCGGCGGAGCTGGTGGACATCGGCCGAAAGTAACGTGATGCACCCGAACGGGTGCATCGGGCGATGACACGGAAGCTTCCGTACGGGGTACGTACGTTCGCATGACGTCCAACCGGTCCGCCCGCCCGTCGTCCCCCGCCGTCCCCACCGCCACCTACCGGCTCCAGCTCCAGCCCGCCTTCCCCTTCGCCGCCGCCGAGCGGGCCGTGCCCCACCTCGCCGGGCTCGGCGTCTCGCACCTGCACCTCTCCCCCGTCCTGGAGGCGGTGCCCGGCTCCCTCCACGGGTACGACGTCACCGACCACCGGTCGGTCCGGGCGGAGCTGGGGGGCGAGGCGGGGCTGCGGGCGCTGGCCGCGACGGCCCGTGCCCACGGCCTCGGCCTGGTGGTGGACCTGGTGCCCAACCACATGGCGGCCTCGCCCCGGCACAACCACGCGCTGCGGGAGGTGCTGCGGCACGGTCCCGACTCGCCGTACGGCCGCTGGTTCGACATCGAGTGGGACGCCGGCGACGGGCGGGTGCTGCTGCCCGTGCTGCCCGCCCGGCTGCCCGAGGTGCGGGACCGGCTTCGGGTCGAGGACGGCGTCCTGCGCCTGGACGAGCAGGAGTTCCCGCTCCGCGAGGGCACCGAGGGGCTGCCGCTCGACGCGCTCCTGGACGCCCAGTGGTACCGGCTCGGCTGGTGGCGGCTCGCCCGCACCGAGCTGGACTACCGGCGCTTCTTCACCGTCTCGGACCTCATCGGGGTGCGGGTGGAGGACCCGGAGGTCTTCGCCGGGAGCCACGCGAAGATCCTGGAGCTGGTCGCCGACGGGGTGATCGAGGGGCTGCGCATCGACCACCCGGACGGGCTCGCCGACCCCCAGGGCTACCTGGAGCGGCTGGCGGCGGCGACCGGCGGCCGGTGCTGGACGGTGGTCGAGAAGATCCTCACCGGTGACGAGACGCTGCCGGACGACTGGCCGGTGGCGGGCACCACCGGGTACGACGCCCTGCGGCTGGTCGACGGCGTCCTCACCGACGCCGCGGGGGCCGACGAACTCGCTTCCCTCTACCGGGAGTTCACCGGGCGCTCCGCCGACCGGGGCGGCGACTGGGAGGCGACCGCCCTGCGCGCCGCGTACGAGGTGGTGCGGCACGACCTGGCGGCGGAGACGGCCGCGCTGACCCGGGCGGCGGTGCGGCTCTGCGCCGCCGACCCGGCCCTGCGGGACCACGCGCCCTGGGCGCTGCGGACGGCGATCGAGGAACTCCTCGTCCGCGTCCCGGTCTACCGGCCCTACCGGACCGGCGCCGAGCGGGTGCTCACCGCCGAGGCGGCCCGGGGCGCCCGGGCCGCGTTCGCGGTGCCGGAGGAGGCCGCCGCCGTGGACACCGTCCGGGGGCTCCTCCTCGGCACGCTCGGCGACTCCCCCGGACACCGGGCGCTGCGGGCCCGGTTCGCGCAGACCTCCTCGGCGCTGCGGGCCAAGTCCACCGAGGACACCGCCTTCTACCGGTACGCCCCGCTGCTCTCGGCCAACGAGGTCGGCGGCGACCCGGGCCGGCCGGCCGTCGCCGTCGCGGAGTTCCACGCCGCCTGCGCCCGGCTCGCCCGCGACTGGCCGGCCACCGGCACGGTCCTCACCACCCACGACACCAAGCGCAGCGCGGACGTGCGGGCCGCGATCGCGGTCCTGGCGCAGTGCCCGGAGGTGTGGGCGGGGCTGCTGTCCGAGACCGCCTCGGTGCCGGCGCCGGACCCGCACCTCGCCTGGACGGCCTGGCAGACCGCCTTCGGCTTCGGCGCGCCGGACCCGGAGCGGATCGGGCCCGCCGTCCTCAAGGCCGTGCGGGAGGAGGGGCTGCGGACCTCGTGGACCGAGCAGGACCCGGCGTACGAGCGGGCGGTGGCCGACTTCGTGGCGGCCGGGCCCGGGCGGGTGCCGCTGCGGGCCGCGTCCGAGGCGGCGTTCGCCCTGGAGCCGCACGTCCGGGCCCAGGCGGACGGCGCGGCGCTGGTCCAGCTGACCATGCCGGGGGTGCCGGAGCTGTACCAGAACACCGAGCGGGAGTACCGGGCACTGGTCGACCCCGACAACCGGGCGCCGTTCGCGCCGGGCCCGGACGACGGGCGGACCACGCTGGTCCGGGCGGCGCTGCGGCTGCGCCGGGAGCGCCCGGAGGTCTTCGGTCCCGGCTCCACGTACGAGCCGCTGACCGCCGGGGGGCCGGCCGCCGCGCACTGCCTGGCCTTCGCCCGCTCCGGCGAGGTGGTCACCGCGGTGACCCGGCTGTCGCTGCGGCTCGCGGAGGCGGGCGGCTGGCGGGACACCGAGCTGGTGCTGCCGGACGGGCGGTGGGCCGACGTCCTGGACGGGGTGCGGGAGTTCACCGGCGGCGCGGCGAGCGAGCTGAAGCTGGCGGAGCTGTTCGCCGACCGTCCGGTCGCCCTCCTCGCCCGGATCCCGGACTGACCGCATACTGGGCGGTACCGCGCCCGGCGATCGAAGGGGGAGACATGACGCTGTGGGTGTTCTTCGGAGTCCTGGGGGGACTCGTCGTACTCCTGACGGCGGTGCTGCTGCGCCGCGGCGGGTCCCGCACGGACAACGCGGAGGGGCTGCGCATCGAGGAGCGGGCGCGCGCCCGGGCCGCGCACGACCGGGTGTCGTACAACGCCCGCTCGGTGCACAACGGCCCGCCGAACCAGAGCGACGCCTACCAGCGGCGCCGCTGAGGGAGGCGGCGGGGCGGCGCGGCCCGTCGGACCGCGCCGCCCCGCTCCCGCCCGCCGGTCAGATGCGGCCGGCGCGCGTGACCTCGCACTTGGTGTACTCGGAGCCGTCGCCGGTGCCCGGGTACGGGGTGGTGAGTTCGGTGCTGACGGAGGCGCCGGCCGTGACCGCGATGCCGGTCTTGACGGCCGTCGCGGGGGTGGCGCCGCTGCCGGTGAACTTCATCGTGACGCTGTAGTCGTAGTCGAGCGCGCCGTCGTTCTTCACCGTGATCTTCGCGGTGAGCTTCTTCGTCGCCGCGTCGTAGGCGCACTTGTCGATGGTCACGTCGCGGGCGGCCTTGTCGGCGCTGCCACCGCCGCCGGGCAGCGAGCCGCCCGAACTCGCGTTGCTGTCGTTGTCGTTGTCGCTGTGGCTGCCGCTGCCGCCGGAGGTGGAACCGGAGCTGGAGCTGGAGCCGGAGCTGCTGTTGTCGCAGCCGCCGCCGTGCGAACCGCGGGCACCGGTGAGGGCGAAGACGGCGATGCCGAAGACGGCGATCGCGCGGGCATGACGAAGCTTCACGTGTTTCATTCCCCGTTGGACTTGGCTCAGATGAACGGCTCGTTTGACGAGCGCACGTCACCCTAGCAGCGGGGCGGAGCGGTCCGTCTCAGCCGTTCGGCCGGACGACGAGCGCGCGCGGGGCGCGGGTGATCAGACCGGTCGGCTCCGGACGGAAGCCGTCCGCCAGGCGCAGCCGGGGCATCTCCCCGAAGAGCGCGCGGAGCGCGTACTCCGCCTCCAGGCCGGCCAGGATCACCGCGGGGCAGAAGCCGGAGCCGTACGTGAGCTGGCCCGGGTCGTCCCGGAGCGGGTCGAAGCGGTCCGGCTCGCGGAAGCGCTCGGGGTCCCGGCCCGCCGCCCCGACGAGCAGCGCGACCGAGGAGCCGCCCGGCAGGAGGCCGCCGCTCACCCGCACGTCCTCCCGGGTGCGCCGGACGGCGATCTGCACCGGCGGGTCGCGGCGCAGCGACTCCGTCCACGCCCGGGCCACCAGGGCCGCCGGGGCGTCGCGCAGGGCGGCGGTCAGGTCGGGGTCGGCGAGGACGTTGCCGAGGAAGGAGGCGAGCGCCTTCTCCCGTACGGCGATCTGGCCGCCGCACTCCCCGGCGAGCGCCGTCGCGGCCCGGCCCCTGACCAGCCGCATCATGTCCCGGTAGGGGACGCCGACGGCGGCGGCGACGGTGCCCGCGGGCAGCCAGTGGCAGAAGTCGGCGACCAGGTCGGCCCGCGGGCGGGCGGCGATGCGGCGGGCCAGGACGTAGGCGGTGCGTTCCGTGACGGCCCGCAGCGCGGCGAGGTCCACGTCGGCGTGGGCGCGGGCGCAGGGCGGGTCGCCGGGCCGGTGGCCGTGGGTGAAGCGGGGGTCGGTGAGGGCGGTGGCCACGTCCGCGTACCGGCTGAGCACCCAGGCGCGCAGCAGCGGGTCGTAGGTGAGCGGGAACTCCTCGCGCAGCCGGCGGTGCACGGGGTGCGGGTCGAGGGCGGCGCCCGGGTCCAGCGGGCTGGGGGCGACGGTCCGTCCGCCGGGCGGCGCGGGCGGCGCCGCGGCCGGGTCGGCGACGGGCCGCACCCGGCCGGGGGCGGTGGCGGCGCGCCCGGCGGGGGCCATGACGGGCAGCCGCCGCCAGGGGTCGTCCACGCCGGGGGCCTCGTCGGGTCCCGTCCCGGGGTTCGGCTCGTCGCGCATCGCGCCCCCTGTCGTTCGGCCGGTTCGCCTCGTCGGCGGTGCTTGCCGCGGCCGGGATCCTGGCGCGCGTCCCCCCAGCCCACCATCCCGCACCCGCGGCCGCCCGCCGCGTACGGCCGAACGGGTGAGGGGGCACCGCGCCGACCTCGGAGGATCCGCCGCCGGGAGGGAGGGGCCGGTCAGTCGAGGGAGAGCCGGAAGCTCATCTCGCCGAAGCCGACGACGTCGCCGGCGCGGACCACGACCGCGCCGGTGACCCGGCGGCCGTTGACGGTGGTGCCGTTGGTGGAGCCGAGGTCCCGCAGCACCCAGAGGCCGCCCTGGAGGGAGAGTTCGGCGTGCAGGCGGGAGGCCGTCTCGTGGCTGAGCCGCAGCCCGTTCACCGGGTCGCGCCCGATGCGCAGCGGGTACGGCCCCGGCTGCGGCAGCAGCAGCTTCGGGAGCCGCTCGGAGTGCCAGGCCCTGCCGATGCGCGCGGTGAACGCCGACACGCGCTCGACCGCGCCCACCACCCGCCGGGTCCAGGTGCCCTCGCCGCGCAGGTCGGCGGTGAGCACGGCGAGTTCGTCGGGGCGGCGGGCCTGGAGGGCCCGCTCCATCCGGAAGAGGAAGGTGTCGTGCGAGAGACGGCCCTGCGCCGCGCCCTCCCGGAGCAGGCCCAGCGCGCGGTCCCGCTCGGCGTCGGTCAGCCGGGGGGCGTGCGCCGGGGGCTCGTACGGGGTCGGGGTCGTCACACGGTGATTGTCCGGGTGTCCGGGCCGGACTGTCCAGAAGCCCCCTGTACCGGGCCTGTACCAGCTCCGCCCGCCCGCCCCGGAGCCGTACCGCCGCCCCGCGAACGGCCGGGCCGGGCGCGCACCGGCCGCGCCGCCCGGGGCGCCGGGTCGGAGTGCCGAGCCGGGGTGCCGGGTCGGAGTGCCGAGCCGGGGTGCCGGGTCGGGGTGCCGGGTCGGGGTGCCGGACCGGCCCCGGGAGCTTATTGCCGCGCCCGCGCCGGAAGATCACTGCTACGGTCTGCGGGCTTCGACCGACCGTACCCCCGGGGGGAACCACCGCATGACCGACGACCTCGTCGTCCGCCCGCTCGCCGGGCCCGAGGAGCTGGACCTGTTCCTCGGCCTCAGCTACACCCTCGACCACGAACTCGCCGACGACCTCGGCGCCGGCCGCCGCCGCCCCGACTGGCTGTGGGTGGCCCTCCGCGACGGCCGGCTGCTCGGCCGGATCGCCTGGTGGACCGGCGAGGACGGGGGCGCGCCGCTCGTCCTCGACTTCTTCGACCTCGACCCGGAGCTCCCGGCGGACGAGGCGGCGGAGGTGGGCCGGCGGCTGCTGGCCACCGCCCTGCCCGCCGTCGTGCCGGCGGGCACCGTGCCGCCGGAGTACACCCGCTACCTGCCCGCCGACTGGCGCGAGGTCCCGGAGACCCGCGACCGGGTGGAGCTGCTGTTCTCCCTGCTGGCGGAGACGGGCGCCCGGCCGCTGGTCGAGCGGCTGCGCCTGGAGTGGCTGCCCGGCACCCCGGTCGCGGAGCCGACGGGCCGGCTGGCCTTCCGCCCGGTGCGGGACCGCGAGGACCTGGTCGGCCTGATGACGCCGGTGATGGAAGGCACGCTCGACGCGCACGGCCGGGCCGACCTCGCCGGGGGGCTGACCCCGCGGGAGGCCGCCGAGCGGCACCACGACGAGGAGTTCGCGCACTACGCCTCGCCGCGCGCGTGGTGGCGGGTGGCCGAACTCCCGGACACCGGCGAGCCGGTCGGCTTCGTCGTCCCGGCCCGCAACCACTACAACCCGATCATCGCCTACCTCGGCGTGCTCCCCGCCCACCGTGGCCGCGGGTACGCCGACGAGATCCTCGCCGAGGGCACCCGGATCCTCGCGGACGCCGGGATGCCCCGGATCCGCGCCGCGACCGACCTGGGGAACGCCCCGATGGCGGCTGCCTTCGCCCGCGCCGGGTACGTGAACTTCCAGCGCCAGGTCGACCACGTGTGGGACGCGCCGGGCGCGTCGCGGTCCTGACTGCCAGGATGGGACCGAGGTAGCCGACCGTACCGACGTCTGCGAGGAGAACCGCCGTGCTCTTCGAGGTCTGGGCGCCGCACGCCCGCGACCGGGTGACCCTGGAGCTGAACGGCACCGGGCACCCCCTCGACCGGGACCCCCTGAGGGACGGCTGGTGGACCGGCACCGTGCCGGCCGCCGACGGCGACCGGTACGGCTTCCGCCTCGACGGGGGGCCCGTCCTGCCCGACCCGCGCGGCCGCAGGCTGCCGGACGGGCCGGACGGGCTCAGCGCCGTCGTCGACCACGCGGCCCACACCTGGCTCCACGAGCCGCCCCGGCTGCGGCTGCGGAGCGCGGTCCTGTACGAGCTGCACGTCGGCACCTTCACCCCGGAGGGCACCCTCGACGCGGCCGCCGCCCGGCTCGGGGAGCTCGCCGGGCTCGGCGTCACCCACGTGGAACTGATGCCGCTCTGCCCGTTCCCCGGGGTGAACGGCTGGGGGTACGACGGGGTGGCCCCCTGGGCGGTGCACGAGCCGTACGGCGGGCCCGCGGCGCTGAAGCGCTTCACGGACGCCGCGCACGGGCTCGGCATGGGCGTGGTCCTCGACGTGGTCCACAACCACCTGGGCCCCTCCGGCAACCACCTCCCGCCCTACGGGCCGTACTTCACCGACACCCACCACACCCCGTGGGGCGCGGCGGTGAACCTGGACGCGCCCGGCTCGGACGAGGTGCGGGCGTACTTCCTCGGCAGCGCGCTCGCCTGGCTGAGGGACTACCGGATCGACGGACTGCGGCTCGACGCGGTGCACGCCCTCGCCGACGACCGGGCCCTCACCTTCCTGGAGGAACTCTCCGCCGCCGTCGACGAGCTGGCGAAGGAGCAGGGCCGCCAGCACTTCCTGATCGCCGAGTCCGACCTGGCCGACCCGCGCACCACGACGCCGCGCGAGCTCGGCGGCCTCGGCCTGCACGCGCAGTGGAACGACGACTTCCACCACGCCCTGCACACGGCGCTGACCGGTGAGTCGCAGGGCTACTACGCGGACTTCGCGCGCGCCCCGATGGCGGCGCTCGCCAAGACCCTCACCCGGGTCTTCTTCCACGACGGCACCTGGTCGTCCTTCCGGGGCCGGCACCACGGCCGCCCGGTCGACCGGGAGCGCACCCCGGCCCACCGCTTCCTGGGCTACGCCCAGACCCACGACCAGATCGGCAACCGGGCGCTGGGGGACCGCCTTTCGGCCTCCCTCTCCCCCGGCCTGCTGGCCTGCGCGGCGGCGCTCGTCCTCACCGGACCGTCGGTGCCGATGCTCTTCATGGGCGAGGAGTGGGGCGCCCGCACCCCCTGGCAGTACTTCACCGACCACACCGACCCCGAGCTGGCGGAGGCCGTACGGCGGGGCAGGCGGCGGGAGTTCGCGTCGCACGGCTGGGACGAGGACGAGGTGCCCGACCCGCAGGACCCGGCGACCCGCGACCGCTCGGTCCTCGACCGCGCGGAGCGCGAACGCGACCCGCACCGCCGGATCCTCGCCTGGCACCGCGAGCTGATCGCCCTGCGCCGCACCCTGCCGGACCTCACCGACCCGGACCTCGGCGGCGTGCGGGTCGCCTTCGACGAGGAGGCCCGCTGGCTGGTCTTCCGGCGCGGTGACGTCCGGGTGGCGGTCAACCTGGGCGAGGAGCCGGCGGCGATCCCGCTGGGCTCCAACGGCCGCGACCGGGTGCTCGCCGCCTGGGAGCCGACCGAGGCGCCCGGCCGGGACGGGCTCCTGCGCCTCGGCGGCGAGTCGGCGGTGGTCCTCGCCGACGGGTAGCCGGCCGCTACTCGACGACGGCCATCTCGTGCGGGGTGGCGTTGAAGCGGCGGCCGGTGCCGTCCTCGGTCATGGTCACGATGTCCTCGATGCGGACGCCGAAGCGGCCCGGCAGGTAGACGCCCGGCTCGATCGAGAAGCACATGCCGGGGACGACGGGCCGCTCCTCGCCCTCGATCATGTAGGGCGGTTCGTGGGTGGTGACGCCGATGCCGTGGCCGGTGCGGTGGATGAAGTACTCGCCGTACCCGGCGTCCGTGATGACCTTCCGGGCCGCGCGGTCCACGTCCTGGCAGGCGATGCCGGACCTCACGGCCTCGAAGCCGGCCTGCTGGGCCTCGCGGACGAGGTCGTGGACCCGGCGCTCCTCGTCGGTCGGCTCGCCGACGTGGACGGTGCGGGTGGTGTCGGAGCCGTAGCCGTGCTTGAGCCCGCCGAAGTCGAGGACGACCATGTCGCCGCGCTCGATGACCCGTTCGCCGGCCTCGTGGTGCGGGTTGGCGCCGTTGGGGCCCGAGCCGACGACGGTGAAGTCGACCTGGGAGTGGCCGAAGTCCATGAGCAGCCGGGCCAGGTCGGCGGCGACCTCGGTCTCCCGGCGGCCCGCGAAGCGGACCTTGAGGATCTCCTCGTACGCCCGGTCGGCGGCGGCCCCCGCGGCGGCGACGCGGGCCAGCTCGTGCGCGTCCTTCACCGCCCGCAGCATCGGCAGGGCCTCGGTGAGGGAGACGTACGAGGTGGACGGCAGGGCCTGCTGGAGGCCGAGCAGGTGCATCGCCCAGGCGTTGTCGCTGACGCCGAAGCGCCCGTCGACGTCCAGCAGGGGCGCGGTGACGGCGTACGGGTCCTTGCCGTCGGTCCAGTCGCGGAGGGTGAGCGCGGGCGCGCCGACGGCCTTCTCCGCGTCGGGGGCCTCCAGGGTGGGGACGACGAGGACCGGGTCCTGGCCGGGGGCGAGGACGAGGACGGTGAGGCGCTCGGTGATCGCGGTCGGCTGGTAGCCGGTGAGGTAGACCAGGTCGGGTCCGGGGGCGACGAGCACCCCGGCGAGACCGGCGTCGGCGGCGGAGGCGGCCGCCCGGTCCATCCGGGCCCGGTAGTCGTCGGCGGTGAAGGGGGCGGGGACGTCGCCGGGGGCTTCGGCGGGGGCGCTCGGCATGGGGTCTCCTTCGCGGGGCGCGGACGGTCGTCCTCCAGCATCCTGCCCGTCCGGCCCGGGCGCCGCGACCGCTCGGCGGCCCCTCAGCGCGGCCCCGGCCCCTGGGCGATCAGCCGTTCGAGCAGGTCCTGGAAGTCGTCGCCGACGACGATCCGCAGCTCGCCGCGCTCCTCGTCGTGCTCGCTGAGCTGGGTGAGCGTGCCGCCCCGCCACCAGAAGACGTAGGGGCTGATGGCGCCCGGCGTGTCCTCGTACTCGGAGGCGGCGAAGGAGGCCATCGCGCCGAGCGCCGGGATGATCGTGGTGTCCCGGATGGGGTGGAAGGCGATCTGGTGCCGGAAGGGCAGGGCGACCAGGGCGCCGTGCTCGCCGAGGGGCAGTCCGGTGACCCGCTGGGCCAGGGCGTCGAGGTCGAGGACGCGGCTGGCGGTGTAGAAGGAGTCGCCGACGACGACCTCGAAGGACATGCCGTCGGCGTCCCGGACGGTCTCGTGCTCCTCGACGGGCAGCCCGCGCAGGTTCTTCAGCGCGCGGGCGCGCAGCTGCGCGGGGTCGCCGAGCCGGTCGAGGGCGTCGTCGGTGAGCATCATGACGCTCTCGGGCAGGTCGAGCGCCAGCACCTCGTACAGGCCGGGCGCGAGGGTGCGGGCGTAGCCGAAGGCGCCGGGATCGATGCCCTCGCCGTTGACGACCCGGGGGTAGAGCTGGGCGCGGATCTGGTCCGGCGGCAGCGTGTCGAGGGCCGAGGGGCCGTCCAGGGTGCGCACCACCAGGGTGACGTGACGGCGGATCAGCTCGGGCCAGACGCGGGGCCCGCGCCGGTCGCGGTGGCAGACGGCGGCGAGGTTGCCGAGGCCGAAGCGGCGGTGCCGGTCGTCCTGGACGGAGGAGGCGTAGACGGTGACCTCCAGGCCGAGTTCGGCGAAGGCCTCGCGGACGGTGGCACGGAAGAGCGCGGCCTCGCGCTCGGAGAAGTAGGCGAACTCCGGGTCCCTCGGCGCGTCCTCGCCGTCCCGCCTGGGCCTCCTGCGCAGCCACCCCACGTCGCCCGCCTTCCGTCGCCGTTGCGTTCAGCCTAGCGAGTGGGGCGGGCCGCCCACCGGCCCCCCGGCGAAGTCGGCCCCCCGGCGGAGCCGGCCGCCGGGCGGAGCGCGGTCAGGAGCCGTCGGGCGCGGTGAGGAGGGCGCGGGCGTAGTGGGCGAGGGAGCGGTTGTAGCGGGGCAGCAGCGGGGCGAGCGCGCCGAGGGCCAGCGAGGCGGCCTCCCGGTCGCGGCCGGTGTCGGCGAGCGCGAGCGCGAGGAAGGCGTCCACGGCCGGGGCGAGCGCCCGTTCGTCGGCGTCGAGCCGCTCGGCGGGCAGGTCCCGCTCGGCGGTGAGCAGTTCCACGCTCCGGTCGGGCCGGCCGAGGTTCCGCAGGCTGCTCGCCAGCTGGATGACGGCCCGCCGTCGGCGCAGCCCGCCCAGTCCGAGGTCGAGGGCCCGCCGGTAGTACCGGACGGCTTCCACGGGCAGCCCGGTGGAGTCGTGCGCGGCCCCCAGTTCGAACACGGCGGCGGCGTCCTCGTCGCCCCGCTCCCCGGCGAGCGCCGCGATCCGCTCCCGGAACTCCTCGGGGCCGTACGCGTCGATCCGCTCCCAGAGAGCGGCGACCCGCTCCTCCCACCCGCTGCCCGTGCCCGCCTCGTCGTTCATGCCGCCACCCTACTCACCGGCCGGAAACCGCTCCACGGACGGCGGTCGGGGTGGCGGCCGGAGCAGCCGTCGGAGCGGCGGCGGAACGGCTGTCAGTCGCCCCCGCCCCCGCCGCCGTCACCGCCTCCGCCGCCGGAGTCCCCGCCGCCGTCACCGCCGCCGGAGTCGCCGCCCGCGCCTCCGTCGGAGCCCCAGCCGTCACCGCCGCCGGACTCGTTGTCGGCGCCGGAGAAGCCGAGGTTGCTGAACCAGGGGCGGCCCCAGTCGGTGTCCATGGCGGCGGGTTCGAAGCCCTCCCGGGGGCGCCACTGGGCGGGGAAGCGGGCGAGGCCCGTGGTGTCGCCGAGCCCGAAGGCGGTGGCGAAGGCGTGGGCCATGACGGCGTCGAGCGGGTCGACGGTCTCCAGGGCCACGGGGGCCAGCGGCAGCAGGAGCTCGCCGGCGCCGGGCGCCTCGCGGCGGCGCGGCGGGCGGGCCAGGAGCGCGACCCTGCGGCCGTCGCGGAGCAGCCAGGAGCCGGTGGCGCCGTACCGGCGCAGTTCCCACCGCTGTCCGGGGAGTTCCGCCTCGACCGCGCTCTTGGACCTGCGCAGCTTCCGGTGCGTCAGGCGGAGCTCGGCTGCGGTGCCGCCGACCGTGAGCGTGAGGCCGCGGGAGGGGTCGGGCTCGTCGGGGTGGAAGCCGTACGGCGCCCGTATCCGGACGGCGGGCGCGCCCGGGCCCCAGACGTCGACGCGGACCAGCCGCCGGTCCACGGCGACGGTGACGTCCCCGGCCGGGCCGGGCGCGGTGCGGCGGGCCAGCCACAGCGGCACGTCCTCGGCGGCGGCGCGGCGGCGCAGCTCCTCGACCCGCGCGGGGCCGCCGCTCAGCCGCACCGCCAGCTCGCCCAGTCCCCGGGCGAAGTCGGCGGCGCGGCGCACCTTGACCGGGGTGGTGGTGCCGGAGGCCCGGACGACGGGCACGACGCCGGGGCCCTCCTCCAGCCGGTCCAGCGGCCGCTCGGACCCGCCGCCGCCGAGCCACCGCCCGCGCAGGTACGCCTCGGCCGTCGCGGCCAGGTTCAGCTCGCCGAGCGGGGTGGACCGGCCGCCCCGCCGCAGCTCCCGCTCCGTCAGGCGCACCGTCCGGGCCAGTGGGTTCCACGACTGTTCGTCGTAGAGGACTTCGCTCACGTCTCCCCCTGCTGTCTGTCGTCCTGGTGTCGTCGCGGACGTGACGGCCGCGCCCCGTGGTGACCGGCCGGTCAGCCCATGTTCACCACGCGGTCGGCGCGGTCGCGGTTGCGGGCGATCAGGCGGGCGTTGGCCTCGTCGGAGCGGGCCACCCACGCCTCGGCCTCGGGGCCGGGGCGGCCGAAGGCGACGTGCCGGGCGACCAGGCGGGGGACGCGGAGGCGGTCGGGGAGGTCGAGGTACCAGACCTCGTCGAGGAGCGGGCGGACGGCTGCCCAGCCGTCGGCGTCGTGGAGGAGGTAGTTGCCCTCGGTGACGACGAGCGGGGTGCCGGGCGGGACGGGGATCGCGCCGGCGACCGGTTCCTCCAGGGCGCGGTCGAAGGCGGGGGCGTGGACGACGGTGCCGGGTTCCGGGTCGCGCAGGCGGGCGAGGAGGGCGGCGTACCCGGCGGCGTCGAAGGTGTCGGGGGCGCCCTTGCGGTCGGCCCGGCCGAGCCGGGCCAGTTCGGCGCCGGCCAGGTGGAAGCCGTCCATGGGCACCAGGACCGCCGTCCCGTCGAGCCGCTCGACGAGGCGGGCGGCGAGGGTGGACTTCCCGGCCCCCGGCGGCCCCGCGAGTCCCAGGATCCGCCGCCGGCCGGAGAGGGCGAGCTCCCGCGCGCGGCCGGCCAGGTCCTCGAACTCCCGTGCGTCCATGCGGGGCATTGTCCCACCGGGGCGGGCGGCCCGGCGGCTCCGCCCCTCGTGCCACCCCTCCCCCGACCCTCGTGCCGACCCTCGCCGTGTCGAGGGTCGGCACCGCGCCGACGCGGGTCCGCGCGGGTGGGTTCCCGCCCTTTCCGCGTATTACGTTGGGGTTATGCCGTCCATCGCACTCGTCACCCTCGTCGTCCGTGACTACGACGAGGCCATCGCCTTCTACACCGACGCCCTCGGCTTCGCCCTCGTCGAGGACACCGACCGGGGCAACGGCACCCGCTGGGTCGTCGTCCGGCCGCGGGGCGCCGGCGGCGTCGGCGGGCTCGGCAACGCCGGGCTGCTGCTCGCCCGCCCCAGGAACGACGAGGAGGAGGCCGCCGTCGGCAACCAGACCGGCGGCCGGGTCGGCTTCTTCCTCCACACCGAGGACTTCGCCCGCGACCACGCGCGGATGACGGCCGCCGGGGTGAAGTTCCTGGAGGAGCCGCGGCACGAGCCGTACGGCTCCGTCGCCGTCTTCGAGGACCTGTACGGCAACTGCTGGGACCTCCTCCAGCCGGCGGAGGTCACCTCCGGCGCCCCCGCGGACGACGCGGCGGACGCCGCCTGAAATTCGCTGTCGGCCGGACGGGGCGGCTCCCTAGACTCGCGGCACCGCGCACCACCGGGTGTGCGGTGCCGTTTCCGTGCCCGACCGATCCGAGGGGAGCCGACCGTGCGTCATCCGTACGCCGCCGTCGCCGCCTCCCCCCGCGCCCGCCGCCGGTACGACGTGATCCTCGCCTCTCCCTCCTGCCGGTGACGGCTGCGCGCCCGTCACCGCAGGCCCGCCGACGCACGTCCGCGTCCGGGAATCGCGCTGCCCCGTTCCCCGGTACAGCAGCGAAAGGCACGACACCGTGCGCGTCTCCCAGCACCCCCGCGTCCGCAACCTCGGCATCCTCGCCCACGTCGACGCGGGCAAGACCACCGTCACCGAGCGGATCCTGTTCCTGACCGGCGCCGTCCACAAGCGGGGCGAGGTCCACGACGGCACCACCGTCACCGACTTCGACCCGCAGGAGCGGGAGCGGGGCATCACCATCTCCGCCGCCGCCGTCAGCTGCTCGTGGGCGGACCACCGGATCACCCTCATCGACACGCCCGGCCACGTCGACTTCTCCGACGAGGTCGAGCGCGCGCTCCGCGTCCTCGACGGGGCCGTGGCCGTCTTCGACGCGGTCGCGGGCGTCGAGCCGCAGAGCGAGACGGTGTGGCGGCAGGCCGACCGGCACGGCGTGCCCCGGATCGCCTTCGTCAACAAGATGGACCGGGCGGGCGCCGACCTCGACACGACGGTCGCGTCGATCCGCTCCCGCCTCGGCGCCGTCGCGCTCCCCGTCCAGCTGCCCGTCGGGCGCGAGGACGGCTTCCGGGGCGTGGTGGACCTGGTCCGGACGCGGGCGTACGTGTGGGACGGCGGCGTCCTCGCCGAGACCGACGTGCCCGCCGGGCTGCGGGACGAGGCGGTGCGCCGCAGGCGGGAGCTGGAGGAGCGGGTGGCGGAGCTGCACCCCGGGGCCCTGGAGGAGTTCTGCGCGGACGGCGCCCTCTCCGACGGGACGCTCGCCCGGGCGCTGCGCGCGCTCACCCTGGCCGGCACCGCCGTGGTGGTGCTGTGCGGCTCGGCGTACCGCGACCGGGGGGTGGAACCGCTCCTGGACGCGATCGTCGCCTATCTGCCCGCCCCCGCCGACCGGCCCCCGGTCGGCGGCGGGGAGCGGGCGTCCGACCCGCACGCGCCGCTCGTCGCGCTCGCCTTCAAGGTGCACGCGGCGCCCACCGGCCGCATGACCTACGTCCGCGTCTACGCGGGAACGCTCGGGAAGGGGGACACCGTGCTCGACACCGCGACCGGACGGACGGAGCGGATCTCGCGCGTGCTGCGGGTGCAGGCCGACCGGACGGAGGAGCTGCCCGCCGGGTCCGCCGGGGAGATCGTCGCCGTGGTCGGTCCGAAGGCCGTCCGCGCCGGGGCCACCCTGTGCCCCCCGGACGCGCCGGTGGTCCTCGAACCGCCGGTGACCGCCGACCCGGTGGTCTCGGTGGCCGTGGAGGCGCGCCGGAGCACGGACACCGGCCGGCTGGCGGCCGGGCTCGCCCGGCTCGCCGAGGAGGACCCGTCGCTGGTGGTGCGGACCGACCCGGAGACGGGCCAGACCGTGCTGTCGGGCCTCGGCGAGCTGCACCTGGAGGTCGCCGTGGAGCGGCTGCGGCGCGAGCGCGACCTGGAGGTCGCGGTGGGGCGTCCGCAGGTCGCGTACCGCGAGACGGTGGTGGAGGGCGTCACCGGCCTGCTCCACCGGCACGTCAAACAGGAGGGCGGCGCGGGCCAGTTCGCCCACGTGGTCCTCGACGTCCAGCCCCTCGAAGGGCGCGAGGGGGAGGAGGAGTTCGCGTTCGCCTCGACGGTGACGGGCGGGCGGGTGCCGCAGGAGTACGTCCGGGCGGTCGAGGCCGGCTGCCGGGACGCGCTCGCCGACGGCCCGCTCGGCGGGCACCCGGTGACGGGCGTCCGGGTCACGCTCACGGACGGCGCCACGCACCCGAAGGACTCCTCGGAGCTCGCGTTCCGCACGGCGGGCCGCGCCGCGCTGCGGGAGGCCCTGCGGGCGAGCGTGCTGACGCTCCTGGAGCCGGTGGCCGAGGTGACGGTCACCGTCCCCGCCGAGTCCGTCGGCGGGGTCCTCGGCGACCTCGCGGCCCGCCGGGGCCGGGTCACGGACTCGCGGGTCAGGGGCGGTACGTCGGTGGTGACGGCGACGGTCCCGCTGGCCGAGCTGTTCGGCTACGCGACCCGTCTCCGCAGCCGCACCCAGGGCCGCGGCACCTTCGCCACCCGCCCGTCCGGCTACGAGCCCGTGAGGGGCTGAGCACGGGGCCCGGTCCCGTACGGCCGGCGACGGCCGTGAGGGACCGGGCCGCCGGGCCGGCGCCCGCGCGCCGGCCCGGCGGGGACGCGGCCGCCCGCGGCGTCCGCGCCCCCGGGCCGTCCTAGTAGCCCAGGTCCTTCTGCTCGGTGATCAGGCGGCCGGCGATGTGCAGGTTCCCGTCGGAGTCGAGCACCGCGATGATCTTCTTCGTGGAGCCGTGGTGGGTCGTGAAGTAGATCTTGTCCGCCTCCTGGGAGGTGGAGTGGTTCGTGTTCACGGACAGCTCGATGCTCACCGGAGAGCTGATGAGCACGTCCTTCTTCGGCGAGTTCGGGTAGACCTGGTTCGGTCGCAGCGTGACCCGGCCGTGGGTGTCCCCCTCGTCCCAGTCCGACGCCACGCCGAGGTCGATGTCAGCCATGCGATGTCCCCTCCGGTTCCGGTGGAAGAACTCCGTGGCCCGGACCGTCACAGGACGCCCCGAACCGAGCACAGAACCTACGCAGCTCGTTCACACGACGACATCGCTCCGCGTGAATATGACTGGATTCCCACCCGGTTCGTCGCGAATCGACACCCTCGGCACCAGACCTGGTGAAACGCCCGAAAAGCGTCTGGACACGCCTCGTGACGGCCGGGGCGGAGGGACGGCCGCGGCGGGCACCGGGGGGCGCGGGGCGTGTGCCAGGATGCGGGCACCGGGACGCCTCCGCACGGGCGGGCCGGGTCGTCACCACGCGCGAGGAGCACCGCCCATGGCCACCGAACACGCCGGATACCTCTCCGGCCTCTTCTCCCTGGAAGGGCGCACGGCGCTCGTGACCGGCGGCAGTTCCGGCATCGGCCGGGCGATCGCGGGCGCGCTGGCCGGAGCCGGCGCGCGCGTGGTGGTCCTGGCGCGCAAGGAGGCGGAACTGGCCGCGACGGTCGCGGAGCTGGCGGCAGCCGGCGGCGAGGCGGCGTGGGTAAGCGCCGACCTGAGCACCCGGGAGGGGATCCGGGCGGGCGCGGAGGCGGCGGCGGAGGCGTTCGGCGAGCCGGACGTCCTGGTCAACTGCGCCGGGATCAACCTCCGTCCACCCTTCCCCGAGGTCGGCGAGGACGTGTGGGACGCGACGATGACCGTGAACCTGGAGGCGCCGTTCCTCCTCGGGCAGCGGTTCGGGCCCGGCATGGCCGAGCGCGGCTACGGGCGGATCATCCACGTCACCTCCCAGCAGGCGCACCGCGCGTTCGTGCAGAGCGGGGCGTACGGCGTGTCCAAGGGGGCGCTGGAGTCGCTGGCCCGCTCGCAGGCCGAGGCGTGGTCCCCGTACGGCGTCACCGCCAACACGCTGGTCCCCGGCTTCGTGATGACCCCGCTCAACGAACGGCTCTCCTCCGACCCGGAGAAGGTCGCCGCGCTGGCGGCCCGCACGATGACGGGCCGCAACGGCCTCCCCGGGGACTTCGCCGGCGCGGCCGTCTTCCTGGCGAGCCCCGCCTCCGCCTACGTGACGGGCCACTCCCTCTTCGTGGACGGCGGATTCTCCGTCCACTAGGGGCCGTTCGCGGCCTACGCTGGCCGGGGCCACGACCGTGGCCGGACGAGGGGGTACGCCATGCCGTACGAGACCGGCGCGAAGGTGCGACTGACCAGGGACGTGCGGGTCACCGGGGAGGGCTCTCCCGGTCCGCTCTCCCTGGCCGAGGGACTGGAGGGCTTCGTGGAGGGCTTCACCGAGGGGACGTCCTCCGGCGGGGTCGCGCAGAGCGCGCTCGACGAGGTCGAACGGATCTCTCGCGCCGCCCAGCTGACGGGTTTCTCGGCCGCCATGATGGATCAGGTCCGGCAGCAGGTGACCCGGCACGCGGCGGCGTACGCCCCCGGCGCCGGGGGCCGGGCCGGGTACAGGGTGCGGTTCGTCAACGGGTTCGTCCTCGACGGCGTCGACGAGGACGCGCTGACCCGGGCCTGACCACCCGTCACCGCCGGTGCCCCGGACCTCCTCAGACCGGGTGGGCGATCGAGCCCAGCGGCGGACAGGGCAGCAACACGGCGCCGGCGCCCGGGTCTTCGACGAAGGCCCGGGCCTCGGCGGCCCGCTGACGGCGGGAGTCCAGCGCGTCGGCGTCCCAGGCGTCGCGCCGGGCGCGCACGGGGTCCCGGGGGCCGTCGATCAGGTCGAGGGCGGTGTTGCCCGCGCCGCGCCGGAACTGGGCTCTGAGGGCGACCCGCTGGAGCGCGGTCCGGGTGACGGACAGGTCGAGGCGGGTGACCAGGACGCCGGGGGTGTGCGGTGCGCGGGTCGGCATGGGGGCCTGCGGCAGCGGCGACACCCCGGTGTCGAGGCGCCCGATGTCGTCGACGCTCGCGTCCTGCGCCTCCTGCATCGCGATCCGCATCTCCCGGTGGAGCCAGAGGACCTCGTCGAGGTCCCCGCGGGTGATCCGCATCCGCCGGTAGAGGGCCTGGAAGCGGGGGTCGCCGTGCAGCGGGCGCAGCGGCTCGGCGTGCAGCATCACGCAGTCGTTGAGCCCGTGGTCCACGGCGGCGTCGAGGCGGAGGACCGCCCGGTCGGCCCGTCCGTGCGCGAGGTCCAGGACGCCGAGGCTCACCTGGCCCGCGGCGACGAGCCATCCGCCGTCGGGGCCGAGCGCCGCGCCGCGCGCGACGACGTCCTCCAGGCCCGCGGCGCCCGCGGCGGTGGGGCCGTCGGTCAGGAACGTCACCAGCAGTTCGTGCGCGCGGTCGGCCAGCGCGTGGACGGTGTCGGTCATGGATCTCCTCGGACCTCGGCGGTGAAGAGCGACGGGGCGCCGGCTCCCCGGAGGCCCCGTGGACAGGACGGACCGGGGCGGCGGGCGGTTCCGGTCCCGGCACCGGCGCGTCGCCGGCACCGGGCCGGCACCGGGCCGGGCGTCCTAGGCGAAGGAGAGGCTTCCGGTGCGCTCGCGCTTCAGCTCGAAGAAGTGCGGCTGCCGCGCCAGCACCCGTACCGCGTCGAAGAGTTCCGCGGCGGCCTCGCCGCGCGGGATCGCGTCGAGCACGGGGCCGAAGAACGGGGTGCCGTCGAGGTGGAGGGTGGGCGTGCCGACGTGGCGGCCGGAGGCCGGGTCCGCGCCCGCGTCGTGCCGGCGCCGCAGGGCCTCGTCGTACGCGTCGTCGTACGCGGCTCCGGCCAGCTCGGCGGGCAGCCCCAGCTCCTCCAGCGCCTCGGCGACCACCCGGTCGAAGTCCTTGTCCCCGCGCTGGTGGATGCGGGTGCCGTACGCGGTGTACAGCTCGCGCAGGACCGCCTCGCCGCACCGCTCGGCGGCGGCGACGGCGACCCGCACGGGACCGATCGACCGGTCCACCAGGTCCCGGTACCAGCCGGGCAGTTCGTTGCCCTCGTTGTGCAGGTACAGGCTCATCACGTGGAACCCGAGGTCGAGGTCGCGGAGCCGTTCCGCCTCCAGGATCCAGCGGGAGGTGATCCAGGCGAAGGGGCAGGCGGGGTCGAACCAGAAGTCGACGCGGGTGCGGGTGGGCCCGACGGCCACGGCGGGGTCGGCGGCGCGGGGACGCGGGGCGTGATCGATCGTCATGACGCCAGCCTGCCGGGCGGACGGTCCGGCGGCATGGGCAACTCGGGCCCCGTCTTCTTGGGCCAATCCACCGCGCGCCGACACCCCGCCGAGGCACGGGAGCACACACCCCGCAGCCCGGCGGCGACCCGGCGACGGGATCCGCACCCCGCAGTCCGGCGACGGCCCCGGGCGGGCGGACCCATGCCCCACCCTCCAACGGCGACCCCGGGGGGCGAGACCCACACCCCACCCTCCAGCGGCAGCCCGGGGGCGGAACCCGGGCCCCGGGCCGGGCGTGGCCGTCCGCGGCGCCACGGCGGCGCCGTACGAGCGGGTCGGTCGGCGGCCGGCCGCCGCGCCCGGCCGGGGACGGTGCCCGCACGCCCGTGCGGCCGTCCGCCGCTGCGCGAGGCGAGCCCGGCCGGCGGCCCCCTCCCCCTCTCCCTCCCACGCTCCCCTCCCCTCCCCTCCATTCCCCCTCCTCGCCACCCACCCTCCGCACCCGTTCCGGCACCCTGGGTGATCTCCGTAAAGGGCCTGCGCGCAGCGGTTTCTTCTGCTGGGATGTACCCCTGCCAGCGGCGGCGCGAGTACGAAGGACGGGGGATGCGACGGGGCTTCGGTGAACAGCTCGGCCTGCCCGGCGCCCTCGGTTCCTTACCCCTCGCCCCGCTCGCGCGCGAGTACAAGGAGCTGACGGAAAGTCAGCTGGCGGCGGGGTTACGCTACGCGGGCGAGGCCCTGACGGTTGCTCAGGAAGCCTCGTCCGGTGAGGCCTTCGTCTCCGTCCTGGACGGAGTCGCCCTGTGCACCCCGCGCCGGCGGCGGCTCGTCGACGAGGCCGCCCTGCTCTCCCTCGCAGACGCCCGGCCCTCGCACGCACCGGTGCTGCGCCTCCTCGCCGGGATCCGGCGGCACGACCCCGCCCTGCTCCGCCGGGTCCTCCTCTACCAGCTCCTCCCCCTCCTCCGGCAGGGCGCCACCGACCTCGGCCTCGACCCCGCCGAAGCCGGCCTCCTCGCGAAGGCCGCGCGGACGCTCCCGGTCCTCGACGACCGGCGGCGGGCCGCCGCCGAGGCGCTGGCCCCGCTCTGGTCCCGGCGGCGGCTGCGGGCCTGCGCCCGCGCCGTCGCCGCCCTCGGCCCGGACGTCCTGCGCGCCGACCCCCGGCTCGCCGACCTCGACGCCCGGCTGCGCCGCCTCCTGGACGACTGCGACCGAACCCTCGCGGCGGCGGCCGGCGCCGGCCCCGACCGCGCCGAGGCGCACTACCTGCGAGTCCTGTCCGTCGCCTCCGACGACGACGGGGCCGTGCGGGGGCTCGTCCGGCTCGGCACCCCGCCCTCCGGCGACCGCGCCCCGCTGGAGGCCCGGCCCGCCGACGGCGGCCGGGTGGCCCTCTCCTGGCCCGCCCGGCCCGGCACCCACTGGCGCGTCCTGCGCGACGCCCCCGGCCACGACCGTCCCGTCCCGGTGCCCGGCGCCACCGGCACCGCGTCCACCGCGGTCGACGCCGACCCGCCGGTCGGGCTCCGGGTCCGGTACGCCGCCTTCCCCGTACGGGACGGGCGGCCGACCGGTGCTCCGCTCGTGTCGGATCCGCTGCTGGTGGCGCCCGACGCCGAAGAGCTCGTCCTGGACGACGGGCCCGGCCGGATCACCGCCCGGTGGCGGCGGCCCCGTAACGCCTGCACCGCCGTCCTCACCCTGACCGGCCCCGCCACCGGCCCGGGCCCCGGCGCCGCCACGGTCCGCCACTCCGCCGACCGCACCGGGGAGCACGTCTTCACCGGCCTCGAACCCGGCGGCTACACGCTGCTGTTGACGCTGCGTCACCCCTCCCCGGACGGCGGGACGGTGGACTCGCCCGGAGTCCGCCGCACCGGCACCGTCCACCCCTGGCCCCGCCCGCTCACCGCGCTCACCGCCGCACCCGGCCCCGACGGCGGGGTGCGCTTCACCGGGCACGGCGGCGAGGGCTCCGAGGTGCGGCTCGTCACCTGGCCCGAGGGCACGGCCCCCGCCCCCGGCACCGAACTGCGCACCGCCGCGCTGCCCGCCCCCCTGCCCTGGGCCCGCTACGGCGACCCCGGCGGCGCCACGCCGGACGAAGCCTTCACCGGCCTCGTCAGCGCCGTGACCGTGCTCGGCGAGCGGGCCCTCGCCGGCCCCGGCGTCCGCCTCGACGTGCCCGGCCCGGTCGGCGCGCCCCGGGCCGTGCGCGAGGCCGGCGGACAGGTGCGGCTGCTCTTCGACTGGCCCGCCGGCGCGGGCGCCGTGCACGCCGCCTGGGACGGCGGCGAGCTGCGGATCAGCCGCAGCCGCTACGTCCGCGAGGGCCTGCGGCTCCCCCTCGGCCCCGGCCCCCGGCACGTGACGCTCCGGCCCCTCGTCCCCGAGGCGCGGCCCGACGGCGGCGCGGCCGCGACCGTCGGCGTGCCCCGCGCCCCCGCCGGCGTGGACGTGCCCGGGGAGGCCGTCGTCCGCTACCGGCTGCTGACCCGGCGGCGCGGGCTCCACCGGCGGGTGCCGTACGCCGTGGAGGTGAGCGCGCACGGGCACGACCCGGACGTGCCGCTGCCCGCCCTCGTCCTCGTCCACCGGGACACCGTCCGGCCCCGGCACGCCGAGGACGGCACCGTCCTGCTCAGGATCGACGGCGCGGCGCTCGCCGCCGCCCCGCTCCAGACCCGCGAACTCCCCCCGGCCCCGGACCTGTCCCGCCCGCCGTACGCGCTCCGCGCGTTCCTGCTGGGCGACGGGGCCGGAGCCGTACGCCTCGAAGAACCCGCCCTCACGATCCTGGTGGTGCGCTGACATGACGACGGTGATCTGCCCCTACTGCTTTCACCGCACACAGGCCGCCCGGCTGCCCTACCGCTGCCTGATGGCGCGGACCGGGCTGCGCGGCGGCACCCCCTGCGACCCCGAACGGGACGACCTGTGGGCGGGCTTCACCGGATCGACCCGCGCCCCCGCCGCGTACATGCGGGGGCCCGTCTTCACCGTGCCCCGCACCCTCGCCGGGCTGCGCGGGCCCGGGCCGCGCGCCGAATGCCCGCACTGCGGGGTGCCCACCCCGGTCCGGGTCTGCGCCAACTGCCACAGCGACCTGCCCAGCGACTACTGCGAGCAGGACAGCCGGATCATCGCCCTGGTCGGCGCGAAGGCCTCCGGCAAGAGCACCTACGTCTCCGTCCTCGTCAACGAACTGCGCCACCGGGTCGGGCAGGCCTACGGAGCGGCGCTCGCCGCCATGGGCGACGAGAGCCAGCGGCGCGACCGCGAGATGGCCGAGGACCTGTACGACCGGATGCGGCTGCCCGACGCCACCGTGCCGTCGGCGGCCGGCTTCAACGACCCGCTGCTCTACCGGCTCAGCCTGCCCCGCAAGGGCTTCGGACGGGACGGCAGCCGGCACACCGCGCTGGTCTTCTTCGACGCGGCCGGCGAGGACCTCAAGTCCGCCGAGTCCATGACCCGTTACACCCGCTACCTGGGTGCCGCCGACGGGATCGTGCTGCTCGTCGACCCGCTCCAGCTGGGCGCCGTCCGCGACACCGTCGGCGACCGGGGCGGGCCGATGCCCGCCCGGGACACCCCCGCCCTCCAGATCGCCGCCGAACTCGCCACCCAGCTCCGCTCGCACGGCCGCGGCGGCTCCCGGGGCCGGGTCGACACCCCGCTCGCCGTCGCCGTCACCAAGACCGACACCGTCCGGGGCCTGCTCGACCCGCACTCGCCGCTGCACCGCAACGCCCCCCACCCCGGCGGAAGGTTCGACGAGGCCGACCGGCTCGCCGTCCACGAGGAGACCCGCTCGCTCCTGGAGGGCTGGGGCTCCGGATCCCTCTGGCGGCAGCTCGAACGGGACTTCTCCGACGTGTCCCTCTTCGGCGTCTCCGCCCTCGGCGCGCCACCGCCCGACGAGGCCCCCGCCGACGCGCCCGCCGCCGGGCCCCAGCCGGTGCGCGTCGAGGACCCGCTGCTGTGGCTGCTCGCCCGGCGCGGTCTCGTGCCGGTCGCCAAGCCGCCGCGCGAGAACGGCAAGGGGGTGCCGGTCGCGTGAGCCTCCTCCAGATGCACTACACCTCCGCCCCGCCGGGACCCGACGGCTCCGGCTTCCGCTTCACCGCCGTCAGCCCCGGCGTGCCGCACGCGGTGCTCCGCGAGGCCGAACAGCTCGTCGGCTACGAACCGCCCCGGGACGCCCCGGCCCGGCCGACCGAGGACGAACTCGGCCTCTTCCCCGAGATGTTCGGCTTCACCCGGCTGTCGGACGGCAGCGGACTGCTGAGCCGCACCGTCTACACCGGCGCCGACTACAGCGGCCGCTGGGGCAACTTCCACGCCCACGCCGTCCTCGTCCCCGTGGGCGAGGCGCTCCCCGACGACCGGCTCCCGATCGCCCTGTGGGGCGCCGCCGAATGGACGGACCGCACCCCCGGGGGCGGCCCCCCGGAGCCCCTGCCCCGGCTCACCCCCCGCCTCCCGCACGGCCTCGGCACCGCCCTCGCCGTCTTCGCGGCCGAGGCGGGGCCCCGGCTCGCCGCCGTCCTCGCCGACCTGCGGCGCCTCGCCGAGGACCCGCAGGCCCCGCAGGTCGTGCTCGCCGAGGAGGACACCCGGGACGTCGCCCACTGGCTGCTCCTCGCCTGCGGCGCCCTGCCCCGGGAGGTCGCCCGGAACCTCACCTTCACCACCTACACCCGGCGGCCCCAGCACGCCCGCCAGCAGGTCGTCGGCGTCCGCCCCGAGGACGCCCGGTCGGTCACCGGGCAGCCGCACCGCTACGCCGTCCACGACCGCGCCGACACCCGCGCCGCCCCGCCCGCCACCGGCGACGTGTGGGCGCTGACCGCCGCCGCCGTCTGGGCGGCCGGCGCCGAGGGGCTCTTCGAGCGGGCCCGGGAACTGCCGGGCGCCGAGCCCTTCGGCGCCGGACCGCTCGCCGCGCTCGCCCTCGCCGGGGGCGTCCCGGTCCCGGCCGGCGCGGTCGCCCGGGCCGCCGACTGGGCCGCCGCCCACCCCCGCGCCCTGGCCGAGGCCGAACTGGAGGCCTTCCTGCGGGCCGTCTGCGACGAGGACCGCCCCGGCGCCCTCGCCCCCGACGCCCTCGCCACCCTGCTCACCGCCCTCCGCGACACCGTCCCGCTCGCCGTCGCCGCCCCCCTCACCGCCCGGCTCCTCGCCGCGGCCGTCCGCGACCCCGCCGCCGTCCCGCCGCCCCTGCACCCGGGCGCGCTCCCGGAGCCGTACCGCGAGCGGCTCGCCGCCGACCTGGGCGAACCGGTCCGGGCCGGGATCGCCACCCCCACCACCCCGCACCGGCGCACCGCTGGACTGCTGGGGACCGCGCGGGCCCTGCGCGTCGAACACGACGACCTGCTGCCCGGTCTCGCCGACCGGCTGTGCCGGCAGATCCTGGACCCGGCCGGGGCCGACCCCGACGGCGTACGCGAGGTGCTGGCCGGCTCCGAACCGCTGCGGCTGCGCCTCCTCGACCTCCTGGAGGACCGGGCCGCCGACCACCCGGCGGCCGTCGCCGGCGCGCTGCGCACCGCCCGGCCGCCGCTCGACGGGCCCGGGGACCGGCCCCACCTGCGGCTGTGCGCCGCCGCCGCGCCCCCGCCGGCCGGCACCGCGAACCGCGCCCCCGTGCTGGACGAGCTGTTCCGGCGGGCCGGCCTGGACGGCGGCCCCGGCACCCCGCTGGTGCTGCGCACCGCGATGGGCCTCGTCTGGTCCGACCGCGCCCCGACGGCGGCGGAGGCCTCCGCCCTCCTCCGCCGGGGCGTCGCCCTCCACCACCAGGCCGGCACCTGGAACGACCTGGTGAGCGCCGCCGTCGACGCGCCCGCCGACGACACCGACGCCCCGCTCCTCGCCAAGCAGCTGCTCGCCGAGGGCGGCGGGGCCCTCGGCCGGGCGGCCCTCGGCGACCTCAGGCTCCTCGCCCTCGTCCAGGCCCTCCAGCACCCCGACGGCGACCCCAGCGTCCCCCACGGCGGGCTGGTCCACCGCGTGCAGGCCCTGTCCCACGACGCCCGGCCGGCCGTCCGGAAGCGCGCCGAGCACGCCCTGGCGCTGCTGCTGCTCCGGCCGAACCGGCCGGACGGGGAGGTCCGGGCGCTCGCCGAGAGCAACGACCCCGGACTCATCGACGCCTACGACAAGGCGGCCCGCACCCCCGTCCTGACCGACTTCCTCACCGCCCCGCACCGGGTGGCCGACTGCTACCTCCAGTGGACCTCCCACCAGGGCGTCGGCCCCGTCTGGGAGCTGACCCGGCTGGCGCTCCTCGACGAGGTGCTGCGGCCCGTCGTCCGCCGGCTGCCCGAGGACCGGCTGCGGGAGGCGGCGGACCACCTCGCGCGGACGGCGCCGGGGCGGCGCGCCGCCTTCGAGGAGTGGTGCCGGCCGCCCGGCGGGGTGAAGCAGATCTTCCGCCGCTTCGCCGTCCGCAGGCCGGACAAGGCGCCGGAGCCCCGCTGGGGCGACGTCCGGCCGCCCCGCGACGAGGGGAGGTGAGCGGCTCCGTGGACGGCGGACAACTGACCCGGCTGATCCTCACGGTGCTCGTCGCGCTGTGGGCCGTCACGGCCCTCGCGGTCTGCGCCGGGCGCGCCTTCTGGACCCTGCTGCGCGCCACCGCGCGGGCGGCGGTGACCGAACTCGGTCCCTTCGACGCGGGCCGCTCGGACCAGCGGGTGATCCCCCTCGGCACCGAACCCGCGCTCCCCTCGTACTGGGCGCGCCAGCTGTGGACCGACACGGCGGACGTCCTCGGCGCCGGACTGCGGACGCCCTGGCGGATCTGGCGGAACCACTGGATGGGGACCGTCGTCGCACGGCTCTTCCAGCGGCGCAGGCCGTCCACCGGGCGGCGCGGCGCCAACCCCCTGACCCGGCTGTGGCTGTGGCTGACGGCCCCCGGCACCGCGCTCGGCGCCACCGTCGCGGTGCTGCTCGTCGCCGTCCTGCACGGGGCGGTGCTGCTCCTCTTCGGCGTGCTCGTCACCCTCGTGTGGACCGGCTGGCTGCTCGCCGTCGGACTGCTGCGCGGGACGGAGCGGGCCTGGCTGTCGCTCCGCCGGGTCCGGCCGGTCTGCCCGCACCCGGGCTGCCACCGCCCGGTGCCGCTGGCCGTCCACCGCTGCCCGCAGTGCACCACCGAGACCCACCGGGAGCTGCGGCCCGGCCGGTACGGAGTCTTCCGGCACGCCTGCCGGTGCGGCGCCCGGCTGCCGTCCTCGCTGTTCACCGGCCGGGCGCTGGTCCCCGCCGAATGCCCCTCCTGCGACCGGCCGCTGCCGCCGTCGCTGGCCACCACCCGGGTGGTGCACGTCCCGCTGGTCGGCGCCTCCTCCTCCGGCAAGACGATGCTGATGGCCGCCGTGGTGGCCGGGCTGCGGTCCTGGGCCGCCGGCGGCCGGCTGACCCTCGACTACGCCTCCGACGCCGACCGGCACGACAGCGCCCTCCTCGACCGGCGGCTGCGGGACGACGACTGGGCGCTGAAGACCCAGGGCGACCAGCGGGCCTGGATGCTCCTCGTCGGCAAGGGCCCGCGCCGCCGGCTGCTCTATCTGTACGACCCGATGGGCGAGGCCCTCCAGGGCGCCGACCGGCTGCGCGAGCAGCAGTACCTCGCCCACGCCGACGGGGTGCTGTTCGTCGTCGACGTCCTCGCCGACCGGGTCGTGCGGCAGCGGATCGCCGGCGGCGACGCCGGCGTCGCCGCCGAGGCCAGGCCCGCCGCCCAGGGCCCCGCCGAGACCTTCGACGGGCTCAGCGGCGAGCTCACCGCGCTCGTCGGACGGAGAGGAAGGCTGCCCGTGGCCGTCGTCGTCACCAAACGGGACGTGCTCGACCGGATCGCCTCCCTGCCGCCCGCGGGCGCGCAGGTCGACACCTGGCTGACCACCCTCGGCCTCGGCGGCCTCGTCCGCAACCTCACCCACCAGTTCGCGACCGCCCGCTACTGGTCGGTCAGCGCCTTCACCGCCACCGGCACCGGCGCCCTCGACCCCGAGGGCCGCCGGGCCGCCGAGCCCGTCCTGTGGCTGCTCGCCCGGTCCGGGCTGCGTGTCGGCGCGCTCGTCGACGCGCGGACCGGCAAAGCGGGGGTGCGGGGCCGATGACCGTGGTCACCCCGCGGGTCGCCCGCTCCCGGAAGGCCGTGCGCGCCCTGCTGACCGCCGCCACCTGGCTGGTCCTCGCGGCGGCCGCCCTCGGCGCCGTCCACGGCGCGCCCGGCCTGCTCGACGCGGTCTTCCGGCTCGCCGAGGACGTCCCCGCCCGCTGGGAGGAGCTGACGGCCACCGACCCCGTGCCCTGAACCCCCGCCCCGCCCCGGAGCACCCGCTCCCCGAACCGCCCGCCCCCCGACTCCCCGACTCCCCGACTCCCCGACTCCCCAGGAGGAAATCGTGACCGACCTCCCCGGCGGCGCCATGGCGAACCGCCCGGTGCACTTCATCTGGCTGCTCGACACCTCGTACTCGATGTCCGGCGAGAAGATCGGCCAGCTCAACTACGCGATCCGGGAGGCGATCCCGGAGATGCGCTCGGTGGCCGACGACAACCCGGCCGCCCAGCTGCTGCTGCGCACCATCACCTTCTCCACCACCGCCCGCTGGCACCACAAGGACCCGGTGGGGGTGCACGACTTCACCTGGAAGGACGTGGCGCCCGACGGCACCACCAACCTCGGCGAGGCGCTGGCCCTGGTCGCCGGGGAGCTCCAGACCCCGCCCATGCCGGAGCGGGCCCTCAAGCCGGTGATCGCGCTGGTCTCCGACGGCGCGCCCACCGACGACTGGCGGGCCGGCCTGCGGGCGATCGAGGCCACGCCGTGGGGCCGCAAGGCGGTCCGGGTGGCGATCGCGATCGGCGCGGACGCCGACCGGGGCGTGCTCCAGGAGTTCCTGGCCAACCCGGAGCTGCGGCCGCTGGACGCCAACAGCCCCAAGCAGCTGGCCGCCGCGATCCGCTGGGCGTCGACGGCGGCGGTGAAGGCCGCCTCGCAGCCCGTCGCCGGGGCCAACGGCCCGGGCGACGGCCCGACGAAGCCGGCCGCGCCCTACGCGCCGCCGGTTCTCGCCTCCGACGACGACGACGTGTGGTGAGCGCCCTGCCGACCTGGGAAATCCTCGACACGAGCGTCATCGGCTACGGCAAGAAGCTCAACCAGGACCGGGTCAGGAGCGGCGGCACCGGAGCGGCGAACGACCCGGTGGTCCTCGCCGTCGCCGACGGGCACGGCTCCGCCTCGTACCCGCGCAGCGACGTCGGGGCGCAGTTCGCCGCCGAGCTGTTCGCGGCGAAGGGGCGGGAGTTCGGCGCGCTCGTCCGCCCCGGCCGGCTGCCCTGGCTGCGCGACTACGCCCGCTACGAGCTGCCGGAGCAGCTGGTGCGGGACTGGCAGACCAGGGTCTGGGAGCACTGGGGCCGCCAGCCCGGCCCCGAGGGGGCCGACGCGTCCCGCGAGGAGGTCCTGCGGCTGTACGGCTCCACGCTGATCGGCGCCGTCCTGGCGCCCGGTCTGTTCGTGGCCTGGCAGCTGGGCGACGGCGACCTGACCGTGGTGGACGAGGACGGGCGGGTGCGCCTGCCGCTCGCGCCCGAGCGGGCCGAACTCGGCGACGAGACGGCCTCCTTGTGCATGCGGAAGGCGTGGCACCTGGTCCGGGTGCACTGGGAGCCGCTGCCCGCACCGGAGCGGGCGCCCCGGCTGATCGCCCTGTCCACGGACGGCCTGTCGAAGAGCTTCACCTCGGACGAGGGCTTCACCGAGTTCACGGCGGGGCTGTACGAACGGCTGGCCGCCCGGGGGCTGCCCGGGATCGAGGAGGACGTGCCGCGCTGGCTGGAGGCGGCGTCCCGTCACTCCGGCGACGACACCACCCTGGCCCTCGCCCACCGCGCGGATCGCGCCGGCGGGGTGCCCGGGCCCGATCCCCGGGCGACGTGGGCCACGGCTCCGGAGCCCGCGCGGCCCTGGGGGTCCGGAGCGGGTGCGGATCCAGCATCCGAAGCATTGGATCCATCATCCGACCTATCGGATCCACCATCCCGCCTGCCGGACTCACCATCCGATCTGCCGGATCCAACCGACGGCACGACGCACGACCACGAGGAGACGGACCGACCATGAGCGGCATGCTCGACCACGGGGACACGCTGACGACCGGCACCGGGGAGACGTTCGCCGTCGACCGGCTGCTCGGCTCGGGCGGCCAGGGCGAGGTCTACCGGGTGACGCTTCCCGACGGCTCCGCCAAGGCGCTCAAGTGGTACTACCCCGAGAGCGCGACCCCGCAGCAGCGGCAGGTCGTCCAGGACCTGGTGGAAAGGGACTTCGACGACGAGCGGTTCCTGTGGCCGACCGCGTACGTGGAGGCGGCACCGGACCGCTTCGGCTATCTGATGGACGTGCGGCCGGACCGCTTCCGGGGGCTGCCCGAGCTGTTCCGGCGGACGGTCTCCACCACCTTCCGGGAGCTGCTGACCGCCTGCCTGTACACGGTGGAGGCCTACCAGGCCCTGCACTCGCGCGGCATCGCCTACCGGGACATCTCCTGGGGCAACATCTTCTTCGACCCCGCCACCGGCGACGTGCTGGTCTGCGACAACGACAACGCGGTGGTGGAGGGCGACCGGAGCGGCATCTCCGGCACCATGGGCTTCATGGCCCCGGAGCTGGTGCGCGGCGACCCGGGCGCCATGCCCGGGACCCAGAGCGACCTGCACTCGCTGTCGGTGCTGCTCTTCATGTTCCTGACGAACCACCACCCCTTCAAGGGGGCCAGGGAGCTGGCGATCCGCTGCCTGGACGAGCACGCCGAGCGCAGGCTGTACGGCCGCGACCCGCTGTTCGTCTTCGACCCCGACGACGAGGACAACCGCCCCGACCCGGTGGAGCACACGACGGTGCGGGCGCTGTGGCCGCTGGTGCCGCGCTCGCTCCAGGACCTGTTCACGCAGAACTTCACCGTGGGGCTGCGGGAGCCCTCGGCCCGGGTCCGCGAGTCCCAGTGGCGGGACGCCCTCCGGGCGGCCCGGGACGCGGTCGTGGAGTGCCCGAACTGCGGCCGGCAGAACATGACCGAGCCGGGCGCCGCCGCGCCCGGGACCTGCTGGAAGGACGGGACCCCGCTCGTGCTGCCGCCCCGGCTGGTGGTGACCACACCGCCGCCCCGGACGGAGCGGCACATCATGCTGGGGCGGGCGGCGCGGCTCCACCGCCACCACCTGACGGCCGAGCCGACCCGGCACGACTACTCGGACGGCAGCCTCGTCGCCGAGCTGGTCGAGCACCCGCAGAAGCCGGGCCGGTACGGTCTCGCCAACCGCTCCGGGGAGGAGTGGACCGGCACCCGCTCGGACGGCACCAGCCAGCGGATCGCGCCGGGCCAGACGGTGCCGCTGCGCTCCGGTCTCGCCCTCGAACTGGCCGACGGCGCCCGGGCCGAGGTCCGCGCCCGCTGAGCCGGCCGCTCAGCCGCCGAAGAGCGCCAGGATCCCCTGGACCAGGGCCATGCCGCCGCTGCCGACCGTCACGTACGGTTCGACGGCGGCGAGCGCGGTCCGCACCCGGCCCTCGTCGACGGGGCGGCCCTCCCGCTCGGCGGCGGCGAGTTCGTCGCGCACGGCCTGCGCGCGGGTGACGGCGGCGGTGGCGGCGGCCTGGTCGCGCAGCAACGCCACCAGTCGCTCGGCGAGTTCGCGGGCGTCGACCGGCTCGCCGGCCGGGTGGTAGTGGTGGTTGGTGACGGTGTTGTCGTTGCCGAAGGCGTTGCCGCTCACCGGGCCGTTGAAGTTGAAGGTGTTCACGGGGTCCCCTTTCCTTGTGCCCACTGGCCGCCGGGGCCGGGCTGCGCGCCGCCCGCCCCGGGCTGGCCGGGCGTGTTCTGGACGACGTTCTGGTGGCCGAAGGCGTTCCCCTGGACGATCCCGTTGAAGTTGTACGTCGGGTTCGCGTTGATGATCTGCTTCGTCGAGTCGAAGGAGGCGCTGTCGATGTGATGGGCCTTCAGGAAGCGTTCGGTGGCGATGAGGACGCCGCCCTGGAGGCGCTGGAGGTAGTCCTGCGCGTCGGCGGAGTCGCCGAAGAGCATCTGGTCCCCGTCCGAGATCCGTTCGCGGATGCTGTCGGTGGCTCCGTGGTCGTGGAGCACGTTCCGCTTGAAGATGTCCCGGCGGGCGCGCTCCAGGGCCCGGGCGCGGGCGCGCCGGTCCCCGCGGCGGCGGGCGGCGCGGGACCAGGAGCCGGTGAGGCAGCGCCACCAGATGCCGTTGGTGCCGCCGAGCAGCGTGCGGACCCGGTCGAAGCCCTGGGTGGGGAGGGTGGAGACGGTGGAGTAGCGCGCGGCGGGCGGCGGGATGACGAAGACCATCACCTCCCAGGAGAGGCTGGGGTGGTGCAGCCGGGCCCGCATGTGGACGGAGACGACGACCCGGCCGCCGTCGCTGATCCGCTCCAGGCTCAGGTAGGTGCGCATGCCGGCGCCCGGGCGGACCAGGCCGGTGCGGACGAGGTCGGGGTCGATCTGGGCGCGGGGGCGGCCGAGGCGCGATTCGAGGAGTTCGTCGGCGAGGTAGGGCAGGTGGTCGCCGGAGACGTACAGGCGGTTGCGGGCGCGCAGGCCCTCCAGGCCGGAGATGTTGCCCATCTCGCGGGCGACGAAGGTGTGCAGGTCGACGGCGTCGAAGGGCTTGATGGTGAGCTTGTGCCCGGGGCGGGCGGGGTCGTCGGCGGGCTGGGAGACGTCGATGGGGTGCCAGACGACGTCCTTGAGCTTCTCGCCGTGGCCGACGAAGGGGTCGTCGTGGGCGGCGGCCGCGGTGTACGGGAGGACGTTGGCCTTGGCGAGGGCCCGGAGCCGGTCCTCGGCGGCGGCCTCGACCGGCGGGGCCTGGTCCTCGGGACGGCCGTCGTCCTGGAAGACCCGCTGGGCGTCCCGCCAGGAGACCGAGAGGTCGCGGCGGGTGACCCACCAGCCGCCCGCGGCGGCGGCGAGGGCGAGGCCGCCGCCGGCGGCGGCCACGACGGGCGCGGTGGCGAGGCCGTAGGGGACGAGCGCGACGCCGGCCCAGAGCCCGAGGTACAGCAGGGACAGGGTGCGGTCCCGGGCGCGCAGGCGGCGGGCGGCGACCCGCGCGTGCCGGGCGAGGGCGACCAGGTTGATCCCGAGCGGCAGGCCGAGGGCGGTGAGCCGGTCCCCGGTGAGCTCGACGTCCGTGCGGTACGCGAAGGCGTCGTCGAGATAGACGTGCGCGCACAGCTTCCGGGTCACCGCGTCCCTGCGGTAGGTGGGAAGCGGTGCTAAGTGCCTGCCGGGCATGCGGTCCCCCTGATCCGTCTCCGGACACCCTAGGGGGGACCGCACGCCCGTGTCAGGACTCCTCGGGCCTCAGCCGCAGGGAGATCGAGTTGATGCAGTAGCGCTGGTCCGTGGGGGTGGGGTAGCCCTCGCCCTCGAAGACGTGGCCCAGGTGCGAGCCGCAGCGGGCGCAGCGGACCTCGGTGCGGATCATGCCGTGGGAGGTGTCCGCGACCAGCTCGACGGCCTCGCTGTCCTTCGGGTCGAAGAAGGAGGGCCAGCCGCAGTGCGACTCGAACTTCTCGTTCGACGTGAAGAGCTCCGCCCCGCAGGCGCGGCAGGAGTACACGCCCTCGGTCTTGGTGTCCGTGTACTCGCCGCGGAAGGCGGGCTCGGTGCCGGCCAGCCGGAGCACCTGGTACTCCGACGGGGTCAGCTGCGCCTGCCACTCCGCGTCCGACTTCTCGACCTCGTACGCCATCGTCCGTCCACTCCCTCAGTTCGCCAGGCGGGCGAGGATCCGCGGACCGAGGTCCGTGACGTCGCCCGCGCCCATGGTGAGAACGAAGTCGCCGGGGCGGGCCATTCCCGCGATCACGTCGGGGACGGCGTCCTTGTCGTGGACGGGGGTGGCGTCGGCGCCGGCCGCGCGGGCGGCGTCGAGGATCAGCTCGCTGGTGACGCCGGGGATCGGGTCCTCGCGGGCCGGGTAGATGTCGAGGACCACGGAGCCGTCGGCGAGGGCGAGGGCGTCGCCCATCTCCTTGCCCAGTTCCTGGGTGCGGGAGAAGAGGTGCGGCTGGAAGACGACGAGGAGGCGGGAGTCGCCGGCGGCGCCGCGCATGGCCTCCAGGTCGGCGGTCATCTCGGTGGGGTGGTGCGCGTACGAGTCGATGACCTGGACGCCGGCGGCCTCGCCCTTGAGCTGGAGACGGCGGCCGACGCCGGTGTAGGCGGTGAGGGCCTGGGCGAGGGCGGCCGGGTCGAGGCCGGCGCGGGCGCCGGCGGCGAGGGCCGCGGCGGCGTTGTGGGCGTAGTGGCGGCCGGGGACGGAGACGGTGAAGGTGTGCTCGGCGCCGTCGAGGGCGACGGTGACCTCGCTCTTCATCCCGTTCGGGACGATCTTGAGGATGCGGGCGTCGGAGTCCTCGCCCTCGCCGACGGTGACGATGCGGAGGTCCTCGCGGCCCGCCGCGGCGACCCGGCGGGCCAGCTCGCGGGCGCCGGAGTGCTCGCCGACGACGAGGGTGCCGCCGGGGCGGAGCTTGGCGGCGAACTTCTCGAAGGACTCGTAGATCTCGTCCATGGAGGCGTAGTTCGCGTGGTGGTCGAGCTCGACGTTGAGGACGATCGCGACCTGGGGGTCGTACTTCTGGAAGCTGCGGTCGCTCTCGTCGGCCTCGGCGACGAAGACCTCGCCGTCGCCGTGCCGGGCGTTGGTGCCGGGGCCCGCGAGGTCGCCGCCGATGGCGTACGAGGGGTCGAGGCCCAGCTCGGTGAGGGCGACGGCCAGCATCGAGGTGGTGGTGGTCTTGCCGTGGGTGCCGGCGACGGCGATCGCGGTGAGCCCGTCCATGAGGGAGGCGAGCGCGTCGGAGCGGTGCACGACCGGGATGCCCAGCTCGGCGGCGCGGGCCAGCTCGGGGTTGTCGGCGCGGATGGCGCTGGAGACGACGACGGCGGAGGCGTCGTCGGCGAGGTGCTCGGCGGCGTGGCCGAGGTGCACGGTGACGCCGTGGGCGCGCAGCGCCTCGGCGGTCGGGGAGTCCTTGGCGTCGCTGCCCGCGACCTTGGCGCCGCGCTGGGCGAGGATCTTCGCGATGCCCGACATTCCGGCACCGCCGATGCCGATGAAGTGCGGCCGTTCCATGGCGGCAGGGATGGCGGGTGCCATGCGGATCTCTCCCCGGGTGTGCGTACGACGTGTCGGCTCCAGCCTAGTGGCTGCGGCCGTACGGCCCGGGGAGGCGGCGCTCCCCGGACCGTGCGCGGGCCGCTACTCGCTGTGCGCGAAGAGCTTCAGGACGGGGACGCCGACCTTGTGGCGGGCCCGGGAGGCCCAGTCCCGGTGGAAGAACTCCTCCACGTAGTGGGGGGCCGTGAGGACGATGACCTCGTCCGCCCCCGACTCCTCGACGACCGCCTTCATC
Organism: Streptomyces sp. NPDC058758; assembly: GCF_042746075.1. Taxonomy (NCBI): domain Bacteria; kingdom Bacillati; phylum Actinomycetota; class Actinomycetes; order Kitasatosporales; family Streptomycetaceae; genus Streptomyces; species Streptomyces sp. NPDC058758. Next base: position 8,543 of record NZ_JBHYPS010000027.1, on the reverse strand, counting down.
TTGTCCAGGGGGTGGTCCTCGACCACCTGTCCGACCGCCTCGCTGCCCGCCTCTCTCAGGGCCCGGAGCGAGTGCTCCAGGGCGAGCTCGGCGGGCTCGCGGGCCGCCTTGCCCTCCGGTTCGTCGCCCTCGCGGGTCGCTTCCTTGAGTTCGCCCAGGGCGACGTCGTCGATGGCGCGCAGCAGTACATCGGCCTGGTCACCGCGCGGCTGCATCAGCACGATGAAGGACACGCCCTCGTCGCCGTGCAGGGTGGTGACGAATTCCACGTCCACGGACGTCAGGGGCTTCTCGATCATCAGAACGCTTGTGAACACCTCAGGAGCCCTTCTGCGGAAACCATCCTTCCCCGTGACCGCACGGGGACTGCGACTGTGATTGTGCCCAGTCGACGCTAAGCGGAACGGCAAATTCCGCCGATTGTCAGATCCGACGGTAGCGGGTGAAGAGGAAGCCGTCCTGCTCCAGCAGGGAAGCCAGCCCAAAGCGTGTCGGAAGCGCGAGCGAAGGCCCGTGGGAGATCCGCTGGGCGTCACCCGCCGTCATCGTCGGGGAGAGCGTCAGGCACAGCTCGTCGAGCACCTCGGCGGCCGTGAACTGGCCGAGCAGCCGGGGCCCGCCCTCGGTGAGCTGGCGGCGCAGCCCGCGCTCGGCGAGGAGGGCCACGGCGCGGGCCGGGTCGACGGCGGCCCCGTCGCCGGCCAGGAGCACCTCGACGCCCGCCTCCCGGGCGGCCGCGATCCGCTCGGCGGGGGCTCCGGCCCCGGTCAGGACCAGGGTGGGAACCAGCGGGGAGGTGAAGAGCGGGAGGGCGAGGTCCAGGTCGAGGGAGGCGGTGACGATCGCGATGGCGGGGGCGGGACCCTGCCCCGCGGCGGCCCGGCGCTCCGCGAAGGCCTCCCGGGCGCGGGCGGGCCGGTACCCCTCCAGGCGTACCGTTTCCGCACCCACGATCACCACGTCCGCGAGCCCCCGGAGCGTGCCGAAGATCCGCATGTCGGTGTCGGAGGAGAGCGGCTGCGAGCGTCCGTCGTGCTGCCCGGCCCCGTCGAGCGAGGAGACCATGTTGGCCCGCAGCCAGACCTCGGCGTCTGCCGGATAGGCATAGGCGTCGGCCAGCTCGTCGAGGGACCACTCCCGGTCTCCCCCGTTGACCTGGGCGTTCGGGGCTGTCATGTCCGTCACAGGGAAGAGCTGTCGCATCCTCGCAGTCTGACACGGCGCTTACAGTGGGGAACTGTGTCGACCCGTGCCCTGAATGAAGCCGCCTCCGCAGCGGCGGCCCCGCTCTCGCTCTGCTCGCGCGAGCCCCACGTCCCCGCCGACCGGCTGGTCGCGGAGATGGTCCCGCCGCCGCGCTTCGACTCGGTGCGTTTCGACACGTACCTCCCCGACCCGAACCAGCCCAGCCAGTGCGAGGCCGTGAAGGTGCTCGCCGGCTTCGCCGAGAGCCTGGGCGGGGCGCACGCGACCGGCGCGGGGAAGCGCCGCTGGTTCGCCCGGAAGCCCGCCGCCCCGGCCGGCCCGCGCGGGGTCTACCTCGACGGCGGCTACGGCGTCGGCAAGACCCACCTGCTCGCCTCGCTGTGGCACGCCACCCCCGCCGAGCCCTCCCTGAAGGCCTTCGGCACCTTCGTGGAGCTGACCAACCTGGTCGGCGCGCTCGGCTTCCAGCAGACCGTGCGGACCCTGAGCGGGCACCGCCTCCTGTGCATCGACGAGTTCGAGCTGGACGACCCGGGCGACACCGTCCTCGTCTCCAGCCTGCTCGGCAAGCTGGTCGAGGCGGGCGTGGCGCTCGCCGCCACCTCGAACACGCTCCCGGGCAAGCTCGGCGAGGGCCGCTTCGCCGCCGCCGACTTCCTCCGCGAGATCCAGGGCCTCTCCGCGCACTTCAGGCCGCTGCGGATCGACGGCGAGGACTACCGCCACCGGGGCCTGCCCGAGGCACCCGCGCCCCACTCCGACCAGGTCGTCACCCAGACCGCGTACCGCGTGCCGGGCGCTTCCCTGGACGACTTCCCGCACCTGCTCGAACACCTGGCCAGGGTTCACCCGAGCCGGTACGGCGCCCTCACCGACGACCTGACGGCGGTCTGCCTCACCGGCGTCGGCCCGGTCCCCGACCAGTCGACCGCGCTGCGGCTCGTCGTCCTCGCCGACCGGCTCTACGACCGCGAGATACCGGTGCTCGCCTCCGGACTCCCGTTCGACAAGCTGTTCAGCGACGAGATGCTGAACGGCGGCTACAAGAAGAAGTACTTCCGCGCCATCTCCCGGCTCACCGCCCTGGCACGGGACGCAAAGGGGCTCGTCGCGCAGTAGGTTGGGGGCCATACCCGATCGAAAGGTATCCACCATGGCCACCGTCCGTCACGCCCACACCGTCTGGCAGGGCGACCTGCTCAAGGGCTCCGGCGTCGTCACCCTCGACTCCTCCGGTCTCGGCTCCTACGACGTCTCCTGGCCGGCCCGCTCCGAGGAGCCCAACGGCAAGACCAGCCCCGAGGAGCTCATCGCCGCCGCACACTCCTCCTGCTTCTCGATGGCCCTCTCGCACGGCCTGGCCGGCGCGGGCAACCCGCCCACCCGTCTGGAGACCAAGGCGGACGTCACGTTCCAGCCGGGCGAGGGCATCACCGGGATCCACCTCACCGTGCGCGGCGAGGTCCCCGGTCTCGACGCCGAGGGCTTCACGGCGGCCGCCGAGGACGCCAAGAAGAACTGCCCGGTCAGCCAGGCGCTCACGGGCACGACGATCACGCTGACGGCCGAGCTGGCCTGACGCGACGTCACCCCGCCCGGGGACGGGCGGGATTACGCCATTCGAGGCGTCGTGGACCCGCGTGAAGGCATCGCGCACTCCGGTGCGTGGTACACACAGCGGGTCCACACCTGTCTCCGGCGGGAAGGCCTCCCATGTCCGTGACACGACGTCAGATCCTGGCCCGCACCGGCGCCACCGTCGCCGGGATCGCCTTCACCGGCGCCCTGGCCGAGCTCTTCGCCGGTTCCCCGGCCGCCGCCGAGCCGCGCGGCGGCTACGGCCCCCTCCTCCCCGATCCGGCCGGCCTGCTCGACCTCCCGGCCGGCTTCTCCTACCGGGTCCTGTCCCGCGAGGGCGACCGGCTCCGCTCCGGCGAGGGCCGGGTCCCGAGCCACTGCGACGGCATGAGCGCCTTCGCCGGGCCGCGCGGCGGCGTCCGCCTCGTCCGCAACCACGAGAACCGTCCCGAGGCCCGCCACGCCGTCCCCCTCGTGCCCGGCCTCGTCTACGACCGGGGCGGCAAGGGCGGCTGCACCGTCCTCGGCCTCGACGCCGGCGGCGAGGTGCGCTCCGAGCGGGTCGGCATCGCCGGCACCGCCGTCAACTGCGCGGGCGGGCCCACCCCCTGGGGCACCTGGCTGACCTGCGAGGAGACCGAGGACGAGGCGGGAACCAAGGGGTACGAGAAGGACCACGGCTTCGTCTTCGAGGTCGACCCGGCCGACCCGCACCGCACTGGGGCCGTCCCGCTCACCGCGCTGGGCCGCTTCGCGCACGAGGCCGTCGCCGTGGACCCGTACACCGGGGTCGTCTACGAGACAGAGGACGCCTTCGAGCACCCCTTCGGCCTCTTCTACCGCTTCCTGCCCGAGCGGCCGCTCGGCGGCACCGGCTCGCTGCGCGCGGGCGGCACCCTGGAGGCCCTGCGGGTGCCCGGCGTCCCCGACCTGTCGGAGGTGCGGGAGACCGGGACGGTCTTCGAGGGCGTCGAGTGGGTGCCGGTGCCGGACCCGCAGGCGACCGGGACGCCCATCCGCCTCCAGGACTTCGGCCGGGGCGGGAACACCCACGCGCAGAAGCTGGAGGGCTGCTACTGGGGCGGCCGGTCCGTCTACTTCGTGTCCTCCTTCGCCCGCACCTCGGACGGCTCCGGCGCCTCCCACTTCGGGCAGGTCTGGCGGTACGACCCGGGCGGCCGGCGGCTCACGCTCGCCGTCTCCTTCGGCCCGGACACCGACGTCCGGCTCCCCGGCGAGTCCCCCGACAACATCTGCCTGGCCCCCACCGGCGGCCTCATGGTGTGCGAGGACGGCGGCGGGGCGCAGCACGTCTTCGGGGTGAGCCGCCGGGGCGAGGTGTACGCCGTCGCCCGGGGCGCCCAGGACGTGGGAGAGCCCGGGGCGCCCGCGTGGGGCGAGTTCGCCGGGGTCACCTTCTCCCCCGACGGCTCCACGATGTACGTCAACTGCTACGAGCCGGGGACGACGTTCGCCGTGACGGGCCCCTGGCGCTGAGCCCCGCGGCGGGGCGCCCGGACCGGGCCGGGCGCCGGACCGGGCCGGGCGCCGGTTCAGGCCAGGGTGACGGCGCTGCCCCACCAGTAGTTCTCGGGGACGTTCCAGGAGCGCAGCGGGGTGCCGAAGGAGCCCGCCGCGTCCGGCTCGAAGGTGTAGAAGGCGGCGCGGCCGTCGCTGTAGCCGTAGAAGGCGGAGACGTCGGTGCGGCCGTTGCCGTCGTAGTCGCCCGAGGCGATGCGGACGTTCTCGATCCACCAGTTGCCGGGCGCCGTGGTCCAGGACTTCACCGGGCTCCCGAAGGTGCCGTCCGTGCGGGTGCCGAAGGTGAAGAGGGCGATGGACCCGTCCTCGTAGCCGTACATGGCGGCCACGTCGGCCCGCCCGTTGCCGTCGTAGTCCCCGGCGGTGAGCTTCACGTTCTCGCCCCACCAGTAGTCCTCCGGGACGTTCCAGGAGCGCACCGGGTCCGAGAAGCCGCCATCCGTGCGGGACTTGAAGGTGTAGAGCGCGGCGCGGCCGTCGTTGTAGCCGTAGAACGCGGCCACGTCGTCACGGCCGTTGCCGTCGAAGTCACCGGAGGCCAGCTTCACGTTCTCGCCCCACCAGTGGTCGGCGGGGACGTTCCAGGAGCGCAGGGGGGCGCCGAAGCCGCCCGAGGCGTCGGACGCGAAGGTGTAGAGGGCGGCGCGGCCGTCGCTGTAGCCGTAGAACGCGGCCACGTCGTCACGGCCGTTGCCGTCGAAGTCGCCCGAGGCCAGCTTCACGTTCTCCGGCCACCAGTTGCCCGGGGCCGTCGTCCACGTCTTCACCGGGGCGGCGAAGCCCCCGTCGGGACGGGCGAGGAAGGTGAAGAGCGCGACCGAGCCGTCGGCGTAGTCGTACATGGCGGCCACGTCGGCGCGGCCGTCGCCGTCGAAGTCGCCGGCGACGGGCTTGATGCTGCGGTGGGTCCAGTTCCCCGGGGCCGTGGTCCAGGACTTCACGGGGGCGGCGAGGCCGCCGTCGGGCTTGCCGAGGAAGGTGAAGAGGGCGACCGAACCGTCGGCGTAACCGTAGAAGGCGGCGTTGTCGTCGCGGCCGTCGCCGTTGAAGTCGGCGCTCACCCGGGAGGCGGCGTCGTCGCGCCAGGCGGGCTCGACGGGCGGGGCGGGCTCGTCGGGGTAGGGGTCGGCGTGGTCGGCGCCGAGGCCGGCGCGGGGACCGCAGGTGGGCCAGGCGCCCTCGCCCTGCCCGGCGAGGACCTTCTCGCCGATGAGGATCTGCTCCTGCTTGGTGGCCAGATGCGGGTAGGTCGCGTAGTTGCTGCCGCCGAACGCCCGCCAGGTGCTGAGCGTGAACTGGAGGCCGCCGTAGAAGCCGTTGCCGGTGTTGATGGACCAGTTCCCGCCGCTCTCGCACTGGGCGACCTTGTCCCAGGTGGCGACGGAGGCGGCCGTGGCCGGGGCCGCCGGGAGCAGGGCCGTGCCGGCGGCGACCAGGGCCGCGGCGAGGACGGCGCGGGCTCCGGTGAAGGAGGGCTTGCGTGCCATGGAAACTCTCTCGTCTCGTGGGAGAGGGCGGCGGCACCGGGGTGCCGCCGCCCTCGGGGGCCTGCGCGGGATCAGCCGAGCTTCACGTGGTCGCCCCACCAGTAGTCGGCGGGGACGTTCCAGGAGCGCAGCGGGGTGCCGAAGGTGCCGGCCGCGTCGGACTTGAAGGTGTAGAAGGCAGCGCGGCCGTCGCTGTAGCCGTAGAAGGCCGCCACGTCGCCGCGGCCGTTGCCGTCGAAGTCGCCCGAGGCGATCTGGACGTTCTCGATCCACCAGTTGCCGGGCGCGGTCGTCCAGGACTTCACCGGGTTCTCGAAGGTGCCGTCCGTGCGGGTGGCGAAGGTGAAGAGGGCGACGGAGCCGTCCTCGTAGCCGTACATCGCGGCCACGTCGGCCCGCCCGTTGCCGTCGTAGTCGGCGGCGGTGAGCTTGACGTTCTCGCCCCACCAGTAGTTCTCCGGGACGTTCCAGGAGCGCACCGGGTCCGAGAAGCCGCCGTCCGTGCGGGACTTGAAGGTGTAGAGGGCGGCCCGTCCGTCGCTGTAGCCGTAGAACGCGGCCACGTCGTCACGGCCGTTGCCGTCGAAGTCACCGGAGGCCAGCTTCACGTTCTCGCCCCACCAGTAGTTCTCGGGAACGTTCCAGGAGCGCAGCGGCGTCCCGAACGCGCCGCTGGCGTCGGACGCGAAGGTGTAGAGGGCGGCGCGGCCGTCGTTGTAGCCGTAGAACGCGGCCACGTCGTCGCGTCCGTTGCCGTCGAAGTCGCCGGAGGCGAGCTGGACGTTCTCGGGCCACCAGTTGCCGGGCGCGGTCGTCCAGGACTTCACGGGGTCGGAGAAGCCGCCGTCGGTGCGGGACTTGAAGGTGAAGAGCGCGACGGAGCCGTCGGCGTAGTCGTACATGGCGGCGAGGTCGGTGCGGCCGTTGCCGTCGTAGTCGCCGGCCGTGAGCTTGACGCTCTTGAAGGTCCAGTTGCCCGGCGGGCGCGTCCACGACTTCAGCGGCGCGTCGAAACCGCCGTCGGCCCGGGCGAGGAAGGTGAACAGCGCGACCGAACCGTCGCCGTAGCCGTACAGGGCGGCCACGTCGTCCCGGCCGTCGCCGTTGAAGTCGGCGTTCACCCGGGAGGCGGCGTCCTCGCGCCAGGCCTCGGGCTCGGGCTCGGGGGCGGTGGCGGGGGCGACGTCCACGTAGTTGCGGTCGATGTTGAGGGTCGCTCCGCCGTGCGTCTCGGTGGAGTTTCCCACGTACTGGTGCACCCGCCGCTTGCCCTGCCAGTAGGTGCTGCCGGGCAGGCCCATCGAGCCGTTGGAGACGTCCGCTGCGCCGTTCCAGTTGGCGACCCACAGCACGTCGGGCTTGGTGTAGCGGGAGTTGCTGTGCAGGGCGGCCATGTCGCCGGAGTTCGAGACGTTCGCGTACACGCCGGCGCGGAAGCCGAGTTCGCGGACGCGCGCGCTGTAGGCGGAGAGGTAGTCGAGGACCCGGGTGCGGTAGAGGGAGGAGTCGTAGTTCTCCATGTCGGTGTAGAGCACGGTCTGGGCCGCGAAGCCGAGGCCCTTGGCCTTGGCCACCGCGTCGTCGGCGGAGGCCCTGCCCTGCGCGGCGGCCTCGCCGGCCGTGATCCCGCCGGCCTGGCGGCCCGCGTAGATGGGGATCATGTGCCAGCCCTCGGCCGTACGGTCGGAGACCCAGCCGGCCGTCAGGTTGGGCTGGGCGCAGACCCGGGTGGGGCCGCCGATGTAGATGCCGACGCCGTCGTAGGGCGAGTTCGCCTTCCACGTCTGCATGAGGCCCGCGGACGGGGCCGTGCAGGCGTCGAAGGCCTTGCCGGTGTACCCGGTGGTGGGCTCCGCGGCCAGCGCCCTGGCGGTTCCGGCCGTGTCCCCGGCCCCAGTGCGGGTCCGGGGGGCGGGGAGCGTGCCCGGGACGGCGGCCGGGCCGACGCGTCCGGAGCCGACCACCCGGGAGACGGTGTCGGTGCCGGCGCCGCGGACGGCCGTGACGAGCAGCCCGGCGCCCTCGACGGAGAGGACGGCCTCGCCGTCCACGTCGTCCCCGACGCGGGCCGGGAGGGGGCGGCCGGCCGGCACGCGGAGGACGGAGGCGGGGTCCTGGACGGCGGCCCCTGCGAGGGGCTCCACCACCAGGGCGTCGGTCCGCTCGCCGACCGCGTCGGCGGGGCAGGACCGCCCGGAGCCGGGGTGGCCCAGGTAGAGGGTGGGGGTGTCGAAGCGGACGCAGGTCTCCGGGGACTTCTCCAGGTCGACGACGCGCCAGTCGGCGGGCACGTCCAGGCGCAGTCCCCGGTACTCGACGGGCCTGGTGTCCCCGGCCGGGGCGGCCGTCGCGCCGGCCGGCGGGAGGGCGGAGGCCGTCGGGGCGGTCACGCCGGCCAGGGCCAGGGCGGTCAGCGCGGCGGCGACGGCCCGGCCGGCGCGGGAGCTTCTCGGCGGGCGGACGGGGGGCGGTGCGTGCATGGGCGGGGCTCGCTTCCGGTGTACGGGGCCGCTGGGCGGGCGGACGGGCAGGGGCGGAGGCCGGGACGGGCCGGCCGGGCGCGGGGCAGGGCCGGGCCGGGGCCGGGGCACGGCGGGGCAGGGGCAGGGCGGGGCGGGGCGGGGGGGGGCCCGCGGGGGGGGGGGGGGCCCCGGGGGGGGGGGGGGGGGGGCCGGGGGCCCCGCCGGGGGGGCCGGAAACGCGGAGGGTATAAAAAAAAAAAAAAGCAGG
>NZ_JBHYPS010000026.1:0-118881 GCF_042746075.1 Streptomyces sp. NPDC058758 | reverse complement strand
AAGGTGCGGACGCTTCCTTCGTTCCCGTTTCCGGGCCCTCCGGGCGCTTCCTTCGTTTCCGACTCTATCAGATCTTTCCGATCCGATTTCCTCGGCGCTTTCCGGTCCCTTTTGCTTTCGCTCCGGGCCCTTCCGGCGTTTCCGACTCTATCAGATCCTTTCGGCGTCCGATTCCCCGTCAGAAGGGGTTGTCGTCCTGGCTTTCGGGCCGTTCCGACGAGTGAGACTTTAGCGGATTCCTTCCCTTCGATGCGAATCGGAGGGCGTCCGGGGTCCGGACGTGAATTCCTCATTCCGCGAAAACGCACAGAAGCTCGACGGCGCGACGAATCGCAGCCGACAGGCTGTGTGGTTCTTGCGGAGTGGTCGTCCGGGGCCGGCCGGGGCCGGTGCTCACGTCGGACAACTCGGAGGAGGTTACGGACCTGGAAAACGCATGTCAACTTCGCTCCTGGAGGGTTCCGGCGGGTGCCGCGTGGCTCAGCATGTCGACGGTCGCGTCCGCCGCGTCGGTGACCACGGGGTCGTGGGTGGCGACGACGGTGACGGAGCCGTACCGGTGGGTGGTGCGGGCGATGAGGGCGGTGAGGTCCTCGGCCCGGGTGCGGTCGACGGCGGCGGTCGGTTCGTCGACGAGGAGGAGTTCCGGCTCCAGGAGGAGGGCCCTGGCCAGGGCGATGCGCTGGCGCTCGCCGCCGGAGAGCTGATGGGGGCGGTGGGAGAGGCGGTGTTCGAGCCCCACCTCGACCAGCAGCTCGCGGATCCTGGCGCGCTGGGTCCGGGGCCTGCGGCCGGCGAGGGAGGCCGCGGCGAGGAGTTGTTCCTCCGCGGTGAGTCCGGTCAGCAGGTTGCCGCTCTGGAACATGTAGCCGATGCGTTCGCGGCGGGCTCGGGCACGTTCCCGGTCGGTGAGGGCGGCCAGGTCGGAGCCGTTCAGGAGGACGCGGCCCCGGTCGGGGCGGAGCAGGGCGCCGGCGACGGCGAGGAGGGTGGACTTGCCGGAGCCGGAGGGGCCCACGAGGGCGGTGAGGGCGCCGGGGCGAAACGTCACGTCGAGGCCGCTCAGGGCCGTCGTACGGGAGTCGCCCTGGCCCAGGGTGACGGTGACGTCGTGGAGGCGGAGGCTCATCGTGCGGCTCCCAGCATGGTCATCGGGTCGACGGTGGTGACGCGTCGCAGGGTGAGGGCGGAGCCGGCGAGGCCGACGAGGGCCACGGCGGCCATGGTGGTCGTGAGGGTCGTCGCGGGGAGGCTGAAGGGCACCTGTTCGCCGACGAGCAGGCCGACGGCCGAGGCGAGCACCGCGCCGACGGCGGTGCCGGCGACCACGACGACGGCCGCCTGGGCGAGGGTGTGGCCGAGCAGGCGGCGCCGGGAGGCGCCCAGGGCGCGGAGCAGGGCGAGCTCGGGGGTGCGCTGGACCGTCCACACCGCGAAGAAGGCGCCGACGACGAGGGGCGCGATGAGGAAGAGGAAGGTCTGGATGGAGGTCATGGTCAGGCGTTCCCCGTCGTAGCCGGGTGCGGCTTCGAAGGCCTTCTCCAGCGGGACGGTGACGGTGTCGTGCCGGCGGTCGGCCTCGGCGAGGGCGGGGGTGTCGGCGTCGGCACCCTCGGGGAGCCTGAGGGCCATGGCGCTGTACTGGCGGGGAAGGGTGTCGGCGGGCGTCCGGGCTCCGGGGGTCGTGAAGCGGATGCGGCGCCAGGTGTCGGTCGTGACGTAGGCGACGGGGACGTGGCCGTAGGAGGAGCGGCCGGTGGTGCCCACGACGTCGAGGGTGACGCCGAGGCGGTCGATGGTCAGGGTGTCGCCGATCCGGACGCCTTCGTTCACGAGCTGGCGCGAGATGACGACGCCCTGGGACCGGGCGGCGTCCAGGGGTGTGCCGTCGTCGGCGCCGGGGTCGGTGAAGGCGCCGGGTTCGACGCCGAAGGCGGCGAGGTCGACCTCGGTGCCCCGGCCGGTGGTGCCGCGGGTGAGGGAGACGCCGAGGGGGGTGGCCTCGGTCCGCTCCTCCCGGCTCCAGCCGGAGGCGGTCCGGTCGTCGATCAGGCCGCGGGCGAACTGGTCGGAGTCCGAGCCGGCGGCGAAGGCGATGTGCGTCGCGGGCAGCCTGCGCAGGGCGGAGACGGTGTCGTCTCCGAGGCCGGTGGTGAATCCGGCGACGATGCCGACGAGCGCGGCGACCAGCACGACGACGCTGCCCATCAGCAGGAAGCGGCCTCGGGCGGCTTTCAGCTCCAGCAGGGCGAGGAACATGGCGTTCCCTCCAGAGATAGGGACGGTGCGTCCCCACGATAGAAGATGGCGACGCGGCGTCCCCAAGTGGGGGTGCTCCGGTGGGAAGGGGGCCCGGGGGTTGCCTCCCGGGGACGGGAGAGAGGGGGAAGGGGAGAGGAGGGCGGCCCTAGACTGGGGGCGTGCCCAAGATCCACGCCGCCTCGGTCGCCGACCACCGGTCGCAGCAGCGTGCCGCCCTGCTCGACGCCGCCCGGGAGCTGTTGGCGGAGGGCGACGCCTCGAAGGTGACCTTCGCGGAGGTGGCACGCCGCACCGGCCTGGCCCGCAACAGCGTCTACAAGTACTTCCCCGACCGCCGCCACCTGCTGACCGAGGTGGTCCGCGAGGCGGCCCCGCGGTGGACCGAGCGGATCCGCGCCGCCCTCGCCGCCGCCGGCGACTCCCCCGAGGAGCGCGTCGCCGCCTACGTCACCGCGCAGCTGGAGATGGTCCGCGACGGCGAGCACCGCGTCGCCCGTGCCACCGCCGGCGCGCAGGACGCCGCCGCCCTGCGCGCCGGGGCCGACGAGGCGCACCGCGCCCTGCTCGCCCCGCTCGTCGACGCCCTGCGCGACCTGGGCGACGACGCTCCCCTCATGACGGCCCGTCTGCTCCAGGGCTTCGTGAACGCGGCCACCACCGCCCTGGAGGGGGGCGCGGACTACGCGGCGGTGACCGACCGGGCGGTGCGGCTCGCGGTCGCGGCCCTCCGGGGCCTGGCCTGAGCGCCTGCCCGTCGGTCCGTCAGGCCGGGGTCTCCCAGGTCTTCAGGGTGGCCGCCACCTGGCGGGCGTCGGCGTCGCCGGTCAGCACGCGGTCGACGAGGGTGATGGCGTCCTGGCTGGTGACGTCGACCGGGTGGCCGGAGGCGTGGAGGTAGGCGGCGGCCACGGCCACCGCGAACAGCTCGTTCGAGTGCTCCAGGGCGGGGACGCGGACGAGCTGGTGGAGGAGGGCCGCGGCGCGGTGGTGCGGGAGGTCGTAGACCGGCGTGTCCATGATGCGGAAGGCGTGACGGGCGCGTGCCGCTTCGAGCGAGCCCCAGTCGGTGATCTCCGGGTCGCTGGGAATGACCTTCTGGGCGATGCCGAGGAGCCAGGCCAGATCGACGTGCACGGTCACGTGCGGGTCCCCCGGGTCAGGCGGCGGGGCCGCCGTAGCGGGCGGCGAAGGCGTCGCCGTGCCGGTGGACGAAGGAGCGGGCGCCCTCGATGAAGCGGGTCCGGGTGAGATCGGCGTGCAGGACGTCGCCGGCGTAGTCCTCGGCGGCGACCCGCCTCGCGGCGGCGGCCTTCTGCAGCGCCTCGTAGGCCTCGTCGCTGATCTCGATGCGGATTTCCCGTGCCATGGGCACCACGGTAGCGGTCCGGGACCCGACGGGGCAGCCCTGCCGGGAGATCCCCGTCCGCTTTCCCGGGCGGCGGGGAAGGCTCGGCAGGAGGGACGGGCTCAGGACTCCTCGGCCGGGAGGCCGTCCGGTCCCCGGGCGGCGCGCCGCCTGCGGTACGCCACCGCGCCGCACGCCCCGAGGGCGAGCGCGGCGACCACGGCGGTGCCGAGCGCGGGACGGTCGGTGAACAGCCTGCCGAGCACGTCGAGCGCGCCGAGTCCGACGGTCGCGTAGAGCAGCGCCCAGGCGGCTCCCCCGACGAAAAGGGCCGGGAGGTAGCGCGGCAGGGGCATCCGCATGCTGCCCGCGAGGAAGTTGGCGGCGGTCTGGAAGCCGACGGTCAGGAAGGAGACGGCCACCACGGGCGCGCCCCACCGCTGGATCGCCCGTTCGGCGCGCTGGAACCTGGCCGAGGAGATCCGGTCGGCGAACCGGCTGCGGCGGGCGCCGGCGCCGGCGAGCCAGCCGACCGCGAAGGTGCCCCCGGCCCGGAGCAGCACGATGGCGTAGAGGGCGGCCGCGGTGAGCGCGATCTTATCCACGGCGCCCCGCCCCCGGTCCGGGACCCGGGGCGGGCGCCGCGCTCCGCGTCGTCCGCTCCGCGCGTCCCGCCCTCGCGGGTCCACGACGGACGCAAGCCCGGTCTCCGTCTCTCACCTGCGGCCCGCCTCTGCCCGTTCCGTCCCTGCGTCTCCGCCGTGGCGGCATCACCGTCGGAGCCCGTATCCAGCCCGGTCCCGCCCGGCAGGGCCAGGTTAACCCGAACGCTCTTGCGCCTGGTACGGGGCGTCTGCCGCCGCGCGGGGCGGGGCCGCCGGCCCGGCAGGGGCGGGCTCCGGCTTCCGGCGGGATTCCGGCGCCGACGCTCGCCCCGCCGTCCGCCGTACGACCCCAGGTTCCTGGGGTACGACGGGCGGGGTGGCTCTGGGAACCTCCTTCGTGGGGGCGGCCCGGACGGCATCCGCCGCGCGGGGACCGCCCCGGCGCCCGGGCCCGTCGACGGGGGGGGAATCGATGGACGGTACGGCAGCAGCGGAGGTCACCGTCGTCGTCGTGGACGCCGACCCGGTCTTCCGGATGGGGATGACGGCACTGCTCGGCTCGGTGGACGGGCTGTCGGTGGTGGCGGAGGCGGCGACCGCCGACGAGGCCGTCGCCGCCGTCGAGCGGCTCCGGCCCCGGGTGGTGGTCACCGACCTGTGCCGGGGCCCGGACGGGGAGTCCGGGGCGGAGGCCGTACGGCGGATGCTGGGGCCGCGGCCCCGGCCCGCGGTCCTCGTCGTGACCGTGGCCGACGACGACGCGTCCGTGCTCGCCGCGCTGCGGGCCGGGGCCCGCGGCTACCTGCTCAAGGGCGCGGGGCCCGCCGAGGTGGTGCGCGCGGTGTGGGCCGTGGCCAACGGCGAGACCCTGCTCGGGGCCGCCGTCGGCCGGCTCGTCGCCGCCCTGCTGGCCGGGCCGCGTCCGGGCCGCACCGCCCCGGTCCTGCGCGGACTGACGCCCCGGGAGCACGAGGTCCTCGACCTGGTGGCCCGGGGCCTCGGCAACGAGGCGATCGCCCGCCGGCTGACGGTGAGTCCGAAGACCGTGCGGAACCACGTCTCCGCCGTCCTCGCCAAACTGCACACCGCCAGCCGCGCGGAGGCGATCGTCCGGGCCCGGGAGGCGGGCCTGGGCGGGGGGCGCTGAGCCGCGCCCCGCGCTCCGTCACGCGGAGGGTCAGGCGATGCGCCAGTGCTGGTTGATCTGTCCCGTGCCCAGGCAGTCCCAGAGCTGCACCCGGCCGGGGTTCTGGTCGATGGTCTGGAAGTGGCCGTCCAGGCAGCGGTTGTTCGTCTCGACGGTCACCGAGAAGGTGTTCGGCAGGTTGGTGATCGGGCGCATCCGCCAGTGCTGGTTGGTCTGGGCCGTACCCTCGCAGGTCCACACCTGCATCCGGGTGCCGTTGGCGCCGATCGACCCCCAGTCGGCGTCCAGGCACAGCCCGCTCGGCACGCTCCGCAGTTCGTAGTAGCCGCCCGCCGCGGTGTACACCCAGGCGATGTTCCACTGCTGCCGCGGGTCGCCGGCGTCGCAGTTCGCCAGCTGCACGTCGAAGCCGGGGGCATCGCCCCTCGCCCGGAGGCAGCGGTCGTTGTACCGGTTCTTGATGGTGACGGATCCCGCGGCGGCGAGTGCCGTGCCCGCGGCGACCTGTTCCGGGGCGGCGGCGGTCACCGGGGCGGGCGGGGCGGCCTGTGCCGGGGCGGCGGCGGTGCCCAGCAGGGCGGCCGGGACCACGACGGCCGCCAGGGCGGACATCAGGGCTCTCCTCATCGTACGTACCTCTTCTCACGGGTTGCGGACGGTCGCCGTGCGACGACGACGGCCATGCTGTGCCGCCCGGCGTCCCGGGCGCACGGGGCCGGTGTCCCGGCCGTCCGGGAAGTTCGCCGGACCCGTACGAGCGGAGGTGACGCCCCTTCAAGGGCCTTGGGTGTCGGCGGAGTCGAGGATCCGGGGTGCGACGTGCCGGGTGAAGAGGGTGGCCACCAGGTCGCGCCGGCTGCGCACTCCGGTCTTGTCGAAGACCGAGGTCAGGTGCTCCTGGACGGTGTACGGGGAGAGCCGCGTCAGCCGGCCGATCTCCGCCGTGGAGTGGCCGCTCAGCACCAGTCCGGTGATCTCGCCCTCCCGCGCGGTGAGCCCGTGGGCGGCCATGACGAGCGCGATGTGCTCCCCGGGCCCGGCCGGTTCGACGGCGACCGCGACCCGGGCGGGGCCCGGGCCGTCCATCCGCCAGGCGTGCAGCCGGACCCGGCCCCGGCTCCGGGTGTGCGCCCATGACACCAGGGACCCCGAGGAGCCGGGGCCGGCGGCGCTCGCCCGGACCGCCGCCGCGACGCCGTAGAGGGCGGGCGGCAGTCCGCCCTCCGGCCGTCCCGCCGGCGCGGCCCCTCCCCCGCCGGCGGGGGCCACCGGCGGACGCGCCTCGCCGGGGGCGGGCAGCTCGTCCAGCCAGAGCCGCGCCGTGGGGCTGGACTGCACCGGCGCGTAGTGGTCGTCCAGGAGGACGAGCGCGGGGGCCGGGGTGCCCGCCGTGCGCCCGGCGCCGTCCTCGGGTTCGCCGCTCCCGGCGCGCCGGGTCAGGTGGAGCCTGCGCAGGCTCTCCCCCAGCGGCCGGGCGATCGCCCGGGCCACGGCGTCCGCCTCGGGACCGTACGGCGGGGTGTCGCGGCCGGTGCCGAGGATCAGGGCGCCCCAGACGCCGTACCGGTCGCGCAGCAGGATCCGCACCTCGTCCGTGAGCCCCAGGGGCCGGATGATGTCCCGGTACCGGGGGCTGCGGTCCCGCACTCCGCCGACGGCCTCGCCGAGGACGCCCACGGGCCCGGGTCCCCGGGCCAGTTGCGGCAGCCCGTTGACATCGCCCTCGCGGTACTCGATGTCCAGCATGCGCGGCAGGTAGCGGAGCGGCACGGCCTGCCGGTAGTGGCCTCCGGTGTTCATCAGGGTGACGGGGTCGACGGTGATCCCGGCCCAGACCTCGGACCCGAGCAGCGGGCGGACGGCCCGCATCACCCCGCCGAAGAACTCGTCCACCCCCTGCGCCGCCGTGGCCGCCGCCACCGCGGCGTCCCGGATCCGGCCGGCCCGTCCCGCTCCCTCGTAGCGCGTCATGACCGCAGCGTAGGGTCGCCGTCCACCGGACGCCGAGGCGTTCGGCCGCGTGCCGCCGGGCGTGCGCGAGCGGAACGGCGGGGTCCCCGCCCGGAGGCGCGGCGGGGGAAACTCGCCAGCCTCGGGGAGGACGGTGACGGGGTTCGAGCCGTCGGTGCCGGCCCTCCCCGGCGGAACCGGCCGAGGGCCCGACCCGCCTCGATGCGATCCAGGGGGACGTCGCGGCCTTCCGGGACGGACGGGCGGTGCCCCGGACGGCACGAGGTGCCCCTCCCCCACGCGTCCCGCCGCCCGCTCTCCGCGGCCGCCCGCCGCCCGACGCGCCGCTGCCGCCGGGGCGTCCTCGTCGGCGTCCGCCGGCCTCCGCGAGGACGGGCTCCGCCCCGGCCGAGCGGTTCCGGGCGCGGGACGACGCCGCCCGGGTTCAGGTGAGGCGCTTCTCGATCCAGTCCGCCGCCGTGCGGCGGAACAGGCGGCGGCTGTCGGCGCGGCGGAAGTCGTGGCCCTCGCCGTGGAGGAGGAGCAGCTCCGCCTCGTGGCCGCGTTCCCGGGCGGCGCGCACGATCTGCTCGGACTCGCGCGGCGGGACGTTGGTGTCGTGGGCGCCGTGGACGGCGAGGAGGGGCACGCTCAGGGCGTCGACGCGGCTCATGGGCGAGAGGGCGCGCAGCAGCGCCCGGTCGCGTTCGGGGTGGCCGTACTTGTGGGCCGCCGACTCGGCCAGCCAGGGTTCCGTCGTGGCGAAGAAGGTCGTGAGGTCGGACATGCCGCAGACGGTGACGCCGGTGCGGAAGAGCCCGGGGTGCCAGACGAGCGAGGCGAGCGTCAGGTAGCCCCCGTACGAGTGGCCCATGACGGCCAGGCGCCTGATGTCGGCCGGCCCGGCGCCGACGGCGTGGGCGACGCAGTCGGCGACGTCGTCGATGGCGGCGAAGCGCCCCTCGCCGAGGTCCGCGTCGCGGAAGGTGCGGCCCCAGCCGGAGGAGCCGCGGACGTCGGGGGCGAAGACGTCGAGGCCGCGCGCGGTCAGCTCGTGGTACAGCGGGTCGAAGACCGGGCGTTCCTGGTCCTCGGGGCCGCCGTGGAGGTGGATCACGCAGGGCGCGGGTTCACCGGGCGCGCGGCCGGGGGCGCGGTGGTACCAGCCGCCCAGCCGCAGCCCGTCGCGGGCCGTGGGCCGCATCGGGACCGGGCGCACCGGCGCGGGGCCGGGCGGGACCGTGTCGGCGTCCCGCGCGGTCCACGGGGTGCGGAGCGGGGTCGTCGCGCCGGCCAGGTGCCAGATCCCGGGGCGGCGCTGCGACCCGGCCAGGGAGGCCACGATGCCGTGCGGGCCGGCGGCGGCGACGCGGGTGACGACCTCGTGGTCGAGCTCCACCGTCCGGGGCGGGACCGGCACCTCCTCCGGCCCGGGCAGGGCGAGGGTCTCCAGCTCGCTGATCCCGCCGGCGTTCCAGACGAGGGCGGCGCGGCGGCCGTTCTCGACGAGCGCGAGCAGTTCCAGGTCGTGGGCGGCCCTCCGGGCGAGTTCGCGCACGCCGGTCCGCCGCCCGTCCTCGTCCAGGTCGACGGCGAGCAGGGCCGCGAACTCGGCGCCGGCGTCGCTGCGCAGCCACAGCGTGCGGGCGTCGGCCGAGAAGCGGCCGATCCACGGATCGCCGTCGGCGACCGGGAGGGTGCAGACGGCGGTCCGGTCGGCGACGCGGACCACGACCGCCTCGCGTCCGCCGCGCGGCCCGCGCCGCAGCAGGGCGAGCCGGCCGTCGCGGCTGACGTCGCAGACGCGCAGCGTGGCGGCCTCGGACTCGTCGGCGAACAGGAGGGGCGGACGGATGCCGTCCGGATCGATCAGGTAGGCGGTGAGGCGGTCGCGCACGGGCCCCCGGCCGCCGCCCGGCACCGGGCGGCCGGCCGGGCCGAGGAGGGTGGCGGCCCCGTCGCGGTCCGCCAGGCCCGGCGGCTCCTCCCGGGACCCGGCGGGGACCCCCGCCGCCTCGACGGGCTCGGCGACGGTGACGGCCAGCGCGGAGCCGTCGCCGAGCCAGCACCCCAGGTAGGCGGAGGTGCCGGGCTCCGCCCCGGCGAGGACCCTGCGGTCCGAGCCGTCGGGGCGGACGCACAGGACGCGGGTGTGTCCGCTGCCGCCGGGGGCGACGGTGTAGGCGATCCACCGGCCGTCCGGCGACCAGGCGACCTCCGTGACGGGATCGGGCGTGGCGTCGAGCAGCCGTGCCCGGTCGTCGTCGGTCCGTCCGGTCCACAGCTGCGGCGAGCCGTTCCGGTCGCAGACGAACGCGACGCGTTCGCCGCCCGGGTCGGCGGAGGGGTACCAGCAGGCGTGGGCCGTCTGGAGCGGCGGGGTGTCGTGGTGCCCGGCCCCCGCGGGCAGGGGCTGCGCCGCGGGCGCGCCCGGCCCGGGTCCTCCGGTCAGTCGATTCCGTGCGTCTGCAGCCATATCTCCAGCAACGCTACCTGCCACAGGGTGTTCTGCCCGCGGTGGGCGCGGTGGTCGTCGGGAGCCTCCAGGAGGGAGGCGACGTACTCCTCGCGGAACAGCCCGCGGGCGCGGGCGGCCGGTGCGGCCAGGGCGTCCCGGACGCGTGCCATGACGGGCGGGGCGAGGTGGTGGACGGCGGGCACGGGGAAGTACCCCTTGGGCCGGTCGACCACCTCGCGCGGGAGGACGGTCCGCCCGGCGTCCTTCAGGACGCCCTTGCCGCCCTGGGCGAGCTTCAGCTCGGGCGGGCAGGCGGCCGCCAGCTCGACGAGCTCGTGGTCGAGGAAGGGCACCCGGGCCTCCAGGCCCCAGTCCATGGTCATGTTGTCGACCCGCTTCACGGGGTCGTCGACGAGCATCACGTGGGTCTCGGTGCGCAGTCCCGCGTCGATCGCCGTCTCGGCGCCCGGTGCGGCCATGTGGGTCTCGATGTACTCGCGGGACACGTCGCGCAGCGGCAGCATGTGCGGCTGCAGGATCTTCTCCAGGTCCCCGTGGGTGCGGTCGAAGTACACCTCCGCGTACCGGCGGGGCTCCTCGGCGCGCGGGACCCCCGCGAGCTCCTGGTGCCAGCGGTAGCCGGCGAAGACCTCGTCGGCGCCCTGGCCGCTCTGGACGACGCCGACCTCCTTCGCGACCAGCTCCGACAGGAGGTGGAAGGCGACGGCGTCGTGGCTCGTCATGGGTTCGCTCATGGCGGCGACCGCCGCGTCCAGCGCGGTGGAGACCCGGTCGGACGGCACCATCAGCTGGTGGTGGTCGGTCCCGAAGCGCCGGGCGACGAGGTCGGAGTAGAAGAACTCGTCACCCTCCTCGCCGGCCTCCGTCTCGAAGCCGACGCTGAAGGTCGCGAGGTCCGCCTGTCCTTCCTCGGCGAGCAGGGCCACGATCAGGCTGGAGTCCAGGCCACCGGAGAGGAGCACCCCGACGGGCACGTCGGCCACCATCCGGCGCCGCACGGCGGTGCGGAGCGCGTCGAGCACGGCGTCCCGCCACTCCGGGGCGCCCATGCCGGCGAACTCGGCGCGGCGTTCGTAGGCGGGCTGCCAGTAGGTGCGGTCGGTGTGGGTGCCGTCCGGTTCCACGACGCGGACGGTGGCCGGGGGCAGCTTGCGCACGCCGGTGAGGATCGTGCGCGGCGCGGGGACCGTGGACTGCCAGCTCATGTAGTGGTGGACCGCGACCGGGTCGAGGGTCGTGTCGACGCCGCCGCCGGCGAGGAGTGCCGGCAGCGTGGAGGCGAAGCGGAGCCGCCCGGGGGTCTCGGCGAGGTAGAGGGGCTTGATGCCGAGCCGGTCGCGGACCAGGACGAGCCGGCCGGTGCGGTGCTCCGCCAGGGCGATGGCGAACATGCCGGTGAGGCGCGTGACGAAGTCGGTGCCCCACTGGCGGTACGCCTTGAGCACGACCTCGGTGTCCGAGGTGGTGGTGAAGGTGTGGCCGAGTCCGCGGAGCTCTTCCCTGAGGTCCTGGTAGTTGTAGATGCAGCCGTTGAAGGCGCAGGTCAGACCGGCTTCGCTGTCGGTCATGGGCTGGCTGCCGCGGTCGCTCAGGTCGATGATCCTGAGCCGCCGGTGGCCCAGGGCGACGGCGCCCTCGGACCACAGGCCGCGTCCGTCGGGTCCCCTGGCCTCCAGCCGGTCGGCCATGCGTTCCACCGCCGCCAGGTCGGGACGGCTTCCGTCGAACCGCATCTCACCGGTCAGGCCGCACACGGGACGCCACCTCCCGGGACGGTGGACCGCTCCGTACGGCCGCCGGGGGAGGCGGCTTCGGGGGCGTGAAGGGGCGTGGGGACATGTTTTCGCATGGGCGTTCCTCCTCGGTCGGACGGTCGGTCGGACGGTCGGTCGGTCGTCATTCGGTCAGCAGGTCGGTCGGGCGGCGCATCGGCCCCACGGCGGACCGGCCGGCGGACCGGTCGGTGGGGGCGCCGGGCGGACGGGCCGCCGGGCTCCTTCGGTGGGGCGGGCGCGGGCGGGCCGGTGCCCGCCGGCCGGTTTCGCCGGTCCTCCGGAGGCGCCGGGCCGGTTCACGGCACTCTCGCCGCCGCCGCCCGCTCGTCGTGGCGAGGGGTGTGGGCGGCCGTACGGTGGCGCGGGGAGCGGGCCCTTCCGCGCGTCTGGGCGAGGAGCCGGTCCACTCCGGCGAGCAGGTCCTCCCCGGCGACCGCGGACCGGAGCCGTTCCGCGGCGCTCCCCCGCGCGAGGGCCTCCTCCGCGAGGGGCCGTACGGTGTCCCGGTCGCCGTGCGCCTCCAGGGCGGGGCGCAGCCGGCGGAGCATGCTCCGCACCACGGCGGCGGCGGGCGCGGGACGGCGCGTCACCGGGTCGATGAGGTCGCCCTCCAGTCCGGAGCGGGCCGCGCGCCAGGTCGCGGCGCGCAGCCAGGCGTGGTTCCCGTCGCAGCCGGGCTCCCCGGCGTCCAGGCGGGCGAGGGCGTCGGTCACGAGCGCACGGTAGAGGGCGGCGATCAGGATCACCGTCTCCACGCGCGGGCAGGCGTCGCAGACGCGCATTTCGAGGGTGGGCAGGTGGTCCGAGGGGCGGAGGTCGTAATAGATCATGCCGGGGTCGCTGATGACGCCCGAGCCGACGAGCTCCCCCACCACCCGGTCGTACTCCTCCGCGCCGGCGAAGCAGCCGGGCGGGCCGGCGGTGGGCCAGCGCTGCCAGACCATGGTGCGCCAGCTCGCGTACCCGGTGTCCGCGCCGAGCCAGTACGGCGAACTCGCGGAGAGCGCGAGGAGGACGGGCAGCCACGGCGCGACGACGCACATCGCCCGGACCGCCGTGTCCCGGTCGGGCACGTCGGCGTGGACGTGGACGCCGCAGATCAGCTGCTCGTCCACGAGCCGGCGGTACTCGCCGGTCAGGTGCGCGTAGCGCGGATCGCCGTCGGTGCTCGGGACGGTGCCGAGCCGTGCCAGCGGGGCGGTGCCGGCCGCGACGACGGCCAGGCCCTCGGAGGCGGCCGCGCGGTCCAGCCGCGCGCGGGTGGTGGTCAGGTCGGAGAAGAGTCCGTCGAGGCTCGTGTGCACCTCGCTGTTGGATTCGACCACGGACTGGGGCAGCTCCCCGGTGAAGGTCTCGCCGTAGCGTGCCACGGCGCGCAGCACCGCGTCGGCGCGCGGGACCAGCTGTCCGCTCTCGATGTCGATCACGTGGAACTCTTCTTCGACCCCGATGCGGACGGTCACCGTGACTCCCTGCGATCGGACGGTCTTCTCTGGTCCGGGGCCGCGCCCCACGGCGACGGCTCCTCGTGCCCACCGACTGCCCCGCCTCGCGCTTCCCATGCCTCCGGCCCCGCACGCAGGCCGGCTCCGGTGCCGGTGGCGGGCCCTTTTCGGCCCGGGAGAGCCCGGCCGTACCCGCCGCCGGAGGTCCCGGCCGCGCCCGCTGCCGGGGCGCCCGGCCGCACCCGCCGCCGGGGGGGGTGTCCTCGTCGGCGGGCACCGACGAGGACACCCCTCGGTGAGGACGCCCCCGGCGCTGCGCCGGGGGCGCGGCTCAGGCCGGCGCGGGCGGCGGTACGAGCCCGAAGTGGGCCCAGGCGGCGGGCGTGGCGATCCGGCCCCGGGGCGTCCGGGCCAGCAGCCCCTCCCGGACCAGGAACGGCTCGGCGACCTCCGCCACCGTCTCGCGCTCCTCCCCCACGGCGACGGCGAGGGTGGAGAGGCCGACCGGTCCGCCGCCGAACAGCTGGAGCAGGACGCGCAGCACGGCCCGGTCCAGGCGGTCCAGGCCGCGGCCGTCGACCTCGTAGAGCCCCAGGGCCGCGGCCGCGGTCTCGCGGGTGACCACGCCGTCCGCGGTGACCTGGGCGTAGTCGCGGACGCGGCGCAGCAGCCGGTTGGCGATGCGGGGCGTGCCGCGGGAGCGGCCGGCGATCTCGGCGGCGCCGTCGGTGTCGATCTCGACGTCGAGGAGGCCGGCGGAGCGGGTGACGACCCGCTCCAGCTCGTGCGGCTCGTAGAACTCCATGTGCGCGGTGAAGCCGAAACGGTCGCGCAGCGGCGGGAGCAGCAGACCGGCCCGGACGGTGGCGCCGACCAGGGTGAACGGCGGCAGGTCGAGGGTCATGGCGGTGGCGTCGAGGCCGGTGCCGACGACGACGTCGACGCGGAAGTCCTCCATCGCCAGGTAGAGCATCTCCTCGGCGGGCCGGGACATGCGGTGGATCTCGTCGAGGAAGAGGATCTCGCCCCCGGTGAGCGAGGCCAGGACCGCCGCCAGCTCCCCGGGGTGCTGGATGGCGGGGCCGGAGGTGACGCGCAGCGGGGCTTCCATCTCCGCGGCGATGATCATCGCCAGGGTGGTCTTGCCGAGGCCGGGGGCGCCGGAGAGCAGCACGTGGTCGGCGGTGGCGCCGCGCCGCCGGGCGGCCCTGAGGACGAGGTCGAGCTGTTCGCGGACCCGTTCCTGTCCGATGAACCCGTCCAGGTCCCCGGGGCGCAGCGCCGCGTCGGTGGCCCGGTCCTCGCCGTCGGCGGGGGCCGCGGCCGGCCGCTGGTCCGGCTCCGGCGCGACGGGCCGGCCGGCGGCGCTCCCGCCCGGGTCCGGCGTCCCGTCCCGGGGCGCGGCGGCGGGGAACACGGTGCCGCTCCCGTTCACGGGCGTGCGCCTCGCGCCGGTGCGCGGGAGCGGCGGGCCGGCCTTCACGGCCCGGCCGGGGTGCGGTCGAGCAGGACGCGGGGGGCCGGACCGGCCGGCGCCGGCGAGGCCGTCCCGGTGAGGCGCCGGCCGGTCGCGGCGGGGTCGAGCGGCACGGTGCCGGGGGCGGTCGGGCGGGACGGTGCGGTGCGGGGGGCGGCCGGGCGGGGCGGTGCGGCGCCGGGGGCGGCCGGGACGGGCGGTGCGGTGCCGGGCGCGGTCGTCCGGTGCGGTGTGTCGGCCCCGGGTTCCGCCGCCGGGGTCTGCGGCCCCCTTCCGATGCCCAGTCTCGCCCTGATCCCCTCCTCGATCCGGTCGGCGAGGTCGGGGTGGCGGCCGAGGAAGGCGCGGGCGTTCTCCTTGCCCTGGCCGAGCCGGTCGCCCTCGTACGTGTACCAGGTGCCGGCCTTGCGGACGAGGCCGTGCTGGACGCCCAGGTCGATCAACTCGCCCTCGCGGCTGATGCCCCGGCCGTAGAGGATGTCGAACTCGGCCTGCCGGAACGGCGGGGCGACCTTGTTCTTGGCCACCTTGACGCGGGTGCGGTTGCCCACCGGCTCGGTGCCGTCCTTGAGGGTCTCGATCCGGCGGATGTCCAGGCGGACCGAGGAGTAGAACTTCAGGGCGCGGCCGCCGGTCGTGGTCTCCGGCGAGCCGAAGACCACCCCGATCTTCTCGCGCAGCTGGTTGATGAAGATCATCGTGGTGCCGGAGTGGCCCAGCGCGCCGGCGGTCTTCCGGAGCGCCTGGCTCATGAGCCGGGCCTGCAGGCCGACGTGCGGGTCGCCCATCTCGCCCTCGATCTCCGCGCGCGGCACCAGCGCGGCGACGGAGTCGACGACGACGAGGTCCAGGGCGCCGGAGTGGATGAGGGTGTCGGCGATCTGCAGGGCCTGCTCGCCGTTGTCCGGCTGGCAGACCAGCAGGGCGTCGGTGTCGACGCCGAGCCGCCTGGCGTACTCGAGGTCGAGGCCGTACTCGGCGTCGATGAAGGCCACGATCCCGCCCGCCTTCTGCGCCTTGGCCATGGCGTGCAGGGCCAGGGTCGTCTTGCCGGAGGACTCCGGCCCGTAGATCTCCACCACCCGGCCGCGGGGCAGGCCGCCGACGCCGAGGGCGAGATCCAGGGCGATCGAGCCGGTGGGGATGACCTCCGCGGGGGCCTCCGGCTCGTCGCCCAGGCGCATCACCGAGCCCGTGCCGAACCGCTTTTCGATCTGGGCGAGGGCGAGTTCGAGCGCTTCCTCGCGGTCCTGTTCCTTCATGGGGTCCGCCTCGGGTGGGTGCGGTGGGGGGTCACGGCCGGCGCACGGGGGCGCGCCGGCCCGTCAGAAGGGGTCCGTCTCCTCGTGGGGTGCGGGTCGTCCGCTCGCGGCGGGGACGGGCCGCTCGCCGGTACCGGTCCGGGCGAACGGCTCCTCGGCGGGAGGGCGGGGGCCGCGGGAACCGGTGGGGACGCCGGTGTGCGGGGGTTTGACGACCGTCGCGGCGGCGAACCGCAGCGAGGGGCCGATCTCGTCGGCCTCCAGCTCGACGACGGTCCGCTTCTCGCCCTCCCGGGTCTCGTACGTCCGCTGGCGCAGCCGTCCCTGGACGATGACGCGGGTGCCGCGGGTCAGGGACTCGGCGACGTGCTCCGCCTCCTGCCGCCAGACCGAGCAGCGCAGGAACAGCGTTTCGGCGTCCCGCCATTCGTTGCTCTGCCGGTCGAAGGTGCGGGGCGTGGACGCGACGGTGAAGTGGGCGACCGTGTCGCCGGACGGGGTGAGGCGCAGCTCGGGGTCGTCGGTCAGGTTGCCGACGACGGTGACGACGGTTTCACCGGCCATGGCGGCTTTCCTCTCGTGCGGCGGGTGGTTCCCCACCCGTGCCTGTTCGGGTTCGGCGGGCGGCCTCCGTCCGTCCCGGCCCGGGCTCGGCGAGCCCGGCCGCGAGGAGGCGCGCCTGGTGGGCGGGGGCCCTCCTCAGCGGGGTGCCGAGCCGGGGGACGGTGCAGGGGCGGCCCGCGGCGGCCCCGCACCAGGGGCAGGGCACGCGGAGGGAGCGGAGGCGCGGGTCGCGCTCCGTGCCGGCGAGGCGGGAGGGCGGGCCGCCCGGGGCGGCGGGTGCGCGCCGGACCCGCCGCCCCGAGGCGATCGCGGTCACCAGCGCGAGGAGCTCCGCGCGATAGCGGCTCGGGTCGTCGGGGTCGCTGTCCGGGAGCGGCAGCGGGTGGCGGGCGAGCCGGTCCTCCCGGATCGCGCGCACCTCGGCGCGGATGTCGGCGGCGGCGATGCGGGACCGCTGCCTGCCCAGCCGGGTCACGGCCGTCCGGGCGTCGGCGGCGTCCAGGTCCGCGAGCAGCGGGTGCCAGGCGTCCGTCGTGGCGTCCTCCAGGTGCATCGACGGCCACGTCGCCGCGATCAGGGCGACGAGCCGGGCCGTCTCGGCCGGCAGCATGCTCTCCTCCTTTCCCTTCCGCGGGGGCACCGCGCCGGGCGGAGCGCGTCCCGGCCGGGGCGGGCGTCGGCGGCGGTCACGGGTCCTCGCCTCCCCCGAGGGGGAGCAGGCGGTGCAGGTCGAGCGTGCCGGTGCGCAGGGCGCGGGCGATCCGTTCCCGTCCGCTGGGCAGGGGCCGCAGGCTGAACGACCGCGGTGCGGAGGCCGGCAGCACGCCCAGCCCCGGGATCGCCTCGCCGGTGTGCGGGTCGGCGACCGGGTCGACGCAGGCCAGCCGGGCGAGGAACTGCCGCTGCCAGCTGGGGCGCACCCGGACCAGCGTCTCCACCTCGCCGGGGTGGTTGTCGGCCACCCAGGCGGTGAAGGCCTCTTCGTCGGCGACCACGACCGCCGGTGCGGGGTCGACGAGGGTGAGGGTGGCGACCGGCGTGTCGTCCGGCAGGGTCACGCGGACCGACTTCAGGTCCAGCTCGGCGCGGGCCGCGCGCAGTTCCTCCATGACCTCGTGGCGCTCGGTCCGGTACTCGGTGTCGACGGCGTCGCGCAGCACCCGGAGCACGGCGACCCGGGTGGCGTGCTCCTTGAGGCTCATGCGGCCCTGTCCTTCCGCTCGGTCCCGTCCTTCCGCCCGGCCCTGTCCTTCCGCCCGGTCCCGTCCTCCCGCCCGGTGCCGGCCCCGGACTCGACGTCCTCGGCGACCCTGTTCCTCGCCGCCGCGGTGCCGTAGCGCACGATCAGCTGGCCGAGCGTGCGGGTCTCCCCGGCGTCGTCCAGGACGGCGGCGCCCAGCAGGTTGTGCCGGCGGGCCTCCTCGTACAGGACGCGCAGTTCCTCGTGGCCGGCGCCCGGCGCGGTCGCCGCCGTGACGTAGTCGGAGACGGAGGGGGTGGGCTTGCCGGCCTCCAGCCAGTCGAGGACGGCCTCGGCGAACTCCGGGCCCGGCCTGTGGAGCACCGTCCCGGACAGCGGTTTCGCCCGGGACTTGGAGATCACCAGGGTGTTCTCGTGGTCGAGGTCGCCGACGATGTCGAATTCGTACTCGATGCCCTCCCGCTGCTCGGGCTTGAGCCCGATCTTGCGGGGCACCTTGCGGCCGCGCTCGTCGGCCTCCACGACGTACTCGGTCTTGGTGCGCATGGTGACGATGAGGTGGCCGGGGTAGGCGAGCAGGGCGTCGATCATGGCCCGCTCCTGGGGGCGGGCCTCCTTCCAGCCGGCGAAGCTGCCGCCCGCGCCGAGGCGCTTGGCCGCGTTGTCGACCTGCTCCAGCATCCCGCCGGTGCCGGACCAGAAGTGGCTCAGGGAGTCGACGATCATGACGTCGTAGCCCTCGTGGGCGGCCACGGCGAGCGCGTCGACGAGGGTGGTGGGCTCGAACGTCGTGAGCGGGAGGGTGTCGAAGGCGAACTCGTCGGCGTACTTGGCGGCGCTGCCGTGTTCGGTGTCGATCAGGGCGACCCGCTCGCCGAGCCCGGTGGCGGTGACCAGGGCGGTGTAGGTCTTGCCCGACCCGGTGGGCCCGGCGAGTGCGACGCGGGCCTTGGCCTGTTCCTTGGTGGCGGTGGTGAAGGTGAGGTTCACGCCGTGCTCCTGGCATCCGCGACGGCGGTTCCCGGTGCTTCCGTAGGGCCGCCGCCTTGATCGAACATGTAATCGAATTACCTTCTGCGTCCACGCTAGGCCCGCCGGGAGGAAGAATCCACCCTTTTCGACCAGAAAAACCCGATAAAGGAAGAAATGTCAGAAAGGAGGCGTACAATACCTCGCCGCACGCGTCCGGCCGGCCGGGGCGCCCCGCGGCCGCCCGCCCTCCCCGGTCCTCCGGGGCGGAGATCCCGCCCCTGGCGCATCCACCCGCGGGCCGGCGACCGAAACCACGCATACATCCACCACCGTGCGGGAGGTCGTCATGCTCGTTCTGATCGGAGTGATCGTCGTCGCCGTGCTGATCGGCGCGTTCGTCCTCGGCACCAAGGTCCGCGACGAGGAGACCGGGCCGCCGGATCCCGCCTCGCATCCGCTGCGGCCCCCCACCGACCGCCTTCCGGGCGAGACCTCCGCGTACCGGAGGCCCTCCGAGGTCCCCCGCGCCGACTGGGCCCACCGGCTGCGGCCGTACCAGCTCCGAGCCGGTACGGAGGCATCGCCCGTGCCGCCGCGGGAATAGCCGCCCCGTGCCGACGGCGGCGCCCGCGCGGGCCGGGCGGATTCCGTCCCGCGCGGCGTTCGGATGATATGCAGCGTTCATGAACCGCGAGGTGGGTCGCATGGCCGATACGAGTCCGGGAATCACCACGGGGGCCCTGGCCCGCCGTCTGGGGGTGTCGCCGACCACCGTCCGCTCCTGGGAGCAGCGCTACGGCATCGGGCCTGCCACCCGCCCGGACGGCAAGCACCGGCGCTGGACCCCCTCCGACGTCGCGATGCTGGAGGAGATGTGCCGCCTCACGGCGTCGGGCGTCCCCCCGGCGGAGGCCGCCCGGGCCGCCCGGAACAGCCGGGGGCCGTCCGGCACGGACGAGGAGCTCGCCGCTCCGGTCCCCTCCGCATCCGGTCCCGCCCCGGGGCACCGGCCGGCCGGCGGAGGCGCACTGCCCCTGGGGGACGTGCGCCAGGAGTGCCGGGGGCTGGCCCGGGCCGCGGTCCGGCTGGACGCACCGGCGATGGAGACGCTGCTGGAGCAGGTGATCTCCGACTACGGCCTCGTCACGGCCTGGGAGGAGGTGATGGTTCCCACGCTGCACGCCGTCGGCCGCAAGTGGGAGTCCTCGGACGACCGTTACGTCGAAGTCGAGCACCTGCTGTCCTGGCAGGTGTCGACCGTCCTCCGGCGCGCCGCCGTCGCGTCCGCGGGGAAGCCGATGCCCCCGGTCCTCCTGGCGTGCGTGCCGTCGGAGACCCACACGCTTCCGCTCGAAGCGCTCGCCGCGGGCCTGTCCGAACGGGGCCTCCCGACCCGGATGTTCGGCGGGGCGGTCCCGGCGGAGGCGCTGGACGCGGCGGTGCGCAGGTGCGGCCCCGCCGCGGTCGTCCTGTGGTCCCAGGCGCGTTCGACCGCCAGCCACGCACTGGCCCGCCACGTGGCGGGCACGACGTTCGGTCTGCGCGGCGCCCGCACCGCGCCGCTGGTGCTGCTGGCGGGGCCCGGCTGGGCGGGCCGGACGCCCGACCCCGGCGTGCTGCGCCCCCGGGGACTGCGCGAGGCTCTCGACTCCCTGTCCCGCCTCTACGGCGAGCCCGTACCGGAACCGGAACGCGGATCGGCCGCCGAGCCGGAACCCTCCGGCACGGACCGCCCGCCTACGGAGCCCAGGACGGCAGGTCGCCCCTGACCACGCTCTCCCCCGAGTGGGCGGGGTCGCCGTCGTAGGCCTGCGCGGAGACGTCGAGGAGGGGGTACCCCGCCGGATCGACCCCGTCGGGCAGGGGGAGGCTGGCCCTGCCGTCGGACCCGAGCACCCCCACGGCGATCAGCTTGGTGCCGCTCCGGTCCATGAGCCACACCTCGTAGTAGCCCCGCGTCGGCGGCAGCCCGCTGACGGACACGGTCACCGCGCGTCTCGTGTCCGTGCCCTGGTGGATCCGGACGGTCCCCTCGGTCGCCCGGCCCGCCACCGGCACGAGGGGAACCGTCCGGCCGGCGGCCACCGGTGACGACGCGTCCTCGTGCAGGTGCCACCAGGTCGCCGCGCTCCCGGTCAGGAGTCCGGCGACCAGACCGGCGGTCGCGAGCAGCAGACCGGGACCGCGCCGCCGGGACCGGCGGCGCGGCTGCCCCCGAGCCGGGCCCTCTGCCGGTCCGTCCGGGTCCGGGGGGCCGCTCGCGGCGGTCCCCTTCCCGTCGGCGCGCTTGTCCTCGCCGGCGCGCCCATCCCCGTCGGCGGGCCCGTTCCCGTCGGCGGGCCCGTTCCCGGCCGCCGTTCCGGGCAGGCCCAGTTCCGCGGCGATGGAGTGCCACACCCTTGCCGGAGGCGGCGCGAGAAGGTCGTCGACGGCGGCGGAACGGGCGCTGTCCACGACCCGCCGAAGCTGCCGGAGTTCTCGGGCGCACTCCCCGCAGGCCCGCAGATGGGCCCGCTGCCACGCGTCGGGCGAGCCGGAGGGCCGCAGGGCGAGTGCGATCAGGTCGTCGGCGGCGAGATGCTCTGCCATGGTCACCTCACCTGGGCCGACACGCGCGGGCCGGCGCACTCACGCGGTTCGGGGAGAGGGGCCCGAGGGGCTGGGGCGCACCGGTGTCGTGGGGGTCCGGCACGGGTCTCGGCGTACGCATGGGGCGGGCTTCCGGATCAACGGGCGGTCAGCCCTTCGCGGGAAGGGGGACCGCGGTGACGACGAGGTTGCGCAGGTATCCGCCTCTGTCCGGGTCGTACGGCGCCGCACAGGTGATCAGCGTGAGGACGGGAGGGCCCGACCTGGCGAAGGCGGACGCGGGCAGTTCGCCCTTGTCGACCGTCGCGCGGGAGGTGATCCGGTAGGAGACGGGAGGAGCGCCGTCGCGGCGCACCAGGACGGTGTCACCGGCGCGGACGTCGAAGAGGGCGGCGAATTCGCCCAGGTCGCCCGAGCGCGAGTCGACGTGCCCCATCAGCACGGCCGAGCCCGAGGGCTCTCCCGGAGCGGGGCCGAAGCGGTACCAGCCGGCCCGCCCGGGGTCGGCGGGAACCTCGGCGCCGCCGTCCCGGTCGACTCCGACCGGCACCACCGGGGCGTCCAGGCCGACGCGCGGGATCTCGACGCCCCGCGGGGGCGCCTGTCGGCCGCGCGGCTCGTCGGTCCGTGCGGGTGCCGGCCGGGCGGGCGGCCCGTCGGGCCGCGCGGAGGCGTGCGGGAGGGAGGCGGGGAAACGGCCCGGGAGCGTTTCCGCCCGCGGCCCGGACGCGGAGGGGGCCGTCCGGGCCTGGAAGTCCGGGGCGGCCGGAGCGGACGGCCGGAGCGCCGCCCCGGCCGCCAGGGCCACCGCTCCGGAGACGGCCAGCACGGCGATCGCGACGCCGTCCGCCCGCCGCCTCCGGGAGGGAGCGGCCTCGCGTGCTTCAGGCACGGGACCGTGCCACCACGCGGCGGGCCGTGAGGGCTCCGGCGAGCGCGAGCAGTCCGGCTCCGGCGGTGAAGGCGATCCACGCCTCGGAGTCGTTGGGCTGTCCGAGGCCGGCGGCCACCCCGGTGGGCGCGGCGTGCATGCCGCTCAGGGTCTGCACCTTGAGCTGGAGGTTCTTGTCCGCGGCGCTGCCCCAGGCGTACACGATGTTGGTGGTGCCCTCCTTCAGGTCGAGGTCGGCGGGGCCGATGACGACATCGTCGGTGCCGGCGAGGACGACGTCGGCCGAGACGGTCCCCGCGGGAAGCTCGGCGGTGGCCTCCTTGGGGTTCACGAGCCCCTTGAAGACGGGCCGGCCTTCCGCCCTGACGTCCACGGCGGGGGCCGCGGCGACGTGGCGTACGGTCAGGCGCGTCTCGCCCGCGGGGATCTTCGAGGTGTCGTTGACGAAGGCGTCCAGCTGGGGCTTGCCGTCGGCCGACAGGTGCGCGACGACGGTGGCGTTCGCACCCGCGGGGACGTCCACGGTCTTCTGGATGGCGGGGGTCCCCTTGGGGTCGGCGCCGGCCGGGAAGACCTTCAGGTCGTAACTCCCCGCGGGGAGTTCCTGAGGTTCGGTGAGGGTGCCCGGCTTGAAGTCCGGGAGGAGTTCGTCACCGTTGGCGTACACGTCGACGGTCAGTCCGGGCACGGCGTGCAGGACGGACACCATGGCCTTGTCGTCGTCGGCGGAGGCGGAGGCGGGGACGGCGGCGCCCAGGGCGAGGGCGCACGTTCCGAGGGTGGCTGCTACGAGGGCGGGGGTCCGGGAACGCATCTCTGATTCCTTTCGGACCGTTCACTCCCTGCGAGTGAGCGGATACCTGTGCTTCTCCTGGCCCCCACGGGCGGATGCAGGGTTCGGCCCCGACTTTCCCCTCCTCGCCCTTTTTCGATGCAGGATCAATGCGAATTGCCCGCGTGCATCGATTCGGCGGACCGTGAGGGAGACGGTGCATCCACGTGCCATAGGAGCAAGCCATGGTCTCCGCCCACCCCTCTTCCTCGACCCAGGTCCACCCGCACGCACCGCCGGCGTCCCCCGGCGGGACGGCGCGCGCGGCCGGCCGCGCGACGACGCCCGACGCGTCGGAAGCGGAGCTCGCCGCACGGTTCACGAGCGGCGACCCTTCCGCGCTGGCCACTCTGTACGAGCAGCACTCCGCGCTGGTGTACTCGCTCGCCCGCCGTGCCCTCGGCAACGCCCAGGACGCGGAGGACGTCACGCAGCAGGTGTTCATCGCCGCCTGGCGCGGCCGCGCCGGGTACCGGGCGGAGCGAGGCGCCCTCGGCGGCTGGCTCGTCGGCATCGCGCGCCACGTCATCCTGGACGCGCGGACCGCGCGGACCCGGCGGACCGACCTTGAGCGCACCCTGACGGGTCAGTACGCGCAGGGGGTCCGCAACTACAGCAAGGACGAGTGCGAGCAGGCCCTGAACCGCGTGCTCGTCCTGCAGAAGCTCGGCCTCCTCTCCCCCGTCCAACGGCGTCTGGTCGGAATGGCGATCTACGGCGACATGACACAGGCGCAGATCTCGGAGGAGACCGGACTCCCGCTCGGCACGGTCAAGAGCCACATCAGGCGCGCCCTGCACTCCCTGCGGCGCTGGATGGAACCCTCCGTCTGAGGAGCGGCCGCGACGCGCGGCACCTCCGGTGAACCGACCCGACCGGCTCCTTCCCTCACCCGGATGCTCCGCCGGAAGCGCATCCGAAAAAGGGCGAAATGCGAAGTATGAGGAGAAGGAGATGACCGTCAGCAGCGTCAACCTCACGTCTCTGCCCTCCAACTGCTGACCTGGCCTCACAGCGGACGCGACCGCTCACCCCGAGGAGCGCTCGCCACGCCGCTGCCGGTTCGACCGAAGTGAGAGAGAAGATGATCGTCAAGAAGCTGCACGATGCGGGAATGACGAGTGAGCACGCCTACCTCGCGGCCGCCGGCTCGATCGGGCTGTCGCTCGCCTCGTGGCTCACCTCGCGGCGGAGCGAGGATCTGGAAAGGGCCGACCGGTGGGGCATCTTCGTCGGTGAGTGGGCGCCCACGTTCTTCGCCCTGGGTCTGGCACTGGCGAACTACGAACGAGAAGAGGCACCGAAGAACGTCGTCGACATCGGCTGACGCTCCGAGCGTCCCGTCGCCCCGCGCCCCCGGCCGACCGGCCTGGGGCGCGGCCGCGTGTCCGCGCCCGGTGGCGCCGGCGCGCACGCCCCCGCCGGCCGTCGGCGCGGACCCGTGCGCCGCGGGGGCGCGGGGGACGTCCCGCGGAACACCGAAAGCGCGAAAGGCCCTCGGGGAGCGGTCCGGGGCGCGCCCGGTGGGCGCGCCCCGCTCACGGGTCGGAGCGTCCGGCCCGCATCAGGCGGACTTCCGCCCGCCCCGGTCCAGCGAAGGGCCGCGTCCCCCGCCCCGGCCCCGCGGGGCCGCGTCGGCGTAGTGGTCCGCGAGGGCGCGGGCCATGGCGGCCGCCGAGTACTCGGTGCGCACGAGGTGCTGTGCCCGCCGGGCCATTGCCTCGGCGGCCCCGTCGTCCAGTTCCAGCAGGCGCCGCAGCCCCCGGCCCAGCGCGCGGGGGGTCGAGGTGTCCAGGAGCAGGCCGTTGACCCCGTCGTCCAGGTAGTGCGGCACGCCGCCGCGCTCGGGTCCGGCCACGACCATCCCCGCCTCCATGGCCTCCAGGACCGCCAGACCGAACTCCTCCTTCGCGCTCGCGCAGACGTAGCGTGCCCGGAGGCGGTGGGCGGGGTCGGTCAGCGTGCGTTCGAGCGACCGCACGTCGGCGTTGGAGAGCGCGGGAAGGAGGAGCAGGTGCTCCCGGGCTTCCGGCTCGCCGAGGGTCGCCGCGCGGATCCGGTCGCGCATCAGGGATTCCTGGCGGTCCGGCGCCCGCGTGCTCCCCCCGACGAGGACCAGGACCGATGCGCGGTGGCACCCCGACTCGATCCACGCCCGGACCAGGACGTCCTGCTGCTTCACCGGGTGCAGACGTCCGACGCTCAGCAGCACCGTCCTCCTGGGTCCCCCCAGGGATCCGGCCTTCGCACGGATCCTGTCGACGAGGGATCCGCACCGCTTCGCCGCGCCGGGCGGCGGCGCGTAGGGCGCCACGCCCTCGGGCGGGGCGCTCAGTCGCCGTGCCCCGTGTCCACGGGCGAGCTGGGGGAAGTGGTGGAGCAGTTCCGCCGTCCCGCCCCGGCCGGCGATCCCCACCACGCGGTCGGCCCGGTCGACCAGGCGGTCGGCGAGGAACACGCGGTGCAGGTCCAGGCGCACGCGGTCCGGGTCCGCGTCGGGACGGTCGAGGAGCTCGCTCATCTGGCGGTGCGGATCGGGGGTCGCGGTGAAGACCAGCCCCGCACCGACCCTTCGGGCCGCCTCGGCCAGGGCCAGCGAACCGTCGTCGGCGTACCGCACGTGGAGGACGTCGAGCGGCCGTCCGAGCCCGGACATCAGCCTGGCGGCCCACCAGGCCAGGGCTTCGCGGTGCGCCCCGATGTCCTGCGGGCCGACCGGCCGGTCCGCGTCCACGGGAAGCCGCAGGATCCAGTGGCCGGGGCTCCTCCGGCGCAGCAGCACGGGATCGTCCTCGAGGTCGGGGCGGCAGGCGGTGACCACGGTGAGGACGCCCGCGATGCCGTCGGTCGAGGCGAGCGCCTCGCCGACGGATTCGAGGAGGACGCTGAGGCCGCCGCTCAGGCCCTCGCCCGGCCGGTCGAACCGCCCCATCAGCATCGACTGCGCGACGAACAGCCCCGAGGAGGGCGGGGAGCACCGGAGCCATGGGCGCGGACCGTGCCGCAGGGCCTCCAGCAGGAGGCGCTCGTAGGCGTCCGCGGGCTCCGCGGTCCGGAGCCGGTTCTCCCCCGGGCCCCCGTACCGGGCGAGCAGCCGCCACGCCGCGTGCCGCACCCTCCGGGAGCCTCCGGCGGCGAGCCGGAGGACGCCGTCTCCGGGGACCGGCCGCAGGCCGGCGGCGGCCGCGAGGTGGAGCAGCACGGCCGTCGTCCCCGGGTCCCGGGCGGTGCGGAATCCGGAGCGCAGCGCCCTCGTGGCCCGGGCCCCGCCGTGGAGGCGCACGACCTCCGGCCACGCGTCGAAGACAGCTCCGCGCGCCCCGTCGCCCCCGGCCACGAGCCGCACGCACTCCTCGGGGCCGGGCGTCCGTCCCGACCGCACCCGGTTCCGGAGGCGGGCGACCGCGACGTCCTGGGGGGTCACCGCGGCGTACGGCCCGTGGTGTCGTGCGCCGCCGCCGGTGCCGTACTCCTCCTCGACCAGCCGGGACAGGAGACTGCGGGAGGACGGAGGCGGGTCCGTCGGGTACGAGGACGCCGCCGCCCCTTCGGACCGGGCCCAGAAGGCCCGCCTCGCCGCCGTGAAGGCGTCGTGCTTCCCGTCGGTGGCGACGGAGCCGTGGGAACCCGGCGGCGCCAGGTCCGGGACAGGGATTTCCATGGGGACTCCTGGTGGGATACGTCCGACCAGGAGGCTTTCCTCGTCTCCTCCCGGCGCGGATGCACCGGGGCACGAGGAACGGGCGGGTGCGCGAAGGCGCGGGAGCGCATCCGCTTCGGCCCTCCGGGACGAAGCACCGGCGGAGTCTTCCCGGCACAGGAGGTCGGATGCCACGCATCGCGGTGATCAGTCCCCCCTTCCAGTCGCACGCCCGGCCCCTGTCGGTGCTGGCGGGCGCTCTCGCCCGGGCGGGCTCCGACGTCACCTTCGCGTGCGCGCCCCCCTTCGCCCGGCTCGCCGGGGAAGTCGGCGTGGACTTCGCCCCGCTGACCGTGTCGCGCAACGCGAACACCGGTGTCGCCCGGAGCACGCGGCAGGGCGCGCGGGAGGCGGAACGGCTCGAGGAGTTCCTCGGCTCCACCCGTGAGGGGGCGGTCGCCACCCTGCTCACGCAGTCCCGTCACCGCGGCGAGGACATGCTCGCCGATCCGGAGAAGGTCCTCGCCGAGGTGCGCAACCTCCAGGAGCGCCTGGCCCCCGACTGGTTCGTCGTCGACCAGCTCAGCTACCCGGTGACCCTCGCCCTCCATTGCCTCGGGCTGCCTTTCGCCACCTTCTGCCCGGGGCATCCGACGTACCTGCCGCACGGCCCGGAGGCCCTGTTCGGCGTCCCCTACGCCTGGCCCGGGGCCGTCCGTCCCGCCGCCCGGGAACTCGCCGAGCTGCGGCGGGCCGCCTCGGCCAACGACCTCGCGTTCACCGAGCGGTTCGCCGAGGTCGCCCGCAGGCACGCACCACGGCGGCCGGCACCCGGGCGGGCGTTCGCCCTGGCGTCGAAGCGCGCCGTCGTCTTCAACTACCCTCCGTTCCCCTGGCTGCCGGAACACCCGCCGTCCGGTGCGCGGTTCCTGTACGGGGGCCACGGCGTGCCCCCGGAGGAGAAGGACCCGGGCGCCGAGTGGGAGGGCGTGGTCGGCCGGCTGAGGTCGGCCGCCGGCCGTCTGGTGCTGATCGCGCTCGGCACCTTCCTGTCCGCGCGCGACGACGTGCTGGCGTTGCTGGTCCGGGGCGTCCTCTCCCGCTGTCCGGACGTGGCGGTGGTGGTCGCCGCGGGCGATGCCGCGCCGGCGCTGGCGCACCTCGCCGGGCCCCGGGTGCACGTGGCACGTGTCGTTCCGCAGCGCTGGCTGCTGAGCCGGGTCGACGCCATGGTGCACCACGGGGGCAACAACTCGTTCACCGAGTGCGTGGCGTCCGGGACTCCGGCGCTGGTCCTGCCCTTCTCCAGCGATCAGTTCGCCATCGCCCACGACGCCGAACGCGCGCGGCTGGCCACGTGCCTGGACCAGGCGACCCTGACCGAGGACGACGCGGGTGCCGCCGTACGCGGTCTCCTCGAACGCGTACCCGAAGGGCTGCCGCGCTGGTCGGAAGCGGTCCGCCGGCGCGGACCGGACTGGGTCGCCGGCCGGCTGCTCGACGCCATGGAGCCGGCTGCCGGGTGCCGGTGACCGACCGGCACCCGGCGCGGGGAGGCGGGGCGGGGGACCGCCCGGTGGGCGCGGCGGTCGTCAGGGGCGGTGCCGCAGCGCGCCCGGCCACCACACCGCGGGGCCGATGTCGCGCACCAGGGCGGGGACGAGCAGCGACCGGACGACCAGGGTGTCGAGGAGGACGCCGAAGGCGACGATGAACGCGATCTGCACCAGGAACGCGAGGGGGATGACCCCCAGGGCCGCGAAGGTGGCGGCCAGGACGACGCCGGCCGAGGTGATGACTCCCCCGGTGGCGATCAGGCCCCGTCGCATCCCCTCCCGCGTGCCGTGCCGGACGGTCTCCTCGCGGACGCGGGACATGAGGAAGATGTTGTAGTCGACGCCGAGCGCCACCAGGAAGACGAAGCCGTACAGGGGCACGGCCGGGTCCGTGCCGGTGAATCCGAGGACGTGCCGGAACACGAGGGCGGACACCCCGAGGGTGGCGGCGAAGTTGAGCGCGACCGTCACCACCAGGAGCAGGGGGAGCAGGACCGAGCGCAGCAGGCCGACGAGGATCACGAGAATGACCGCGAGCACCACGGGAACGATGAGCGTCCGGTCCCGCTCGGCGGTGACCTGGGTGTCGTACTGCTGTGCGGTGTAGCCGCCGACCAGGGCGTCGGCGTCCGGCACGGCGTGGAGGGCCGCTCGGAGGTCGGCGACCGTGGCCTTCGCGGCATCGGTGTCCGCGGCGTCGGCGAGGGTCACGTCGATGCGCACGCGTCCGTCCGCGACGAGCGCCTCGGCGGTGCCGGAGGCCCCGGGGGCCGTGAAGACGACGGCGGAGTCGACCCCTTCGACTTCCTGGGCGGCCGCGCGGACCCTCTCCGCGGCGCCGGCGTCGGCGATGACGACGGCGGGATTGCCCGCGCCGCCGGGGAAGTGCTCGCTCAGTCGCGCCTGGGCCGCGACGGACGGGGCGTCCTTGACGAAGATCTCGTCGAGCGGCACGCCCTTGGAGTCGAGGCCGAAGGAGAAGGCGGCGCAGACCAGCAGGGCGGCGAGGGACCCTCCCCACACCCTGCGGGGC
This sequence comes from Streptomyces sp. NPDC058758, assembly GCF_042746075.1. Taxonomy (NCBI): domain Bacteria; kingdom Bacillati; phylum Actinomycetota; class Actinomycetes; order Kitasatosporales; family Streptomycetaceae; genus Streptomyces; species Streptomyces sp. NPDC058758. Next base: position 89,855 of record NZ_JBHYPS010000026.1, on the reverse strand, counting down.
GACCGGTCGACGAGGGCGGCGATCCTGCGCCAGACCGGGTGGGCGTCGTCGGCGGGCGTGGCCTTGGGGCGTGCGGGCCAGTAGGCGGCACGGCCGAGCAGGACCAGGGCGGCGGGAAGGAACGTCACGGCGCTCAGCACGGCGCACACGATGCCGATCGCTCCGACGGGGCCCAGGGCGCGGTTGTTGGTCAGGTCGCTGAGGAGGAGCGCGAGAAGACCGAGCGCGACGGTGGCCGCGCTGGCAGCGATCGGCCCGATGGACTGCCGCAGCGCCGCCCGCATGGCGGGTACGCGGTCCCCGTCCCGGGCCCCGAGCTCCTCCCGGTAGCGGGCGGCCAGCAGCAGTGCGTAGTCGGTGGCGGCTCCGATGACGAGGATGGACAGGATCCCCTGGACCTGCCCGTCCACGCGCACGACGTCGCGGTCCGCCAGGAAGTAGACGACGGCGCAGGCCAGTCCGAGGGCGAACACGGCTCCGATGATGATGAGCAGCGGAAGCAGGACGCTGCGGTAGACGAGAAGCAGGATCACCAGGACCGTCACCAGGGCGACCACCAGCAGGAGGCCGTCGATGCCGGAGAACGCGTCGGCGAGGTCGGCCTGTGTGGCGGCGGGTCCGCCGAGCCATGCCTCCGTGCCCGGGACGGCGGACACGGCGGCGTCGATCCTCTCCACCACCGCCGGGAGTTCGTCGCCCAGGTCGGGCCTGAGCTGGACGATCCCCCGCAGGGCCTCTCCGTCCGTGGACGGCAGCGCCGGGGAGGGGGCGCCGACCACCCCCGGCGTACCTTCCAGCGACGCGAGCGCCCCCGTCGCCGCCGCTCGGACCGCGGGGTCCAGCCGCCCGCCTGCCGGCTCCGTCCAGACGATCAGGGCGGGCAGGGTCTCCTCCTGGCGGAAGGCCTCCTGTTCCCCCAGGACCCGGGTGGACTCGGCGCTGCGGGGGAGGAAGGCCGCCTGGTCGTTCGTGGCGACCTCGCCGAGCCTGCCCGCGTAGGGGCCCAGCCCTCCTCCGACAGCGAGCCAGACGACGAGCACGAGGAGCGGCAGCAGTCGGCCGGCCCACCGCAGGGGTGTGGACATGAGAACTCCCGGAAACGATCTCTCGACAAAAAACAATCTCAATGACTGAGTCATAAGGGGGCGAAACCCGAGACCCAGGCCGCCGGCGGGCGACGGAGGCTCACGGGTCGGTGGGGATTCCGCCCGGGGCCGTGCCGTGGATGCACCCGATGCGCGAGGGGCCGGCGCGTCCCGCCCCACGGACGTCCGCCGCATCCGCGGGCAGCCCGCGGAGCGAAGGAACAGAGCCGGCCGGAGCGGGCATCGCGCGGGCACGGGCGGACGCGGCGGGACGGACACGCGCCGGTTCTCCGCGGATCAGCCGGGGCCCTCTTCCCCAGGCGGGACGGGACGGGCCCGTCCGATCAGGAACCCACACCCCAGGAGGACACCATGGCGCGGACGACGGACGGCGGATCCTACGACGTGGTCGTCGTCGGAGCGGGTGCCTCCGGGCTCGCCTGTGCCGGCGACCTGTGCGCGGCGGGGCTGCGGGTGCTGCTGCTGGAGGCCGGCGACGCGGTCGGCGGGCGGATGCGCACCGACCGGGTGGCCGGCTTCACCGCGGACCGCGGCTTCCAGGTCTTCAACACGTCGTATCCCCAGGTCAAGCGCCGCCTGGACCTCAAGTCCCTGCGGCTGCGACCGTTCACCCCCGGAGTGCTGGTCCACACGGAAGACGGGCTCCGCCGGTTCACGGACCCCAGCCGGCGCCCGCTGCAGAGCCGGGACCTGCTTCCCGGCCGGCTCGCCTCCGGTCGCGACCTGCTCGCCCTCTCCGCGCTGTCGGCCCGGGACGCCCTGGCCCCGGCGGCCGTGCTGCGGCGCGGCGCCGACGGCACGACGCGCGACGCGCTGGCGGCGGCGGGCGTGTCGCCGCGGCTGGTGGAGACGTTCTTCCGCCCCTTCCTCTCCGGCGTCTTCCTGGAGGACGGGCTGGAGACCTCGGCCCGCTTCTTCCACCTGGTGTGGCGGAGCATGCTCCGCGGCACCCTCTGCCTGCCGGCCGAGGGGATCGGCGCGGTGCCCGCCCGACTCGCGTCGCGGCTGCCGCCGGGCGTGCTGCGGACCGGGACCCCGGTCTCCTCCCTGACGCCCGGGGGCGTGGCCCTCGCCGACGGGCACGAGGTGGCCTCCCGCGCGGTCGTCGTCGCGACCGGCCAGCGGGTCGCGGCGCGGCTGCTCCCGGGGCTCCGCGTACCGGACGGCCGGACGGTGACCACGCTGTACCACGCGACCACCCGCCCCCCGCTGGCCGAGCCCGTCCTCGTCGTCGACTCCCGGCGCAGGTTCCTCAACACCTGCGTCCTCACCGCCGTCCAGCCCGGCTTCTCCACCGACGGCCGGGCCCTCGTCTCCACTTCCGTGCTCGGCTCCCCCGGCGCGGCCCGCACGGACGCCGTCCGGCACGACCTGGGCGAGGTGTACGGCGTCGGCACCGACGACTGGGAGCTGGTCCACCGCGTCACGGTCACCGACGCCCTGCCGGCCATGCCGGGCCCGTCCCCGCTGGTCCGCGCTGTGCGGTGGGCGCCCGGCCGGTACGTGTGCGGGGACCACCGGGCGACCGGCTCCCTCCAGGGCGCGCTGGCTTCGGGAGCCCGGGCGGCACGCGCCGTCTTGGACGACCTCCGCCCGGGCCCTGCCTGAACGGTCCGCGCCGCCCTGGGGCGGCGGGGCTCCGGGCCCGCGGGGCGGCCGGCCCGCGGGGCGGCCGGCCCGTCGGGACGGTCGGCCCGTATCGAAGTCCGGGAGGACGGGATGACAGGCCGGGAGGACGGGATGACAGGTCGGAGAAGAGTGCTCGTCGTCGGGGCGACCGGGGAGGTCGGGGGCCTGGCGGCACGGCTGCTGGCCGAGCGCGGGGCCTCCGTGGCGCTGGCGGGGCGCGACCCCGCCCGGCTGGAGGAGCGGTCCCGTGGGCTGGACGGCTGCCCGGCGCTCGCCTTCGACGCCTACGACCTCGACCGCTGCGCCGCGCTGGCACCGTGGGCGGCCCGCGCCCTGGGAGGGCTCGACACGGTGGTCGTCACCGTGGGCGTCGCGGGCTTCGGCGCGGCGGACGACGTCACGAACGCGGTCGCCGAACACCTCATGACCGTCAACGCGCTCGCCCCCATGGCGGTGGTCAGGGGAGCCCTGCGCGTCATGGAGGGCGCGGGCACCGTCGCGGTCGTCACCGGCGCGATCGTCGACCGGCCGATGCGCGGCACGGCCGACTACGCGGCGGCGAAGACCGCCCTCGCGGCCTGGCTCGAAGTGGTGCGACGGGAGCGACGCGCCCGCGGAACCTCGGTCGTGGACGTCCGCCTGCCCCACCTCGCCACGGGTTTCGCCGACCGCGCGGTGACCGGAACGGCCCCGCGCATGCCGGCCGGGGCCGACCCGGCCGAGGCGGTCGACCGCCTCCTGGTCACGCCCGTCCTGGCAGGCGCCACGGGGAGGTGAGCACCCGTCACCCCCTCCCCGGGGCGCACGCCCCGGGGAGGCGCGCTCGCCCCTCCCGCCCCGTCCCGTCCCCCGTGCCTTGCCCCTCGCCCGGGAACGGCCGGCCTCCTTCGCGAGGCACCGGGACGGCTCTCAGGAGCCGACCCGCAGGCCGCAACCGGGCTGCCCCTCCGTGGAGTTGCTCCCGCTCGCCCGACCGGCCACCCCCTCCGCAGGGGCGTCCGTACGGGCGTCGACCACTCCGGCGAGCGCTCGCAGCGCCCTCCTCGTATGGCTCTTGACCGTGCCGAGGGGCAGACCGAGGCGCCGCGCGATCTCGGGCTGGGTGAGCCCCACGTAGTAGGCGAGGAAGAGGATCTCGCGGCGGTCGGGCGGCAGACCGGCCAGGTGGGCGGCGAGTCCCAGGCGCTCCACCGCACGCGCGCAGGTGTCGGGGCTTTCCGGAGCGGGCCCCCGCCCCAGGCGGCGGAAGCCTTCGTGACGCCGCACCAGCGCACCGGACGCGTCGGCCGCTTTGTGCGCGGTGATGCCGTGCAGCCACGGACCGAGGCCGCCGCGGCGCGGGCAGTACCGGCCGGAGTGCGACCAGACGTCCGCGAACACCCGCTGGGCGACGTCCTCGGCGTCCTGGGGCTCGATGCAGCGGCGCCGGGCCCAGCGCAGCACGACGGGGTACCACTGGGTGAAGAGGGAATCGAAGGCATCGCGTACGACATCGCCGTGCGGCGGCGCGCCGTCGTTCCGGGCCAGGCAGTGGGCGCACGGGGGCGCGGGCGGTCGGGAGGGCACCAGTCGTCTCCGGAGTCATCCGGGGGAAGGGGACGGGGTCGCGATGCCGACGGCCGTAACGGGTCCCTCGGGACGAGGCCGCGGCGCAGAGATGCCCACGGCACCAGCGGAACACGGGGGCCCGCCCGCCGCCATCCCGGGCGGGCCGACCGTGAGGATCGCGCCGGCACGACGCCGGAGGCGGGCCCGATCCTCCCCCTCGCACGCGGAAACGGCGCGGAGGGGAGACCCTCTCGCGCCGTTCTCCGTTCGCCGCTCACGCGGCCGTCGTTCGGCCGTTTCAGTCGCCGTGGCCCGTGCCACCGCTGCCGAAGCCGCCGCTGGAGATGCCGCCCCACTTGCGCTGCTCCTCGCTGGGCGGAACGGCCGACGCCTCGCCGCAGTTCCGCAGGTTGTAGGGCATGAGACGGTGCGCCCCGTCGGTGTGGGGCATCTCGGAGGGCCTCCGGTACTCGGACACCTCGCCGGGGTGCCGGTCGGTCTCGGGGCGGTGCGGCTGGGTGTCGGGGGCCGGGGGCGGGAGCTCCTTCCTCGTGAGCCTGGTCCCCAGGACGAAGGCGCCGATGAGGACGACGACCACGATCAGGCCGCCGAGCACCTGGGCGAGTCCTGACTGCCAGACGCCGGCAGCCAGTCCGTTCACCGCGACGGAGTGGGTGTTCATGAAGGTCTCCCATGCGTCGGACCCCCGCCCGCAGGGCGGGGCACGGTCGGGATCGCCCTGCCGCACACCTCCCGTCGCGGCCGTACGGCCGGGGCCGGAAGGACGACGAGGCCGAGGAGAACCAGCGTCCCTCCGGGAGGAGCGCGCCACCATACGCGTCGTTCGTGCAGCGTCCCGGCGGTCGCGGTGGTTTCGGGGACGGACCGGAAAGGCCCCGTTCCGGCCGCCGGGCCGACCGCGGACCGGAGCGGCGGGCCCGCGCGACACCGGGGCCGGCACGCACCGCCGTCCGGGTGATCTCCCGGGGACCGCGCATCCGCGCGGACACCCGCCCGTGAATTCCGAACGCCCAGTCCCCCGGAGAAAGCCAGGACACCCCATGACCTCGACTGCCGCGTTCCTCCCCGGCCATTACACGCCGGCCGCGGGCGAGTACGTCTGCGACTGCGTGGAAGGGCACGTCTGGCGGATCGACCTCGCCGGACACCTCTTCCCGCCGTTCCCGCCGCACTGCAGTGCCCTGCGGTGGCACGCGGCCCAGGCCTCGGGATCCCCCGCCCCGGCCCCGGACCGCCCCCTGGCCTGACCTCGCCCCCGCCCGGCGGACACGGACCAGGGCGCCGGGCCCTGCCCGGCGGCGCCCGGCACCCTGCGCCCGGCATCCGGACCCCGGCACCCGGCGCCTCCCGAGCAAGAACCTTTCGCGGAGGCGCCCTTCGCGGAGGCCGCCCCGCCCCGGGTCACCCCAGGAAGCTCAGCCGCACCTGCCGCTGGGGGTTGTCCTTGTTGGTGTCGACCAGACAGACCGACTGCCAGGTGCCCAGGGCGAGGCCGCCGGCGACGACGGGGAGGGTGGCGTGGGGCGGGAGGAAGGCGGGGAGGACGTGGTCGCGGCCGTGGCCGGGGGAGCCGTGGCGGTGCTGCCAGCGGTCGTCGGCGGGGAGCAGGTGGTGGAGGGTGGCCAGGAGGTCGCTGTCGCTGCCGGCGCCCGTCTCCAGGACGGCGAGGCCCGCGGTGGCGTGGGGGACGAAGAGGTTGAGGAGGCCGTCGCGTCCCGCGGCGGCCTCCGTGAGGAAGTCCTCGCAGACCCGCGTCAGATCGGTGACCGTCTCCTGGGAACCCGTGGTGAGGCTGACGACGCGCGTGGTGAAGGAAGGTGACATGGGGTCATCCTGCCGTCCGAGGAGCAGGATCGCGCGTCCACGCTCCGAGACACCGTTGACCGTGTCGCCCGCGGGTCGCTACGTTCGCGCCATGTTGCGTACAGCACTGCTCACCACGCGCGGTCACATCGACCTGCTGCGGGTGGCCTCCGCCACCTGTTCCCGCGGCTGCTGACGCCTTCTTCCCGGCCGTGCCGACGGCCGGACGCCTCCTCCTGACGCTCTGACCCCTCCGCCGTACGCGTGCGCCCTCCGCGTGCGGTGACGTCGACGCGTACCCGCTCCCCGCCGCTCCTTGCCGCGTTCCCCTCCCCGTACCGGAGTCTCTTCATGGCCGTCGGTCACGCACCCCCGCCCCCTGCGCCCCTCCTGCCGGACATATCCGGTATTCCGGAGATCGAATCCCTCACTCCCCTGCGGCGCCCCGGGCGCCGGCCCGCCGTGCCGCGCTGGCTGCGGCGGGCCGTCGGGCCGCTGCTGCTCCTGCTGGCGTGGCAGGTGGCCAGCGCCACGGGGGCGCTCGCGCCGGAGGTGCTCGCCTCGCCCGGGACGATCGCGCGGTCGGCCGCGGGTCTGGTCGCGGACGGGACCCTGCCGACCGCCATGGGGGTCTCGCTCCGGCGGGTGGCCGCCGGGCTGCTCATCGGCGGCGCCGTCGGGACGGCGCTGGCGCTGCTGTCCGGGCTCTCCCGGCTCGGCGAGGACCTCGTGGACGCCACCGTGCAGATGCTGCGGACGGTGCCGTGGGTCGGGCTCATCCCGCTGCTGATCATCTGGCTGGGCATCGGCGAGGCCCCCAAGGTGGCGCTCATCGCGCTCGGCACCGCCTTCCACCTCTATCTGAACGTGTACGCCGGGATCCGGGGCGTCGACGCCCAACTCGTCGAGGCCGGACAGTCGCTGGGGCTCGGACGGTGGGGGCTCGTGCGGCACGTGGTGCTGCCCGGCGCGCTCCCGGGCGCCATGACCGGGCTGCGGTACGCGCTCGCCACCGCCTGGCTGGCGCTCGTCTTCGGCGAGTCCATCAACGCCGACGCCGGGATCGGCTTCCTCATGAACCAGGCCCGCGAGTTCTTCCGCACCGACGTGATCGTCGTCTGCCTCGTCGTCTACGCCTTCCTCGGCCTGCTCGCCGACGCCGTCGTCCGCACTCTCGAAAGGCTGCTGCTGCAATGGCGACCGACCTTCACCGGACAGTGACCGTCCGGGGCCTGACCCGCTCCTTCGACGGCCGGCCGGTCATCGACGGCCTCGATCTCACCCTGGAACCGGGGCAGTTCACCGCGCTGCTCGGACACAGCGGGTGCGGGAAGTCCACCCTGCTGCGGGTGCTCGCCGGGCTCGACCGCGAGGTCTCCGGCACCGTGCTCGTGCCGCGCCGCCGCGCGGTCGCCTTCCAGGCCCCCCGGCTGATGCCGTGGAAGCGGGTCTGGCGCAACGTCCTCCTCGGACTGCCGGGCCGCCCGGACAGGGCCGTCGCCGACCGCGCCCTGGAGGAGGTCGGGCTCGGGCACCGGGCCGACGTCTGGCCCAAGACCCTCTCCGGCGGCGAGGCCCAGCGCGCCTCCCTGGCAAGGGCGTTGGTACGCGACCCCGATCTGCTGCTGCTCGACGAGCCGTTCGGCGCACTCGACGCGCTGACCCGGATCAAGGCCCAGCGGCTGGTCGCCGAGCTGTGGCGGCGGCGCGGCTGCACCGTGCTCCTCGTCACCCACGACGTGGACGAGGCCCTGCTCCTCGCCGACCGGGCCCTGGTGATGCGCGACGGGGCCATCGCGTACGACACGCCCGTCGCCCTCGACCGGCCCCGCTCCCCCGCCGACCCCGCCTTCGCCGGCCTCCGCGGCCGCCTCCTCGCCGAACTCGGCGTCGGGGAGGGCGGGTCCGGCACCGACGAAGCCGCCCGACCCGCCGCCACCACCCCTGCCCCCGTCCCCTCCTCCTCCCCCGCCTAGGAGCCCCGTCGTGAAGTCCCTCCGACTCTCCCTCTCCACCGCGCTGCTGCTCCCGCTCGCGCTGCTCGCCGCGACCGCCTGCGCGCCCGCCTCGGGCGCCGACGCCGGCGGGAACACCGACGGCAAGGGCGATCTCGTCCTGAACGTCGGCGACCAGAAGGGCGGCTCCGAGGCCGTGCTGCGCGCCGCCGGAGAACTCGACGACCTGCCGTACCGGGTGAAATGGTCCACCTTCACCTCCGGGCCACCGCTGCTCGAAGCCATCAACGCCGGGGCCGTCGACATCGGCGGCGTCGGCAACACCCCGCCGGTCTTCGCCGCCGGCGCCCACTCGAAGATCACCGTGATCGCCGCGACCCACGGCGACTCGGCCGGCGAGGCCCTCCTCGTGCCGAAGGACTCGCCGCTCCGCTCCGTCCGCGACCTGAAGGGCAGGAAGGTCGCGGTGGCACAGGGCAGTTCCGCGCACTTCCAGCTGATCGGCTCGCTGGAGAAGGCCGGGCTGACGCTGAAGGACGTCCAGGTCACGCTGTTGCAGCCGGCCGACGCGCTCGCCGCCTTCACCAGCGGCAAGGTCGACGCGTGGGCGGTCTGGGACCCGTACACCTCCCAGGTGCTGCACAGCGGTTCCGGACGGGTCCTGACCGACGGGCGCGGGGTCGTCAACGGGCTCGGCTTCCAGGTCGCCGCGCCCGCCGCGCTCGCCGACGAGAAGAAGGAGAAGGCCGTCGGCGACTTCGTCGAGCGGCTGCGGCGCGCCCAGAACTGGGTGTTCGACCACCCGGAGGAGTGGGCGAAGGTCTGGGCGAAGGAGACGGGGCTGCCGTACGAGGTGGCGCTGGCCGCCGTGAAGCGCAGCAGCGGCACCCGGATCCCCGTCGCCCTCGACGACGCGGCGATCGCCTCCGAGCAGCGGATCGCCGACACCTTCGCCGGCCTGGGGCTGATCCCGCGCTCCATCCGGTTCGCCGACTTCGTGGACGACCGCTACGACAAGGACCTGCCGCCGTCGACCACTCCGGCGCGCTCCTACGGAAAGGACAACTGACCATGACGGTCCACCTGCACTGGTTCCTGCCGACCGGCGGCGACGGGCGCACCCTCGTCGACCGGCACGCCTACACCGACGGCGGCATCGCCCGGACGCGCTCGGGCACGGTCGCCGGGGTCCGCGCGCCGGACGTCGAGTACCTCGCGCAGATCGCGAAGGCGGCCGAGCGGCTCGGCTTCGAGGCCGTGCTGACGCCCACCGGCACGTGGTGCGAGGACGCCTGGCTGACGACGGTCGCGCTCGCGCAGCACACCGAACGGCTCAAGTTCCTGGTGGCGTTCCGGCCCGGCGTGCTGTCCCCCGTGCTCGCCGCCCAGATGGCCGCGACCTACCAGCGGATCACCCGCGGGCGGCTGCTGCTCAACGTGGTGACCGGCGGCGACTCCGTCGAGCAGCGGCGGTTCGGCGACCACCTGGACCACGACCAGCGGTACGCGCGCACCGCCGAGTTCCTGTCCGTCGTGCGGGGCGTGTGGAGCGGGCGCCCGTACGACTTCCGGGGCGAGCACTACCAGGTGGAGGGCGGGCTCACCGCGCTGCCGCCGGACCCCCTGCCGGAGCTGTTCTTCGGCGGCTCGTCCCCGGCGGCCGGCCCGGTCGCCGCCGAGCACGCGGACGTCTACCTCACCTGGGGCGAGCCGCCGTGGCAGGTCAAGGAGAAGATCGACTGGATCCGCCGGCTCGCCGAGGAGCGCGGCCGGACCGTCCGCTTCGGCATCCGGCTGCACACGATCTCCCGCGACAGCTCCCGGGAGGCGTGGGCGACCGCCGACCGGCTGCTCGCCGACCTCGACGCCGAGACGGTCGCGGCGGCGCAGGCGCTCCTCGGCCGCAGCGAGTCGGTGGGCCAGCAGCGGATGCTCGCGCTCCACGGGGGCGGCGCGCTGGACCGGGACCGGCTGGAGATCGCCCCGAACCTGTGGGCGGGCGTGGGCCTGGTGCGGGGCGGGGCCGGTACGGCGCTCGTCGGCAGCCACGCGGACATCGCCGACCGCATCGAGGAGTACCACGACCTGGGCGTGGAGCACTTCGTGCTCTCCGGCTACCCGCACCTGGAGGAGGCGTACTGGTTCGGCGAGGGCGTCACCCCGCTGCTCGCGGAGCGCGGCCTGCTGACGACGGTGCCGGCGTCGCCGCTCCTGGCGGGCGCGGCGGGCCTCACGGGGGTCGGCGGCGGGCGCTGAGGCCCCGGCCGCCGGACCGGCGGGCGGGGGCCGGGAAGATCCCGGCCCCCGCCCCGGTTGGTAGAAACGTGAACGATTCTGTGGTGGACGTGGTGGACCGTACGGTGGACGTCGTGATCGTCGGCGCCGGTCAGGCGGGGCTCTCCGCCGCCTTCCACCTCCGGCGCACCGGCCTGGAGCCGGACCGGGACTTCGTCGTCCTCGACCACGCGCCCGGGCCGGGCGGCGCCTGGCAGTTCCGGTGGCCGTCGCTGACCTACGGCAAGGTGCACGGGATGCACTCCCTGCCGGGCATGGAGCTGACCGGGGCCGATCCCTCCCGCCCCTCCTCCGAGGTGATCGCCGCCTATTTCGACGCGTACGAGCGGACCTTCGGCCTCGGGGTGCACCGGCCGGTGGACGTGACCGCCGTCCGGGAGGGCGAGGGCGGCCGGCTGCGGGTGGAGACCTCGGAGGGGGTGTACGCGACCCGGGCGCTGATCAACGCGACCGGCACCTGGGACCGCCCCTTCTGGCCCCGCTACCCCGGACAGGAGACCTTCCTCGGGACCCAGCTGCACACCGCCCGGTACCCGGGTCCCGAGGCCTTCGCCGGCCGGCGGGTGATCGTGGTGGGCGGCGGGGCGTCGGCCACCCAGCACCTGCTGGAGATCGCGGAGCACGCCGCCGCGACCACCTGGGTGACCCGGCGCGAGCCGGTCTTCCGGGAGGGCCCCTTCGGCGAGGCGGAGGGGCGGGCGGCGGTCGCGCTGGTCGAGGAGCGGGTCCGGCGGGGTCTGCCGCCGCGCAGCGTGGTCTCGGTGACCGGACTGCCGCTCAACGACGCGATCCGCGCGGGACTGGCGAACGGCGTCCTGGACCGGCGGCCGATGTTCGAACGGATCACGCCGACCGGCGCGGTCTGGGCGGACGGCCGCACGGTCGACGCGGACGTGATCCTGTGGGCGACAGGCTTCCGGCCGGCCATCGACCACCTGGCCCCGCTCCGCCTGCGGGACCCCGGCGGCGGCGTCCGGATGGAGGGAACCCGCGCGGTTCTCGACGAGCGCGTCCACCTGGTCGGCTACGGCCCGTCGGCCTCGACGATCGGCGCCAACCGGGCCGGCCGCGCCGCGGTGGCCGAGGTCCGCCGGCTCCTCGCGCGCCGGCCGGACCACCCCCTGGAGCCGGCGCCGCTCACGGCCTGAGGGACCCGTCGCGCGGCCGCCACTCCCCCTCCGGCGACCTCAGCCCCGCCTCGGGCGCGTACCGGCCGCCGCCCGGTGCGTACCGCGCGCCCTCGCCCGGGGCGTACCGGGCACCGCCCCCCTCCGGGGCGTACCGCGTCCCGCCCTCCGGCGCGTACCGCAGCCCCTCCTCCAGGTAGACGGCGCTCCGGGTGAGGAGGACCTGGGTGAGGACGTCATGGGCGAGGGCGAAATGTCGCTCGTCCGGATGGGTGGTGAGCCGGATCTCGACCCAGGCATCGTCGAAGTCCACCCCGGTCACCCGGGCCAGCCGCCTGGCCTGCCAGGAGGTGATGGGCGACCAGATCCAGCGACGTCGTCTGAGCTGATTCATGCGCTGCCCAACGAGTCGGGCGCCCTCGCGATACCACTCGAATCGGTCGTTTTCACCACACAATCGGCGCCACTCCGTCCGCTGCCGGCCCTGCCGCTCGTTGAACTCGGCCGCGTCCGGCCGACGGGCCTCGCGGTCGGCCGCGGAGTGGACGCACGGCGGCGCCGCCGGCCCCCTGGGACGGGGGACCGGCGGCGCCGGGAACTGCGAGCGTCAGACGAGCCAGCCCAGGAAGTGGAGGACGCCGGCGAGCAGATCGGTGATGACGTTCATGGTGGTGCTTCTCCTCGTACAGGTGTTTCGTGGGACAGCGCAGTCGCGGTCTGCAGCCCGTCGCTTGCGCACCGTAATCATCCGACGCCGCACGGGAGTTGGGCAACGAATCCCGGAACGATCACACGTTCGTGGGAACAACCGCTCCCGCGTTCGTCTGTTCGTCGCGGCGGACCAGGGCGGCGTACGCCCCGTCCCGGGCCATGAGCTCCTCGTGCGAACCGCTCTCCGCGATCCGGCCCGCGTCCAGCACGACGATCCGGTCGGCGTCGCGGACGGTCGAGAGGCGGTGGGCGATGGTGATCGTGGTGCGACCCGCGGAGAGGGTGTCGATCGCCTGCTGCACCGCGTGCTCGGTGCGGGTGTCGAGGGCGCTGGTCGCCTCGTCGAGGATGAGCACCGGCGGGTCGCGCAGGATCGTGCGGGCGATGGCCAGGCGCTGCTTCTCGCCGCCGGAGAAGCGGTAGCCGCGCTCGCCGACCAGGGTGTCGTAGCCGTCGGGCAGCGAGGCGATGTGGTCGTGGATCTGGGCGGCCCTGGCGGCGGCCTCGATCTCCGCGTCGGTGGCGTCCGGCTTGGCGAAGCGCAGGTTGTCGGCGACGGAGGCGTGGAAGAGGTACGTCTCCTGGGAGACGACGCCGATCGCGTCGGCGAGGGTGTCGAAGCCGAGGTCGCGGACGTCGACCCCGTCCAGCGTGACCCGGCCCTCGGTCACGTCGTAGAGCCGGGGCACGAGATAGCTGAGCGTGGACTTGCCGGAGCCGGTGGGACCGACGACGGCGAGGCTGCCGCCGGCGGGCACGGTGAGGTCGATGCCGTCGAGGGTCGGGCGGCCCGCGCCCTCGGGGTCGTACCGGAAGCGGACCTTCTCGAAGCCGATCTCGCCGCGGACGGCGCCGATGCGGACGGGCTCCTCGGGCTCGGTGATGTCCACCGGGAGGTCGAGGTACTCGAAGATGCGCTGGAAGAGCGCGAGCGAGGTCTGCATCTGGACGCCGGTGGAGAGCAGGCTCACGGTGGGCCGGAAGAGCCCCTGCTGGAGCGAGACGAAGGCGACCAGGGTGCCGAGGGAGATCGCGGCGCCGCCGGCCTGCACGGCGAGGCCGGCCGCCCAGTAGAGCAGGGCCGGCATGGCGGCCATCACGATGCCGATGACGGACATCCGCCAGCGCCCGGCCATGGAGGAGCGCACTTCGAGGTCGACGAGGCGCTCGGACTCCCGGGCGAAGGACTCGGTCAGCGAGTCGGCGCGGCCCATGGTGCGGCCGAGCAGGATGCCGCTGACGGAGAGCGACTCGGTGACGGTCGCCGCCATGGCGGCCATCTGCTTCTGGCGCTGGGTGGTGATCCGCTTCCGCTCGCCGCCGACCCGCCGGCTGATCCAGACGAAGACGGGGAGCAGGAGGAGGGAGAAGAGGGTGAGGCGCCAGTCGAGGGCGAGCATGGCGACCACGGTCGCGACGACGGCGGTCAGGTTGGAGACCAGGGAGGTGGCCGTGGAGGTCACGGTGGCCTGCATGCCGCCGATGTCGTTGGCGATCCGGGACTGGACCTCGCCGGTCCTGGTCCGGGTGAAGAAGGCCAGCGGCATCCGCTGGAGCCGGCCGTAGACCGCGGTGCGCAGGTCGTGCATGACGCGCTGGCCCACCGTGGTGGAGATCAGGGTCTGGAGCACGCCGAAGACGCCGGTCAGGACGGCGGTGACGATCATGCCGAGGGCGAGCAGGCTGAGCAGCCCGGTGCGCCCCTGGGGGATCGCGGTGTCGAGGATCCCCTTGAGGAGGAACGGGGTGGCGACCGAGACCAGCGAGGCGGCGGCGACCAGCAGGCCGACGAGCGCGAGGCGGGCGCGGTAGGGACGGAAGAGGCCGAGGATCCGCCGCAGCTGGGCGGGCTCCCTCGGCTGCGCGGGATCGCGCGGCGGAGGTGTCCAGGTGGACTCGTCGTGGGGACGCATGGGCTCCTTCGAGGGGGTCGGGGCGGCGGGGTGCGCCGCGGGGGCGCACATCGGACTGTAGCTCACTCTTACCTATGTTCACAATGAGCGGGGTCCTGATATTGTTCCCCCATGGACACCCCCGCCGTGAGCGCCCCCGACCCCGACGGGCTCCTCGCCGAGCAGCTGCTGCGGCTCACCCGCCGGCTGCACCGCATCCAGAAGCGCCACCTGGAGCCGGTCGGCATCACCCCCGCGCAGTCCCGGCTGCTGCGCCTGGTCGCGCACTTCGGCGACGCCCCGCCCCGGATGGCCGACCTCGCCGCCCGCCTGGAGGTCGTCCCGCGCGCCGTGACCAGCCTCGTCGACGGCCTCGAGGCCGCCGGGCGGGTGCGCCGGGTGCCCGACCCGAGCAACCGCCGGGTGGTGCGGATCGAGCTCACCGACGAGGGGCGCGCCACGCTGTGGGAGCTGCGCAGCGCGCGCCGGGCCGCCGCAGAGGACATCCTGGCTCCATTGACCGTCGAACAGCGCGAGGAGCTCGGAGGCCTGCTGACCGCCCTGGCCGGGCCCGTCCCGGAGAGCGGCTGCTGACCCCGCCGGCGCCCGTGCCGAGGGGAGCCGTGCCATGCCGCTGCTGGAACCGAACCCGCGGGCCCTCAGCCCGGGCCGGAAGCGGACCCCGGCCCCCGACCGGGTCCCGGACCTCCAGGCGCGCGGCACCCCACGGCGGCTGCGGGAGGACCTGGCGGCGCTGATCGGCCCCGAGAAGGTCCTCTCGGGCGTCTCCGACCTGGTGCGGTACGCCTCCGACGCGAGCCCCTACCGCTTCCTGCCGCAGGTGGTCGTGGTCGCCGAGGACGTCGACGACGTCTCGGCCGTGCTGTCCTACGCCCACGGCAAGGGCCGCGAGGTGGTCTTCCGGGCCGCAGGCACCAGTCTCAACGGGCAGGCGCAGGGCGAGGACATCCTCGTCGACGTCCGCCGCCACTGGGCGGGCGTGGAGGTCCTGGACGGCGGGGCCCGGGCCCGGATCCGCCCCGGCACCACCGTCGTCCGCGCCAACGCCGCCCTCGCGCCCTACGGCCGGGTGCTCGGCCCCGACCCCGCCAGCGCGGTCGCCTGCACGATCGGCGGGGTCGTCGCCAACAACGCCTCCGGGATGACCGCCGGCACCACCCGGAACTCCTACCGGACGGTCGCCTCGCTCACCTGCGTGCTGCCGGGCGGCACGGTCGTCGACACCGCCGACCCCGCCGCCGACGAGGAGCTGGCCCGCGCCGAGCCCCGCCTGTGCGCGGGGCTGCTCGCGCTCAAGGCAGAGATCGAGGCCGACGCCGAGCTCACGGCCCGGATCCGCGCCAAGTACCGGATCAAGAACACCAACGGCTACCGCCTCGACGCCTTCCTCGACGGCGCCACCCCGGTGGAGATCCTGCGGGGCCTGATGATCGGCTCCGAGGGCACCTTCGGCTTCCTCTCCGAGGTCGTCTTCGACACCCTGCCGCTCGACCGGATGGTCTCCACCGCCCTGCTCTTCTTCCCCTCCCTGCCCGCCGCCGCGGCGGCCGTGCCCCGTTTCAACGAGGCCGGGGCGCTCGCCGTCGAGCTGATGGACGGCAACACCCTGCGCGCCTCGGTGCGGGTGCCCGGCGTCCCGGCCGACTGGGCGGACCTGCCCAAGGACACCACGGCGCTCCTCGTCGAGTTCCGGGCGCCGGACGAACCGGCCCTGGCCGCGTACGAGCGGGCGGCCGGCGAGGTCCTGGCCGGACTCGACCTGGTCGCCCCGGTCCCCTCCGTCGACAACGCCTTCACCCGTGACGCCGCCGTCATCGGCGGCTACTGGAAGGCCCGCAAGGCCTTCGTGACGGCCGTCGGCGGCTCCCGCCCCTCGGGCACGACCCTGATCACCGAGGACTTCGCGGTGCCCCCGGCCCGGCTCGCCGAGGCCTGCGCCGAACTGCTCGACCTCCAGGCCCGGCACGGCTTCGACGCGGCCGTCGCCGGTCACGCCGCCCACGGCAACCTGCACTTCCTGCTCGCCTTCGACGCCGCCGACCCCTCGGACGTCGAGCGGTACGCCTCCTTCATGGCCGACTTCTGCAAGCTCACCGTCGAACGCTTCGACGGCTCCCTGAAGGCGGAGCACGCCACCGGCCGCAACATCGCCCCCTTCCTGGAGCTGGAGTGGGGCCCGAAGGCGACCGAACTCATGTGGCGCACCAAGGAACTCATCGACCCCGACGGCGTCCTCGCCCCCCGGATCGTCCTCGACCGGGACCCCCAGGCCCATCTGCGCGGCCTGAAGACCATCCCGTCCGTCGAGCGGACCGCCGACCCGTGCATCGAGTGCGGCTTCTGCGAACCGACCTGCCCCAGCCAGGACCTGACGACCACCCCGCGCCAGCGGATCGTGCTGCGCCGCGAGATGCTGCGCCAGGCCGACGGCTCCCCCGTCGAGCAGCGGCTCCTGGAGGCGTACGGCTACGACGCCGTCGACACCTGCGCCGGCGACTCCACCTGCAAGCTGGCCTGCCCCGTCGGCATCGACACCGGCGCCCTGATGAAGGACTTCCGGCACGCCCGGCACTCCCCGCGCGAGGAGCGGATCGCCGCGCTCGCCGCCCGGCACTTCCGCGCCGTGGAGGCCTCGGCGCGGCTCGCGGTGGGCGCGGCCGGCCGGATGGGCGACGGCCTCCTGGAGCGGGTGACCGGCCTCGCCCGCAGGGCCGTCCGGCCCGACCTCGTACCGGAGTGGCTGCCGGAGATCCCCGGGGCGGCACCCCGGCGGCTGCCCCGCACCCACCGCCCGGCGGCCGCCGCCGTCTACTACCCGGCCTGCGTCAACCGCATCTTCGGCCATCCCGACGGGACCCCCGGCCCCTCCCTCCCGGAGGCCGTCGTCGCCGTCTCGGCCCGGGCGGGCCGGCCCGTGTGGATCCCCGAGGACGTGGCCGGCACGTGCTGCGCCACCATCTGGCACTCCAAGGGGTACGAGGCGGGCAACGCGGTGATGGCCAACCGGATCGTGGAGGCCGCCTGGGGCTGGACCGCGGGCGGCCGGCTGCCGCTCGTGGTCGACGCCTCCTCCTGCACCCTCGGCATCGCCCACGAGGTCGTCCCCCACCTCACCGACGACAACCGCGCGCTGCACGCCGAACTGACCGTCGTGGACTCCCTGGTGTGGGCCGCCGACGAACTCCTGCCCCGGCTGGAGGCACGGCGCCGGGTGGGGTCCGCGGTGGTGCACCCCACCTGCTCGATGCGGCACCTCGGCGACGCGGACAAGCTCACCGAGATCGCCGGGTTCTGCGCCGAGGAGGTCGTCGTCCCGGTCGACGCGGGCTGCTGCGCCTTCGCCGGCGACCGGGGCATGCTCCACCCCGAACTGACCGCCTCGGCCACCGCCCGCGAGGCCGCCGAGGTCACCGCCCGTCCCTTCGACGCGCACCTCTCGGCCAACCGGATGTGCGAGATCGGCATGGACCGCGCCACCGGCCGCCGGTACGCCTCCGCGCTCCTCGCCCTGGAGCGGGCCACGCGCCCCTGACCCGGCGCCTGTCCGGAAAGCGTTCCCCCCGGCGGGTGAACCGCCCGCCGGGCGGTGCGCCGGGGGCACGGCTGGGTAGCTCCTCCCCTTCCGTGTCGTCACCCGGACGGGGGAACACACCACCGTGACCGCAGAGCAGACCACCGACACCGCGGGACAGCCCGCCGACCCGGCGGCGCCCCGGGACCGGAAACAGCCGCCCGCCGAGGAGTACCGCTACCAGACGGGCAAGCTCACCGCCCTCGAAGGCAGGCCCACCTCGCCGTGGGTGATGGCCCGCCGCCTTCCGCACCTCGTGCGCCAGGGGCTCGCGCTCGGCTGGCGGGTGGACCGGCGGGCCGTCGCCCTGCTGCTCTCCTGCCAGGCCCTGTCGGCCGTCCTGGAGGCCACCGGCCTCGTCGCCACCGGCTCCACCCTCGCCTCGCTGATCGCCCCCGGCCCCATCCGGGACCGGATCGCCGAGGCGCTGCCCTCCCTCGCCCTGATCGCCTCCGCCGTCGGGCTGCGGGCCGTCCTCGGCATCGTGATCTCCGACGTCTCCTCGCGCCTCTCGCCCCGGATCTCCCGCGAGGCCGAGCTGGAGATGCTGCACGCGGCGGCGAACGCCGAACTCACCGCGTACGACCACCCCGGCTTCAACGACAAGTGGGACCACGCCGACCGGGGCGCCGACGTCGCCAAGGACCTCATCACCGAGTCGCAGATGCTGATGTCCTGCCTCGCCTCGATCATCGCCGCCGCCGGCGTCGTCGCCGTCCTCCACCCCGTGCTGCTGCCGCTGCTCGTGCTCGCGGTCCTCCCCCAGGCGCTGGCCCGGATGAAGGGCGCGCACCTCCAGTGGGAGAGCAGCCGGGCGGTCTCCGCCGAGCGGCGCACCCTGGGCCATCTGCGCTGGTACATCGCCGACCGGCAGATCGCCGACCAGCTCCGCTCCGGCACCATGTTCGGCTTCCTCCTCGGCCGCTACCGCGAGATCGGCGCCCGGGTGGACGCCGTCACCGACCGGGCCATCCACCGCGGCTCGCGCTGGGCGATGGCCGGATCGGCGGCCGGCGGCGTCGCCTCCGCCGTGATGTGGGGCGCGCTGGTGCTGCTGCTCGCCTCCGGGCGCATGACGCTCGCCTCGGCCGGCACCGCGGTCTTCGCCCTCCAGACCGTCGGCAGCAACCTGTACGGGATCGTCGGCTACGGCACCCGGATCTTCCGCACCGGGCTGTACGTCGACGACTGGGCCGACTTCATCGCGGAGGCGGGCGGCCACCGCCTGGACCGGGGCACGGTCGTCCCCGGCCCGCCGAAGGCCGTCCGCGCCGAACGGCTCGGCTACGCCTACCCGGACGCCGACCGGCCCGCCCTCACCGACGTCACGCTGGAGGTGCGGGCGGGCGAGATCGTCGCCCTGGTCGGCGAGAACGGCTCCGGCAAGACGACCCTCTCGCGGCTGCTCACCGGCCTGTACCTGCCGACGGAGGGCACGGTGACCTGGGACGGGCGGGACGTGCGCGAGCTCGACGCGTACGCGATGTGGCGGCACACGGCCGTCGTCCCGCAGGTCTTCGCGCACTGGCCGCTCTCCGCCGAGGAGAACGTCACGCTCGGGCAGCCGCGCGGCGGGCGCGGGGCGCTGCGGGAGGCCGCCGAGCGGTCGGGGGCGGACGAGGTGGTGGACGGGCTGCGCAGCGGCTGGGGGACGCTGCTGGCCCGGGAGTGGTTCGGCGGGGTCGAGCTGTCGGGCGGGCAGTGGCAGCGGATCGCGATCGCCCGGGCGTTCTACCGGCCGGGGGTGCTCGTCCTCGACGAGCCCACGAGCGCGCTCGACGCCCGCGCCGAGCACCGGATCTTCGCCGGGCTGCGGGAGGTCGCCGAGGGGCGGCCGGTCGTGCTCGTGACCCACCGGCTGGCCAACGTGGCGGTCGCCGACCGGATCGTCGTCCTCGGCCACGGCCGGATCGTGCAGGAGGGCACCTTCGACGAACTCTCTGCGGCGCCGGGGCTCTTCCGGGAGCTCCTGGAGCTCCAGAACGACCGGGGCGTCCCCGGGCAGCGGCGGCCTGAGGAGTCCGCGGGGCAGGGGTGACGGGCGGGGCGGACCGGCTCGCCCCGTACCGCCGGAGCCGGAGCCGGAAAATCCGTTGCCGCGGGGCCCGGCGGAGGGCGAACCTGGCACGGATCCCGCACCCCGGGGTCCGCACCCACGGGGTCCCTCGCCGGGACCCCCGCCGACGCGCGCCCGCGTGCGCCGGCCCACCCCCCGTCCGCCCCCGAGCACCCCTGGGGACGTCATGCAGATCCATCGACTCCCGTACGCCGACCCGGGGGTGCCCGACGTCCGCTCGGGCACCCGGTTCCTGATCTGGCTGGGGCGCATGCAGCTCGGCGGGCAGGCGAGGTCCCTGCTGTGGGGGTTGGTGCTCCAGCTGTCCATCGCCGGACTGCCGGTCGGCGTCGGCCTCGCCGTGCAGGCCGTCATCGACCGCGACGGCGGGCGGCTCGCCCTCGGCTGCGGCGTCCTCGTGGCGCTCGGCCTCGGCATCGCCGTCGGCGACACGATGCTGCACCGCACCGCCGTCACCAACTGGATCACCGCCGCCGCGCGGGTCCAGCAGCTCCTCGCCCGCAGGACCGCCGAGCTGGGCTCGCTGCTGACCCGGCGGGTCGCGGCCGGCGAGGTCGTCGCCGTCTCCACCGGCGACGTCGAGAAGATCGGCTGGTTCGTCGAGGCGTTCTCGCGCTTCGCCGCCGCCGTCCTCACCCTCCTGGCCGTCTGCGTCGGGCTCGTCGTGTACGAACCGGCGCTCGGCCTCGTCGTCGCGGTGGGCGTCCCCGCGCTCGCCCTGGCCGCGCTGCCGCTGCTGCCGCGCGCGACCCGCCGGGCCGACGAGCAGCGCGAGAAGGCCGGCAAGGCCACCGAACTCGCCTCCGACACGGTCGCCGGACTGCGCGTGCTGCGGGGCATCGGCGGCGAGGAGCTGTTCCTCGGCCGCTACCGGACCGCCTCCCAGGAGGTCCGCCGGGCCGCCGTCCGCAGCGCCCGCATGTGGGCCCTGATCGCAGCCGTCCAGGTGCTGCTGCCGGGCCTGCTGCTGATCGCCGTGGTCGCGTACGGCGCCCGGCTCGCGCTCGACGGCACGATCACCGTCGGGGCGCTGGTCACCGTCTACGGCGCGGTGGCGCTCACCCACCACCCGCTGCGGAACGTGGAGGAGATCGCGATGGCCTACGCCTTCTCGCGGCCCTCCGCGAAGCGCGCGGCGCGGGTCCTGGCGCTGAGCCGGACCACCGCGCCGGCCGGCGGCGGGCGGGAGCCGAAGGCGGCCGGTGACCTGTACGACCCGCTGACCGGGCTGATCGCCCCCGCCGGTCTGCTCACCGCCGTGGTGTGCGGCGACCCGGACGCGGCCGGCCGGCTGGCGGAGCGGCTCGGCGGGCATCCGGCCGAGCCGGGCGACGACCACGTCTCCGTACGCCTCGGCGGGGTGCCGCTCGACGAGCTGTCGCTGGACGCGGCCCGGACGGCCGTCCTCGTCCAGGACAAGGAGCCGGTGCTGCTCTCCGGCACCCTGCGCGAGCTGCTCGACGTGCCCGCGTCCGGCGCGGTCCGGCCGGAGGACGCGCTCGCCGCCGCCCAGTGCGACGACGTGCTCGACGCGCTCGCGCAGGCGTCGGTGGACACCGGCGGCGACCCGATGCGGACCCGGATCACCGAGCGGGGCCGCTCGCTCTCCGGCGGCCAGCGCCAGCGCCTCGCCCTCGCCCGGTCCCTGGTGACCGACCCGGAGGTGCTCGTCCTCGACGAGCCGACCTCGGCGGTCGACTCGCACACCGAGTCCCGCGTCGCGGCCGGGGTCCGCAAGCTGCGGTCGGGGGCGACCACCGTGGTGCTGGCCTCGTCGCCGCTGCTCCTGGACCTCGCGGACCGGGTGGTCCTGGTCCACGAGGGCCGGGCCGTCGCCCACGGCACCCACCGCGAGCTCCTGGCGCGGGAGCCGCGCTACCGGGCGGTCGTCACCCGGGAGACGGAGGACGAGCTGGCCGCGACGGCGGCCGGACCCGAAGCACTGGAAGGGGAAACCGCATGATCGGCCTGGCGCCGCCCGCGTACGACCCGGCGGCCCCGACGACCGCCACCACCCTGCCCGTCGCCGCCGGCACGACCGTCCGGGCCTACGTCCGCGGACTGCTGCGCCGGCACCGCCGCGCCTTCGTGCTGCTCGTCGTCGTGAACACGGTCGCCGTGACCGCCTCCATGGCGGGCCCCTACGTCCTCGGCCAGGTGGTGGACCGGCTCGCCGAGGGCGCGCGGGAGCTCCACCTGGGGAGCGCGGTCGCGCTGTTCGCCGTGGCGCTCGCGGTGCAGACGTTCTTCGTGCGGCTGGTCCGGCTGCGCGGGGCGATGCTCGGCGAGGAGATGCTGGCCGACCTGCGGGAGGACTTCCTGGTCCGCGCCGTCGGCCTGCCGCCGGGCGTCCTGGAGCGGGCCGGCACCGGCGACCTGCTGTCCCGGATCACCACCGACGTGGACCGGCTGGCCAACGCGATGCGCGAGGCGGTGCCGCAGCTGGTGGTCGGCGTGGTGTGGGCCGGGCTGCTGGTCGGCGGGCTCGCCTTCACGGCGCCGCCGCTCGCCCTGGCCGTGGTGATCGCCGCGCCGCTGCTGATCACCGGCTGCCGCTGGTACTTCAAGCGGGCGCCCGCCGCGTACCGCTCGGAGGCGGCCGGGTACGCGGCGGTGGCCTCCGCGCTCGCCGAGACGGTCGACGCGGGCCGCACGGTCGAGGCGCACCGGCTGGGCGCGCGCCGGGTGGCGCTGTCGGACCGGCGGATCCGGGAGTGGACGCGGTGGGAGCGGTACACGCTCTACCTGCGGTCGGTGCTCTTCCCGGTCGTCACCGCGACGCACTCGACGGTGCTGTGCGGGGTCCTCGCCATCGGCGGGTTCTGCGTCTTCAGGGGCTGGATGGACATCGGGCAGCTGACCACCGGAGCGCTGCTCGCGCAGATGCTGGTCGACCCGATCGGGATCGTGCTGCGCTGGTACGACGAGCTCCAGGTCGCGCAGGTGTCGCTGGCCCGGCTGGTGGGCGTGCGGGACATCGAGCCGGAGCCCGGCGACGGGTCGGTGGAGCCCGAGGGCCGCGCGGTCGAGGCGGCCGACGTGCGCTTCGGCTACCGGGAGGGCGTGGACGTGCTGCACGGGGTGTCGCTCGCGGTGGCGCCCGGCACGCGGCTGGCCCTGGTCGGCCCGTCCGGGGCGGGCAAGTCGACGCTGGGCCGGCTCCTCGCGGGCATCTACGGTCCGCGCTCGGGCGCCGTCACGCTGGGCGGGGCCGAGCTGGCGCGGATGCCGGCCGAGCGGGTCCGCACGCACGTGGCGCTGGTCAACCAGGAGCACCACGTCTTCGTCGGCACCCTCCGCGACAACCTGCTGCTGGCCCGCCCGGCGGCCGGGGACCCGGAGCTGTGGGCGGCGCTGGGCGCGGTGGACGCGGACGGCTGGGCGCGCGGGCTCGACGCGGGCCTGGACACCGAGGTCGGCTCGGGCGGCAGGGCGCTGACCCCGGCCCAGGCGCAGCAGATCGCGCTGGCCCGGCTGGTCCTGGCGGATCCGCACACGCTGGTCCTGGACGAGGCGACCTCGCTCCTCGACCCGCGCGCGGCCCGGCACCTGGAGCGCTCGCTCGGCCGGGTCCTGGACGGGCGGACGGTGGTGGCGATCGCGCACCGGCTGCACACCGCGCACGACGCCGACCTGATCGCGGTGGTCGAGAACGGCCGGGTCAGCGAGCTGGGCAGCCACCACGACCTGGTCGCGGCGGACGGCGCGTACGCGGCCCTGTGGCGGTCCTGGCACGGCTGATCCGGTCCCGGCCCCGCCGGGCGACGGCCGTGCCCCGCCCGGCGGGGCGGGGCACGGCCGTCCGGGCGGTCAGACGCCCGCGACCGACTGGATCCAGGACCGGTAGGCCGTCACGTTGGTGTAGGCGGTGGTCGTCTGGCGGTCGCTGGTGGAGGCCACGCCGACCTGGACGCCGTTCGCCATCATCGGGCCGCCGGAGTCGCCGCCGGCGGTGATGCCGTCGCCGCGCCGGGCGCAGATCGCCGAGCCGCCGTACGCGTCGCGGCAGCCTCCGGTCACCGTCACGTTGGCGACCTTGAGGTAGCGGGACTGACAGGTGGCCTCGGAGCCGCACTGGGAGGTGGCGCCCCAGCCGTAGACCTGGACGTTCTGTCCGACGGTCACGGAGCCGGGCTGGCCGAGCCGGGCGTAGGTCGCCGTCACGGAGCGGTCCAGGCGGACCAGCGCGAGGTCGGCGCTGTGGGTGTAGGTCTGGACCCCGTTGGCGAGGGTGCCGCCGCTGTGCTGGTCCAGGCTGCCGATCCGGAAGGAGAGGCCGCCCCCGGTGACGCAGTGCTTGGCCGTCAGGATCCAGGTGGGGGCGATGATCGTCGCGGAACAGGTCTCCCTGCCGTTGGAGAGCAGCCGGGCCGCCCAGGGGCCGCTCTGGGCGTAGCCTCCGCCGATGATCGGCTGGACGGCCGTGGTGCCGGCGGCGGGGGCGGGAGTCTCCGCCGCGGTGGCGGCGGGCGCGAACAGGGCGAGCACGGAGAGCGCCGCGGCGGCGGCGGACGCCCATATGCGGTGCGTACGCAAGGTTCCTCGTCTCCGACGGCACGCGGACGTGCCGCCTGTGGGGGGAGTGGGTGGAACCAGGGTCGTCACGCGCCGGACACCGGGGTAATCCCGTTCGTCCATAACACCGTGTTATCCCCGGGGCGGGGCACGGCCCGGCGGGGGCCGGGCCGTGCTAGAAGAAGCCGAGCGCCGAGGCCCCGCCGACGCCGCCGAGGACCATGAAGGCCGGCATGAGGACCTTCAGCTCGACCCAGCTGCCGGCCCGGAAGCGCATGCCCTTCGGCGGGCCGATCGGGTACCAGCGCTTGCGGCCGATGGGGATCGGCCACAGGATCGGGCAGCCGGAGACGGTGAGCGCGTCGCCGACGTCGTGGACGAGGGCGCCGAGGACGATCGGCAGGCCCAGCCACAGGTACTCCTGGCCGGGGCCGGTGAAGAGCCAGTCCGAGCCGTTGCCCGGCTGGTCCAGGACCCCGGCGAGGATCCAGGCGCTCGTCGCGCCGAGCAGCCACACCAGGATGTCGCTGGACATCCGCGCGGCCCGCCACAGCAGGCCCTCGACGGCGAGGACGAGGTGGACGAAGAGGATCGCGAGGACCGCCCAGCGGCCGCCGGTGACGGCCGCGACCGAGCAGCCGCCGCCGATGAGGACCGCCCACAGCCAGGTGTGGGTGAGGGTGCGGTGGCCGCCGGAGCGGCGCGGGTCCTGGGGGCTGCGGGTCGCCTTGTAGACGGCGTACGACAGCTTGTCGACGATCTCGCACAGGCCCCGCGAGACGGGGCCGAAGGCGCGTGAGATGGTGGCCGACTTGTGGTCCAGGTCGGGGGCGAGGGCCGCGCCCGCGCAGAGCAGCGCGCCGACCAGCAGCACCGGCCAGGGCATCGGGTGGTCGAAGGCGGCCGCGGCGGCTCCCACGCCCAGCCAGGCCGCCGCTCCGGACAGCGAGTGCGCCGGTCCCATCATGGTCGGTTCCGCCCCGTTTCTCCCCTGCCGGCGCCGAGTTGACGACCGGTCGACGGAGCAGCCTATCGGGCGTGATCTTCACGTTCGACGGCCGGTTCCCTCATCCGGGCGGAATGCAGGCAAGATGGGGACGTGACCCTTATCGATCAGCTGCCGCCGACCGCCGACCCCGACGCCCTCTTCGAGGCCTTCTCCTCCTGGGCCGAGGAGCGCGGCATCTCGCTCTACCCGGCGCAGGAGGAGGCGCTGATCGAGGTGGTCTCGGGGGCGAACGTCATCCTGTCGACCCCGACCGGGTCCGGGAAGTCGCTGGTGGCGGCCGGAGCGCACTTCACGGCGCTCGCGAACGACCAGGTCACCTTCTACACGGCGCCGATCAAGGCGCTGGTGTCGGAGAAGTTCTTCGACCTGTGCAAGATCTTCGGCACGGAGAACGTCGGCATGCTGACCGGCGACGCCTCCGTGAACGCGGACGCGCCGGTCATCTGCTGTACGGCCGAGGTGCTGGCCTCGATCGCGCTGCGCGACGGCAAGGACGCCGACATCGGCCAGGTCGTCATGGACGAGTTCCACTTCTACGCCGAGGCGGACCGGGGGTGGGCCTGGCAGATCCCGCTGCTGGAACTCCCCCAGGCGCAGTTCGTCCTCATGTCGGCGACGCTCGGCGACGTGTCGATGTTCGAGAAGGACCTCACCCGGCGCACCGGCCGCCCGACCTCGGTGGTCCGTTCGGCGACCCGGCCGGTGCCGCTCTCGTACGAGTACCGGCTCACGCCCATCACCGACACCCTGACCGAGCTCCTGGAGACCAAGCAGGCGCCCGTCTACATCGTGCACTTCACGCAGGCGCAGGCCGTCGAGCGGGCGCAGTCGCTGATGAGCATCAACATGTGCACGCGCGAGGAGAAGGACAGGATCGCCGAGCTGATCGGCAACTTCCGCTTCACCACCAAGTTCGGCCAGAACCTCTCCCGCTACGTCCGCCACGGCATCGGCGTGCACCACGCCGGCATGCTGCCGAAGTACCGGCGGCTCGTGGAGAAGCTGGCGCAGGCGGGCCTGCTCAAGGTGATCTGCGGGACCGACACCCTCGGCGTCGGCGTGAACGTGCCGATCCGCACCGTGCTCTTCACCGCCCTCACCAAGTACGACGGCAACCGGGTGCGCACGCTGCGCGCCCGCGAGTTCCACCAGATCGCGGGCCGGGCCGGCCGGGCCGGCTTCGACACCGCCGGCTTCGTGGTGGCGCAGGCCCCCGAGCACGTCATCGAGAACGAGAAGGCGCTCGCGAAGGCCGGCGACGACCCGAAGAAGCGCCGCAAGGTGGTCCGCAAGAAGGCCCCCGAGGGCTTCGTCGCCTGGAGCGACACCACCTTCGAGAAGCTTCAGGCCGCCGAGCCGGAGCCGCTGACCTCCCGCTTCAAGGTCACCCACACCATGCTGCTGTCGGTGATCGCCCGGCCCGGCAACGCCTTCGAGGCGATGCGCAAGCTCCTGGAGGACAACCACGAGCCGCGCAAGGCGCAGCTGCGGCACATCCGGCGGGCCATCGCGATCTACCGCTCGCTGCTCGACGGCGGCGTGGTGGAGCAGCTGGACACGCCGGACGCGGAGGGCCGCCACATCCGGCTGACCGTCGACCTCCAGCAGGACTTCGCGCTGAACCAGCCGCTGTCGACGTTCGCGCTGGCCGCCTTCGACCTGCTCGACCCGGAGTCCCCGTCGTACGCCCTCGACATGGTGTCGGTCGTCGAGTCGACGCTCGACGACCCGCGCCAGATCCTCGCCGCCATGCAGAACAAGGCGCGCGGCGAGGCCGTCGGGCGGATGAAGGCGGACGGCGTCGAGTACGAGGAGCGGATGGAACGGCTCCAGGAGGTCTCGTACCCGAAGCCGCTGGAGGAGCTGCTCTGGCACGCGTACAACGTGTACCGGAAGTCGCACCCGTGGGTCGGCGACCACCCGGTGTCGCCGAAGTCGGTCATCCGCGACATGTACGAACGGGCCATGACCTTCACGGAGTTCACCTCCCACTACGAGCTGGCCCGGACCGAGGGCATCGTGCTGCGCTACCTGGCGAGCGCGTACAAGGCGCTCGACCACACCATCCCGGACGACCTCAAGACGGACGACCTGGAGGACCTGATCGCCTGGCTCGGCGAGATGGTGCGCCAGGTGGACTCCTCGCTGCTCGACGAGTGGGAGCAGCTGGCCAACCCGGAGGTCCAGACCGCCGAGGAGGCGCAGGAGAAGGCCGACCAGGTCAAGCCGGTCACGGCCAACGCGCGCGCCTTCCGCGTCCTGGTGCGCAACGCGATGTTCCGGCGGGTGGAGCTGGCGGCGCTCGACAAGGTCGGCGAGCTGGGCGAGATGGACGCCGAGTCCGGCTGGGACGCGGACGCGTGGGGCGAGGCGATGGACGCGTACTGGGACGAGTACGACGACCTGGGGACGGGCCCGGACGCGCGCGGCCCGAAGCTGCTCGCGATCGAGGAGGACGCGGCGCACGGCCTGTGGCGCGTCCGGCAGACCTTCGCCGACCCGAACGGCGACCATGACTGGGGCATCAGCGCGGAGGTGGACCTGGCGGCCTCCGACGAGGAGGGCCGGGCGGTCGTCCGCGTGACGTCGGTCGGACAGCTGTAGACCCTTCCCGAGGAGGACGCTCGTGACCAATCCCGCCGAGAAGCTCGTGGACCTGCTCGACCTGGAGCGGATCGAGGTCGACATCTTCCGCGGGCACAGTCCGCAGGAGTCGCTGCAACGGGTCTTCGGCGGGCAGGTCGCCGGGC
Organism: Streptomyces sp. NPDC058758; assembly: GCF_042746075.1. Taxonomy (NCBI): domain Bacteria; kingdom Bacillati; phylum Actinomycetota; class Actinomycetes; order Kitasatosporales; family Streptomycetaceae; genus Streptomyces; species Streptomyces sp. NPDC058758. The sequence goes on along the minus strand of NZ_JBHYPS010000026.1, from coordinate 61,825 downwards.
AGGCCCTGGTGGCGGCCGGGCGGACCGTGGACGCGGACCGGCCGGTGCACTCGCTGCATGCCTACTTCCTGCGGCCGGGCCGGCCGGGCGTGCCGATCGTCTACCAGGTGGAACGGGTCAGGGACGGGCGCTCCTTCACGACCCGCCGGGTCACGGCCGTCCAGGAGGGCCGGACGATCTTCAACCTGACGGCCTCCTTCCACCTCCCGGAGGAGGCGGGCTTCGAGCACCAGCTGCCGCCGCGCCACCTGGTGGACCCGGAGAGCCTGCCGAGGCTGGCGGACGAGATCCGGGACCACCTCGGGGCGCTGCCGGAGGCGCTGGAGCGGATGGCCCGCCGCCAGCCCTTCGACATCCGGTACGTCGACCGGCTGCGCTGGACGAAGGACGAGGTCGAGGGCGCGGACCCGCGCAGCGCGGTGTGGATGCGGGCGGTCGGGCCGCTGGGCGACGACCCGCTGGTGCACACCTGCGCGGTGACGTACGCCTCCGACATGACCCTGCTCGACGCCGTGCGGATCCCGGTCGAGCCGCTCTGGGGCCCGCGCGGCTTCGACATGGCGTCCCTGGACCACGCGATGTGGTTCCACCGGCCTTTCCGGGCCGACGAGTGGTTCCTGTACGAGCAGGAGTCCCCGGTCGCGACCGGCGGCCGGGGACTGGCCCGGGGCCGGATCTACGACCGGGAGGGCCGGATGCTCGTCTCGGTGGTCCAGGAGGGCCTGTTCCGCGCGCTGTCCTGACCGGCCGCGTCACTCGTACTCGGTGCCGCCCTTGCGGGTGAGGTAGGCCGGGCTGACCGCCTTGGCGACGGCCCGGCCGCCGGTGACCGGGCTGTACCGCTCGACGGCCGGCCGGACGACGACGCCCTCCCGGAGGTGGGCGGAGCGCCCGGAGACGGTCTCGGCGCCGCTCGCGTGGGCGAGGACGGTGTCCGGGTCGTACGGGCCCTCGTACAGGCGCGGTACGAGCGGCACCTCGCCCGGCTCCAGGACCTCGGCCGGGTCCAGCCAGCGGACCTGCCCGTCGATCTCGGCGGAGACGTCGAAGAGGGCGTAGCCGACGGCCTCGCGGCGGGCGTCGGCGCCGTACGCCAGGTCCTGGACGCCGGAGCCGTACACCTCCCCGAAGAGGCCGACGCGGGTCGCCCCGAGCCGGGCGGCGAGCCGCGCGGCGACGGCGGGCAGGCCGTGCGCGCGGACGGCCCGCCAGTACAGGTTGCGCGGGTCCTCCCGGAGGGCGAGGCCCTTGCCGCCGAAGCCCTTGGAGGACACGTACGTCCGCCCCTCCCCGGCGACGTGCGTCAGCAGGCAGGCCGTGCCGTGGATCTTCTCGGTGAGGACGACCGCCTCGCCGGGCTCGAAGATTCCGGGGTAGCGGTGCAGGTTCTCGATGTCGACCCAGGGCAGCAGGTCGGGCGCGGCCTCCACGTCGCCGCTCATGGTCGGCGGGACCGGCGGCACCCACTTGGTGATCCCGAGCGCCTCCGCGAAGTCGGTCCCGTCGGCGGCGGCCCGCGCCAGGTCGACCCCGGCCAGCGCGCCCGGCCGGCACACGATCCCCTGCGACAGCTCCCCGCGCAGCCGCACCGCCTTCACCCGGTCCGAGGCCTTCCCGGCCAGCCGCCCGGTCAGCCCCAGCTCGGCGACGAGCCCGGCGGGCAGCACCGCCTGCTCCGGGATGTAGAGGGCGGTGTCCCCGGTCCGGTAGGCGCCCTTGGCGACGACGGCCCGGTAGAGGCCGACCTGCGCCAGTTCGAGGGCGTCGGCGTTCGGGTGGGGGTGGACGGTGAGGACTTCGGCGGTGACGCGCAGGGTGGACATGTTCAGGACTCCGATGGGTGGTGTGCCGCGGGTTTCGCTCTCATGACGGACCACCCTGACGGAACGTTAAATCCCTGGCCACCGCTTTTGGCGACCGGTATCGTCGCGCTCTTCGCCGGGCGCCGCCCCGGACGGAGTCCCGTCAGGACCACGCCGTGACCTCTCCCGCACTGACCGCCGCCCTCCGCCGCGTCGACGCCGTCTTCGGCGGCATGACGGCTCCCGCCGACGGGTGCCTCCGCTGCTACGGGGCGGAGGAGCTGGCGCTCCTCGCGGTGCCCCGGACGCCGCTGGGCGACGACCTGGCACGCCGGTTCTTCCACAAGGAGCCCGGGCACTTCGGCGACCACCCGGCGGTGCTGCGGCGGGTGCTGCCGGAGTTCCTCCACCACCTCGCGGACGGCCGGTTCTCCGGCATGGGGTACGCCCCCGCCGGTCTCGGCCGGGTGCGGTGGCAGGAATGGCCCGCCGAGCAGGCCGGGGCGATCGCCGGTTTCCTCGACGTGTGGTGGCGGGAGACGCTCGCCGACCCCGCGCCCGTGTACGGGGTGGGGGCGGTGTGGGAGCTGTGCGTGGAGATCCACCGGTCGCTCGCGCCCGTGCACGACGTCTGGGCGGCCGCGCCCCGGGGCGGGACGGCGGACCGGCACCTCGCCGACTGGGTGGCGTACCGGATCGAGGACCTGCTCAACGACGACTCGTCCGTCCTGCCCTGGTACATGGACCTGGACGGCGTCCTCCTGCCCGAGCTCCAGGCCTGGCTCGTCGAGCACGCGCCCGCCCGGCTCGCCGCCCACCCCGATCCCCTGCTCGCCCGCAAGGTCGCGCTGCTGGCGCTCGGGCAGGAGGAGCGGTGGCCGGCGTACTCCGGGCTCATCGCCTCGGCCGGCTAGGGGTCCAGGCCCGGCAGCGGGTCCTGGTCTACCTCGTGGCGGCGGGTGCGGATGTCGGGGGCCGGCGGGTGGAGCTTGGCGTCGCAGGTGGGGCCCAGTCCCGTACGGCGGGAGTCCGCGCCGGTCAGGGGGCGGCCGCAGAGGCGGCAGCGGACGAGGCGGCGCGACGCGCCGGGGGCGGAATCGACCGCGATTGCCAGGGGTTCTTCACTCATGTTGTCATCACACCCTAGTCTCGACGAGGAGCCCCCATGAGTCTGTACGACATCCCGCTGAAGAACCTGGCCGGCGAGCCGGTCTCCCTGGCCGACTACCGGGACAAGGCCGTGCTGGTCGTGAACGTGGCCTCCAAGTGCGGCCTCACCCCGCAGTACGAAGGCCTGGAGCGGCTCCAGAAGACGTACGGCGAGCGCGGGCTCACCGTCGTGGGCGTGCCCTGCAACCAGTTCCTCGGGCAGGAGCCGGGTACGGCCGAGGAGATCCAGAGCTTCTGCTCGACGACGTACGGCGTCACCTTCCCGCTCCTGGAGAAGACCGAGGTCAACGGCGACGGCCGGCACCCGCTCTACACCGAGCTGACGCGGGTCGCGGACGCCGACGGCGAGGCCGGTGACGTGCAGTGGAACTTCGAGAAGTTCCTGATCTCCGCCGACGGCACCGTCACCCGCTTCCGCCCGCGCACCGAGCCGGAGGCCCCCGAGGTCGTCGCGGCCATCGAGGCGCTGCTCGGCTGAGTCCCGCACGGGCCGGCGCCGGGCCGCGGCCCGGCGCCGGCCCTGGGGTACGATCATCGGGCTCCGCACACGGCAACCGAAGGAGGTGGGTTCGATCCGCACCACGCAGGCAGGAAGCTCCCCCTCGGCGGCCGTCGCACCGGTCCGGTCGTAGCGGCCGCGGGAGCCTCCGCACGGCTTCCCGGAAGGTCTCTCCCCCATGTCGCTCGACCCCACCGTCTCCCTCCGCCCCACCATCGTCTCCCGACTCCGCGCCGCGGGCTGCGTGTTCGCCGAGGACGAGGCGGAACTCCTCATCGAAGCCGCCCGTGACGCCGCCGAACTCGACGTGCTCGTCGAGCGGCGGGCCGGCGGCCTCCCCCTGGAACACGTCGTCGGCTGGGCGGACTTCGCCGGGCTGCGGATCGCCGTCGACCCCGGGGTCTTCGTGCCCCGGCGGCGCACCGAGTTCCTCGTCGAGCGGGCCGTGGCGCTGGCCGCGCCCGGCGCGCTCTGCGTCGACCTGTGCTGCGGCTCCGGCGCGGCAGGCGCGGTGCTGCTGTCGGCCGTCCCGGACGCGCGGGTCCACGCCGCGGACATCGAGCCCGCCGCCGTCCGCTGCGCCCGCCGGAACGTCGAGCCGCGCGGCGGCCGCGTCCACGAGGGCGACCTCTTCGCGCCGCTGCCCGACGAGCTGCGCGGGCGGGTGGAGATCCTGGTCGCCAACGTGCCGTACGTGCCGACCGAGGAGGTCGGCCTGCTGCCGCCCGAGGCGCGCGAGCACGAACCGCTCGTCGCGCTCGACGGCGGCGCCGACGGTCTCGACGTGCTGCGCCGGGTGGCCGCCGAGGCGCCCGCCTGGCTGGCACCGGGCGGGCGGCTGTTCGTCGAGACGAGCGAGCGGCAGACCGGGGCGGCGGCCGACGCCGTCGCCGCGCACGGCCTGACGCCCCGGTTCGAGACCTGCGAGGACCGGTACGCGACCGTGCTCGTCGCGACCCGGCCGCGCTAGGCCGGGCGGCTCAGCGGCCGAAGGTGTCGATGCCCTCGACCAGCCAGGTCCCGTCGCGCCGGACGACGTCCACGGCGAACATCGCGCCCGCGTAGACCCCTTGGTCCTGGGACTGGGCCTGGGCCTGGGCCTTCGGCTGCCCCTTGCCCGCCTTCGGCTTCGGGGTGCCGGCCGTGCTCACGCTGCTCTGGTCCGCGTAGACCAGCACGCGGGCGCGGTCACCGTCGATCCGCTCGACCGCGCTGTCGGTGACGGTCGTGGTGATCACCGACTTCTGCGCGGCGGCCTGGGCCAGCACCCCGGCGAAGAGCGTCCGGTGCTGCTCGACGGCCTTGCCGGTGAGGAAGGTCTTCCCGGCCCGCTCGAAGGCGGCGGCGTCGGTGTGGTCGTAGGAGAAGAGGGCGGCGACCGCCACGGCCGTCTGCCCCTTGATCTCGCTGGTGCGGGCCGGGTCGGTGAGGGCCGTGTTCCCGCGCGCCGGGTCGTCGCGCAGCTCGCCCGCCCTGCTCTGCGCCCAACCCGCGAAGCCGCCGAGCAGGAGGGTCAGGACGCACAGGACGAGGAGGGGGACGCGGTGCCGCCGCGGCCGGGCCTCCCGGCCGTCCCCGTGCCGCTCCGCCGCCCCGGACCCCCCCTCCTCCGGTACGGGCTTCGCCGCCGTGCGCCGTCGCGGCGCCGGCGCGGGCCCGGTCAGGAGGCCGACGGGGGCCTTGGCGTCGGCGGCCGGCTGGTCGGCGCGGGCCTGGCGGCGGCGCTCGCGGTTGAGGTGGTGGCGGGGCGTCGGCATGGTGCGGTGTCCTTTCGGGTGCTGGCGGCTCTCGGGGGCGGCCGGGCGTCAGCCGGCCGCCGTGCCCCCCACGGGGGCCTGCCCCAGACCGCTGAGCTTCCACTGCCCGTCGGCGCGGGTGAGTTCGCCCAGCATGCGGCTGTCCTTGTCGGTGCTCTTGTTGTCCGGCGTCGTGACGGTGACGCGGAGGGCGACGAGCAGCCGGGCCCGCCCCGACCGGTCGTCGAGTTCCGTGACGGCGCCGGACAGCACCCGCGCCGTCGTCACCGTCTTCGCCGCCTTCACCTGGTCGGCGAACTCCTCCCGGCCGCCGACGAGCTGCTCGTGCAGCTCGCCGGTGGTGGAGGACTCCCAGAGGTCCAGCCCCCGGTCGACCTGCCGGTGGTCGAGCGTGTTGAGGTTCTGCACGGCCTGCTCCCCCGCGGCGAGCGCCCGGTCGCGTTCGGCGGCGTACGCGGCGGTGTCGTCGTGGGCCGCGGCGTACCAGCCCTGGCCGGTCCAGGCCGCGAAGCCGCCCGCGACGAGGGTGAGCACGAGGGCCGCGGCCAGGGCCGGCCGGGTGCCGGCCGGAGTGCGGACCGCGCGTGTCATGAGGTGCTCCCGTCTCCCGCCCATGGTCAGCGGGCCTTGATGTCGGTGATCAGCCACCGGTCGTCCTGGAACCGCGCGGTGACGGTGAGCTGGGCCGCCGCGGAGGTGGCCGCGGCCCTGTCCCGGCGCGAGACCTGGTCGAGGAAGACGAGGAGGCGCGCGGTGTCCCCGTCGAGCTCGATGACGCCGGTGCGGACGGCCTGGGTGGAGAGGGTGATCCGCTGCTCCACCAGGCTCTTGCGGACCTGGGCGAACAGGTCGGCGTACTGGCGGGCGGCGCGGCCGGCCAGTACGGTCCCGGCGCTGCGTTCGGCGGCGTCGGAGCTGGTGGGCGTGTAGGAGAAGATCCGGGCGAGGCCCTCCGCGACGTCGCCCCCGACGCGGGTGGTCGCGGCGGCGTCGGTGAGCGCCTGGTTCCGCGCCGACGGCGTCGACCGGAGCTGGTGGGCGCCGTGGAAGAAGGCGCCGCCGCCGAGGAGGAGGACGGCGAGGGCGGTGGCGAGGGCGGCCTTGCGGCGGACGCCGGCGGGGCGGCGGGGGCCGGCGCCGGTACCGTCCTCGGCCGCCTCCTCGTCCCCGGCGGCCTCCCCGGTCCCGGGCTCGGGCTCGGTTGCGGGGTCGGGCTCGGTTCCGTCTTCGGTTCCGGGCCCGGCCGTCTTCTCGGGCCCGGCCGTCTTCTCGGGCCCGGTTTCCGTTTCGGGGGTCGGCAGCGTTCGGCTCACTCGTTCCCGCCTTCCTCGGTTCCGGCGACGGGCACCGCGCTGAGCGCCGCCACCTGCCAGGTGTGCTCGCCGGTGCGGGTCAGGACGGCCTCCAGGCGTTTGCGGTCGGTGGTGGCGGTGCCGCCCTTCGGGGTGACGTCGACGCGCACGGTCGCGATGAGCTTCGCCGTCCCCGCGCGCGCGTCGAGGGCGGTGAGGGCGGCCTCGGTGACGGTGGCGCGGGCCGAGGCCCCCACCGCGGGCTCGGTGCGGCCCAGCTCTGCGCGGAGCGGGCCGGCGGACGCGTCGCGCCAGGCCTGGATGCCCGCCTCGGCGCGCTCGCGGGTGGAGGCGTCGAGGGAGTTGAGGACGGTGAGGCGCTGCCGGCCCTCGGCGAGGGCCGTGTCCCGCTCGCGGCCGAAGGCCAGCTCCTGGTCGGTGCGGGCCTGGACGTAGGTCCAGGCGCCGGTGGCGCAGAAGCCGGCGGCGACGGCGAGGGCGGCGGCGGAGAGGAGCCCGGCCCGCCTCATCGGGCGCTCCCGGTCCTCAGACCGAGGAGCCCGGCCATGTCCGTCGGTCCGTCGGACCCGCCCGGCAGGGCGAGCGCGCCGGGCAGCACCGGCTTCGCCCCGCCCTTGCGGGGCGGCGCGTCCGGCAGCAGCGGGGCGGAACGGGCCGGGGCGGGCGCGGCGTCGCCCTTCGGGGCGTGCGCGGAGCCGCGGACGTTGACGCCGGAGCCCGCGGGGGCGGTGCAGGCGGCGCCGGTGTTGAGGGCGGGCGCGGTGCCGAGGTCCAGGCCGTTGCGGTAGCGCGTACCGCCGTAGCCGGAGGTGCAGGGCAGCGGCTTGAAGAAGGTGACGGCAAGACCGATGTGGAAGCGTCCGCCGTCCACGGCGGTGGCTCCGGCCGAGACGGCCGCCGGGTACTTCACGAGGAGTTCCTCGATGCCGCGCTGCCGGGTGAGGGCGATCTCGGAGGTGGTGAGGAGGTTGGCGAGGACGACGCTCAGGCTGGGGTCGAGGTCGTCGAGGAGGCCGCTGACCTGGCCGGCGGCGTCGGGCGTGACGGTGAGGAGCCGGCGCAGGTCGGCGTCGGAGTCCTTGAGGGTGGCGGAGAGTTCGCGGGCGCCGGTGGCGAAGTCCCGGATGGCGCGGCTCTCCTCGGCCTGGGTGCGCAGGACGACCTCGCCGTCCTCGATGAGGCGGGTGGTGGCCGGGAGGGACCGGTCGGCGGCCTGGACGAAGGCGCTGCCGCTGTCCAGGAGGACCTGGAGGTCGTCGCCGTGGCCCTCGAAGGCCTTGCCGAGTTCGTCGACGACCGTGCGCAGCGAGTCCAGGGGGACGGAGCGGGTCAGGTCGTCCATGCTGCTGAGCACGTCGGTGACCGGAGCCGGGACCTGGGTGTCGGCCTGCTCGATGCGGGCGCCGTCCGCGAGGAAGGGGGCGCCGTCGCTGTCCGGGCGCAGGTCGATGTACTGCTCGCCGACGGCGGAGAGTCCGGCGACGACGGCCTGCGCGTCGGCGGGGATCCGCGGGGCCGACTTCTTGATGCGCAGTTCGGCGACGACCCCGTCGGCGGTCAGGTCGATGGCTCCGACCCGGCCGACCGAGACGCCCCGGTAGGTGACGTCGGAGTGGGTGAACAGGCCGCCGGTACGGGCGAGGTGGACCCGCACCGTGTAGTGGTCGGCCACTCCGGCGTAGCGGCCGAGGTCGGCGTAGCGGATGCCGACGAAGGCGAGGACGGTGACGGCGATGACGAGGAACGCGAGGTTCTTCAGCCGTACGGTACGGGTGATCACCGCTGCGCGCCTCCGTCCTTCGGGGTGGTGACCGGTCCGGACGGGGGCGCCGTCCGGACCGGGGGCAGGGGCAGGGGCGACCGCGTGCCCGGGGCGGTGCCGTCGGCGCCCCGCCGCTGGGCGGCGGGGGCCTCCGGGTCCGTCGGGGCCGGCGTGGGGGTGGGCGTCGGGGTGGGGTCCGCCTGTGGGACGAGCGGCGGGATCACCTCGGTGCCGGGTTCGGCCGCCAGGTACAGGTAGGTGTTGAGGTAGTCGCCCTTGATGCCCTTCATGACCTCGTCGGTGAAGGGGTACGTGAGCAGCACCTGGAGCGAGTCCGGGAGGTCGGCGCCGGCGTCGGCGAGGGCGGTGAGGGTCGGGGCGAGGGCCTTGAGGTCGGCGATCATGTCCTTCTTGCTCGCCTCGACGGTGGAGACGGCGACGCCGGAGAGGGTGTCGAGGGCGCGGAGCATGGTGAGCAGCGAACCCCGCTGCTGTTCCAGCGTCTTCAGGCCGGGCGAGAGGTCGGTGAGGATGGTGTCCACGTCCTTCTTGCGGCCGGCGAGGGTGGTGGAGAGCCGGTTGAGGCCGTCGAGGGCGCGGGTGATGTCGCCGCGGTGCGCGTCCAGGTTCGTCACCAGGGTGTTCACCCGCCTGAGCATGGAGCGGACCTCGGGTTCGCGTCCGCCGAGCGCCGCGTCGAGTTCACGGGTGATGGTCTTGAGCTGGTTGACGCCGCCGCCGTTGAGCAGGAGGGAGAGGGCGCCGAACACCTCCTCGACCTCCGTGTTGCGGTTGGTGCGGGTCAGCGGGATGACGCTGCCGTCGGTGAGGCGGGCGCCGGCGTCCCGGCGGGCGGCGGCCTGCACCGTGCCCCGGGGGGCGGTGGCGGCTGCCTGGGGCGGGGCGACCAGCTGGACGTACTTCTCGCCGAGGAGGCTGGACTGCTCCACCCGGGCGCCGGTGTCGGCGGGGAGCCGGACCTCGCCGTTGATCTTGAGGGTGACGCGGGCGGACCAGGTGGCCGGGTCCAGTTCGATGGCGGTGACGCGGCCGACGGCGACGTCGTTGACCTTGACCGCGGACTGCGGCACCAGGCTGAGGACGTCGGCGATCTCGGCGGTGACGGTGTAGGGGTGGGCGCCGAGGTCGGCGCCGCCGGGCAGCGGCAGGTCCTCGATGCCGTCGAAGCGGACGGGGACCGAGGGCACGGCGCCGAGGGCGACGGCCAGGCCGAGGCCGAGCGCGACCGCGCCGACGGCTCCGGCGCCCGCGGCCCTGGCCGAGGGCAGGCGGGGGCGTCTCACCAGTCCTCCTGTGCGGTGGGGGCCGGGGGTCCGGCGGTGGGGGCGGCTCCGCCGGCGGCGGCTCCGGTGACGGGCAGCGGGAGCAGCGGGCCGCCCATGCTGATCTCGTTGAGGTTGGCGCGGCCGTCGATGGTCCGGGTGGACGGGTTGTAGGCGTTGACGAGGTTGCCGGCGGCGAGGGGGGCGACGTCGAGGGCCTCGGCGAGCGAGGCGCGCTGATCGACGAGGGTCTGGGTGAGGGGGACGAGCCGGTCGACGTTCTTCTTCAGTTCGCCGCGGTTGTCCTTGATGAAGGTCTTCACCTGGGCGAGGGCCCTGCCGAGTTCCTGGAGGGCGCCGGCGAGGTCGTCCTTGTTCTCGGCGAAGAATCCGACGACGTCGTCGAGGCGTTCCTGGGCGGTGCGGACGGAGCTGTCCTTCTCCTTGAGCATGGTGGTGAAGCTCTGGAGCTGGGCGAGGGTGGCGAAGAGGTTCTCGCTGCTGCCGTCGAGGGTCTTGGCGGCCTTGCCGAAGCGGTCGATGGAGGTGCCGATGGCGGCGCCGTTGCCCTTGAGGTTCTTCGCTCCGGTGTCGAGGAGGGCGGAGAGCGCTCCGGCGGAGTTGGCGCCGTTCGGGCCGAGCGCCTCGCTCAGGTCGGTGATGGAGGCGTACAGCTGGTCGATCTCGACGGGGACGCGGTTGCGGGAGGCGGGGAGTTCGGCGCCGTCGCCGAGGGCGGGGCCCTCGCTGTAGGCGGGGCTGAGCTGGACGTACCGGTCGGCGACGACGCTGGGGGCGACGACGAGGGCGCGGGCGTCGGCGGGGACCCGGACGCCCTCGTCGAGGCGGAGCGCGACGCGGACGCGGGTGCCCTGGGGCTCCACCGACTCGACCTCTCCGACGCGGACGCCGAGGACCCGCAGGTCGGATCCGGCGTAGATGCCGACGGCCCGGTCGAAGTAGGCGGTGACGCGGATGCCGTCCCCGTCGAGGACGCGCACGGCGACGAGGCCGCAGGCGGCGAGCACCGCGAGCGCGAGGCCGGCGACGAGGGGTCTTCTGGTCCTGGTCATCGGGCACCGCTCCCCTTCGCCGTGGTCTTCTGCTTCGGCGGCATGCAGCCGGTGGCGGGCAGGGAGCCTGCGGGCAGGTACTCGCGGGGCACCACGCCGCACAGGTAGCTGTCGAACCAGCGGCCGGTGCCGAGGGTGTTGCCGACGAGCCGGTAGTACGGGCCGACGAGCGCGAGCGTCTTGTCGAGCTGCCCGCTGTTCTTCTCCAGGACGCCGGTGACCCGGCCGAGGGCCTTGAGGGTCGGGCCGAGCTGCCGGTCGTTGTCGTCGACGAGGCCGCTGAGTTCGGTGCCGAGCGCCCGGCTGCCCTTGAGCAGGGCGCGGATGGCGTCGCGGCGCTTCTGCAGTTCGCCGAGCAGGGAGCCGCCGTCCTCCAGGAGCACCTCGAAGCTGGACTTCTTGTTCTTGAGGGTCTTGGTGAAGCGGTCGCTGTTCTCGAGGAGGCGGGCGAGTTCGGTGTCCCGCTTGGAGACGGTCTTCGACAGTTCGGACAGGCCGTCGGCGGCGCTGCGCACGTGCGGCGGCGAGTCCTTGAAGGTGTCGGAGATGGTCCGGAAGCTCTCGGCGAGCTGGGCGGTGTCGATGTCGTCGATGGTGCCGCTGAGGTCCTGGAAGGCCTGCGTCACGTCGTACGGGGACGTGGTGCGGGAGAGCGGGATGCGGGTCCCGGGGTCCTGGCGGGCGGAGCCCAGCGGGTCGAGGGCGAGGTACTTCTCGCCGAGGAGGGTCTTGATGGCGATGGCGGCGGTGGACCGGTCCCCGACCCAGGCGTCGCCGACCTCGAAGGTCACCTTGACCTTGGGGCCGTCGAGGGTGACGCCGGTGACCTCGCCGACCTTGACGCCGGCGATCCGCACCTCGTCGCCGGAGTCGAGCCCGGCGGCCTCGGAGAAGTCGGCGCTGTAGGAGGTGTCGCCGCCGACGAGGGGGAGCCGGTCGACGTTGTAGGCGAGGGTGGCGAGAAGGCCGAGGAGGACGAGTCCGACGACGGCGACCGCGAGGGGGTTGCGTTCCTTCACCGGCTTGATCCGGCCGAGGGGGCTCATCCGCGGCACCTCGGTTCCGTCACGGCGATGCCGGTCGGCGGCTCGGAGCCGTCGGAGGACTTCACTCCGCTCACGCGCGCCTCGCAGAGGTAGAGGTTGAACCACGAGCCGTACGACGAGAGGCGGGCCAGGGCGGTCAGCTTGCCGGGCGTGCGGGCCAGGAAGTCCTCGATCTGCGGGGTGTGGTCGCCGAGGGTGCCGGAGAGCCTGCCGAGTTCGCGGATGTCCTTCTTCAGGGGGGCCCGCCCGTCCTGGAGGAGTCCGGCGGTGGTGGTGGTGAGGTCGCCCATGGCCCGGACCGCCTCGCCGAGGGGCTTGCGGTCGGTGTTGAAGCCGGTGACGAGCTTCTGGAGGGTGACGACGAGGTCCTCGAAGCCGGCCTCGCGGTCGTTGAGGGTGGTGAGGACGGTGTTGAGGTGGGTGACGACCTCCCCGACGACCTTGTCCTTGGCGGCCACGGTGCTGGTGAGGGAGCCGATGTGGCGCAGCAGGCTGTCGACGGTGCCGCTCTCGCCCTGGAGGACCTGGACGAGCGAGCCGGCGAGGTCGTTGACGTCGGCGGGCGAGAGGCCCTCGAAGAGCGGCTTGAAGCCGTTGAACAGCAGGGTCAGGTCGAGGGCGGGGGTGGTGCGGTCGAGCGGGATGGTGTCGCCGTCCGCCAGGGTGCCGGTCAGTTCGCCGCTGCCGCGGCCGAGGGAGACGTACCGCTGGCCGACCATGTTGAGGTACTTCACGGCGGCGGTGGCGGAGCGGGGCAGGGTGCGGTCCTCGCGGACCGAGAAGGTGACCTGGGCGGTGCGCCGCTCGACGACCCGCACGTCGGTCACCTCGCCGACCTTCACGCCCGCGATGCGCACCGAGTCGCCGGCGACGAGGCCGGTGACGTCGGTGAAGAGCGCCTTGTAGGAGCGGGTGGGGGCGCCGACGCCGGTGTTGGCGATGCTGAACCCGAGCACGGTGGTGGCCAGGGCCGTGACCAGGACGAACGCGAGGGACTTGAGGACGGTGCCGGTGAGTCCGCGGCGCCGGGTGTGGCTCCGCTTCGCGGTCTTCGTCTGCGTCGTCATCGGAGGGTCACCTCCGCTCCGCGGAAGGCCGGGCCCGCGAGCAGGCTGCTCCAGTCGGGCAGGTCCCCGGGGCTCTTCTCGGCGGCGGGGGCGAGGAGTTCGGTGACGAGGTCGTTCTCCTGCGGGGAGTTGGCCGGGCCGAGGTCCTGGTCGGCGGCGGCGGACGCGCGGGCGGCGGGGGCGGCGGGGACGCCGAGGTAGGGCACGGGGTAGCAGCGGGGGCCGCCGCCGGAGCCGTACCGCGGGGTGTCCCGGCCGGGGAGGTACGCGCCGCGGGAGGGCGCGGTGGTGACGTTCACGTGCAGTCCCGGCCGCTTGGTGCCCTTGCCGAGCGCCTTGTCCATGGCGGGCACGAACTGGGCGAGGGTGCGCAGGGTGCAGGGGAAGGAGGAGGAGTGCGCGGAGAGCAGTTCCAGGGTGGGCCGGCTCGTGGCGCCGAGCCGGATGACGGTGTCCTTGTTCTTCCGCAGGAAGGCGGTCAGGTCCTGGGCGGTGCGGGTGGTGGCGCCGAGGGTGCCGGAGAGCGCCGCCTCCTTCTCGGCGAGGGTGCCGCTGGTGGTGGTGAAGTCGGTGAGCGCCGTCAGGATGTCCGGGGCGGCGTCCGCGTAGAGGTGGCTGACCTTCACGAGTTCCTTGAGGTCCCGGGTGAGGGCGGGCAGGTGGGGGTTGAACTTCTTGAGGTGGCCGTCGAGCCGGGCGAGGGTGTCGCCGAGCTTCTCGCCGCGGCCTTCGAGGGCCTGGGAGACGGCCGACAGGGTGGCGGACAGCTTCTGCGGCTGGACGGCGGTGAGCATCGGCAGCAGGTTGTCGAGGACCTGCTGGAGTTCGACGGCGTTGCCGGAGCGGTCCTCGGGGATGACGGCGCCGGGTCCCAGGGGCCGGGTCGACGGGTTCCCTGGCGGCACGAGGGCCACGAACCGCTCGCCGAAGAGCGTGGTCGGCAGCATCTGCGCGCGGACGTCGGAGGGGACGTGCTCCAGGGTGCCGGGCCGCATGGCGAGGGTGAGCCGGGCGCCGGTCTCGGTGGCGTCGATGGCGCGGACCTCGCCGACGACGACGCCGCGGAGCTTCACCTCGGCGCCGAGGTGCATCTCGTTGCCGACGCTGCCGGTCTCGACGGTGATCGGGTCGGAGTCGGTGAACTTCTTTTCGTAGACGGCCACCGCCAGCCAGGCCAGCAGGGCGGGGACCAGCAGGAAGACGACGCCGGCGGAGCGGCGGCGCAGGGTCTGGCCTCGTGGAGCGTTCATCTCACCCCGCCACCTTCACGGTCGTGGTCGCGCCCCAGATGGCGAGCGACAGGAAGAAGTCGGTGACGCTGATCAGCACGATGGCGTTGCGCACGGACCGGCCGACCGCGATGCCGACGCCGGCGGGGCCGCCGGAGGCGCGGAAGCCGTAGTAGCAGTGGGCGACGATCACCATCACGCTGAAGATCAGCACCTTCAGCATCGACAGCAGGACGTCCGTCGGGGACAGGAACAGGTTGAAGTAGTGGTCGTACGTCCCCCGGGACTGTCCGTTGAAGAGGACGGTCACCGTGCGGGAGGCCAGGTAGGAGGAGAGCAGGCCGATCGCGTAGAGCGGGACGATGGCGACGACGCCCGCGATGATGCGGGTGGTGACCAGGTAGGGCATGGAGCGGATGCCCATGCCTTCGAGGGCGTCGACCTCCTCGTTGATCCGCATCGCGCCGAGCTGGGCGGTGAAGCCGGCGCCGACGGTCGCGGAGAGGGCGAGGCCGGCGACGAGCGGGGCGATCTCGCGGGTGTTGAAGTAGGCGGAGACGAAGCCGGTGAAGGCGGCGGTGCCGATCTGTTCGAGGGCGGCGTGGCCCTGGAGTCCGACGACGGTCCCGGTGAAGAGCGTCATCGCGATCATGACGCCGACGGTGCCGCCGACGACGCCGAGGCCGCCGGAGCCGAAGGCGACCTCGGCGAGCAGCCGCTGCACCTCCTTGAGGTAGCGGCGCAGGGTCCTCGGGACCCAGAGGAGGGCCCTCACGTAGAACAGCAGCTGGTCGCCGGAGCGGTCGAGCCAGGCGAGCGGGGAGGCCATCGTCTCAGCCTCCCTTCGGCGGGACGATCTGGAGGTAGAGGCCCGTCAGCACCATGTTCACGAAGAACAGCAGCATGAAGGTGATGACGACGGCCTGGTTGACGGCGTCGCCGACGCCCTTGGGGCCGCCGCGCGGGTTGAGGCCCCGGTAGGCGGCGACGATGCCCGCGATGAACCCGAAGACCAGGGCCTTGAGTTCGCTGACGTAGAGGTCGGGCAGCTGGGCGAGGGCGGAGAAGCTGGAGAGGTACGCGCCGGGCGTGCCGCCCTGGAGCACGATGTTGAAGAAGTAGCCGCCGAGGGTGCCGACGACGGAGACCATGCCGTTGAGGAGCACGGCGACGGCCATCGTGGCGAGGACGCGCGGGACGACGAGGCGCTGGACGGGCGAGACGCCCATGACCTCCATGGCGTCCAGCTCCTCGCGGATCTTGCGGGAGCCGAGGTCGGCGCAGATCGCGGAGCCCGCGGCGCCGGAGATGAGCAGGGCGACGATGAGCGGGCTGGCCTGCTGGATCACGGCGAGGACGGAGGCGCCGCCGGTGAAGGACTGGGCGCCCAGCTGCTGGGTGAGCGAGCCGACCTGGAGGGCGATCACGGCGCCGAACGGGATGGAGACGAGGGCGGCCGGCAGGATGGTGACACTGGCGACGAACCAGAACTGCTCGACGAACTCCCGGAACTGGAAGGGCCTGCGGAAGACCGCCCGGCTCACCTCGGCGGCGAGCGCGAAGAGGCGGCCGGTCTGCCGCAGCGCCCCGCCGATCACGCGCCGCCCCCGGCGGACGGCAGCGGGACGGTCGGCGCGGCGGCGTGGCGCGCGTAGGTGGACTCGATGGCGGCGCGGGCGGCGGGCGGCAGGGTGTCCAGCATGCCGAGGACGCGCTCGCGGCGGCGGATCACGGCCGCGCGCGGGGGCAGCCCGGGCGAGGGCTCCAGCTGCGGGACGATGACGCGGGGGGCGTCCGCCGGCCCGGCGGGGGCGAGGTCGGCCTCGGCGGCGAGGGTGGCGGCGTCCTTCTCCTCGGACATGCCGATGGGGCCTTCGCGGCGGCCGGCGAGGAACTGGGTGACGACCGGTTCGTCGCTGGTGAGGAGCACCTCGCGGGGGCCGAAGGTGACGAGTTCGCGCCGGAAGAACATCCCCATGTTGTCGGGGACGGTGGCGGCGATGTCGAGGTTGTGGGTGACGATCAGCATCGTCGCGTCGATCCGCGCGTTGAGGTCGATC
Organism: Streptomyces sp. NPDC058758; assembly: GCF_042746075.1. Taxonomy (NCBI): domain Bacteria; kingdom Bacillati; phylum Actinomycetota; class Actinomycetes; order Kitasatosporales; family Streptomycetaceae; genus Streptomyces; species Streptomyces sp. NPDC058758. The sequence continues at coordinate 45,764 of NZ_JBHYPS010000026.1, read as the reverse complement.
AGCAGCTGGGAGAGGTACGCGGTGCGGACGGGGTCCAGGCCGGAGTCCGGTTCGTCGCACAGGACGATCTGCGGGTCGAGCACCAGGGCGCGGGCCAGGCCGGCGCGCTTGCGCATGCCGCCGCTGATCTCGCCCGGCAGCTTGCCCTCGGCGCCCAGCAGGCCGACGAGTTCGATGCGTTCCATGACGATGCGCCGGATCTCGGACTCGCGCTTGCGGGTGTGCTCGCGCAGCGGGAAGGCGATGTTGTCGAAGAGGGTCATGGAGCCGAAGAGGGCGCCGTCCTGGAACATCAGACCGAAGAGCTTCCGGGTCTCGTAGATGTCCCGTTCGCGCCCGCCGACCATGTCGACGCCGTTGATGAGCACCCGACCCCGCTGGGGTTTCAGCAGTCCGATGAGCGATTTCAGGAAAACGGTCTTTCCGGTTCCGGAGGGGCCGAGCATGACGCTGACCTCTCCGGCCGGCAACGTCAGCGACACGTCCTGCCAGATGTTCTGCTTGCCGAAGGACATGGTCAGCCCCTCAACGACTACTTCGATTCCCATCCCACCTCCAGCAAGCGTGCGTGGCGCGTGCGCCGCGGGCGCACGGTAGGCCGTTCTGGATCACCCGGACAATACCTGTGGCGCAAAATCATTGATCCGCTTCCGCGTTTGTCACCGCGCAGACAAAGCGGGGGTCCGCTCTTGTCTCCGTCGCGACAGAATGGGGCGCCGACCTGCGACTGAGCGTCGACTCCCGGGAACGCTACGGCTGAGTAACCTCGCGGGGCAATACCGGATCCGGAGTTTTCACGGAACAGCACCGGGTGACGGTCTCCTTATCAGGGCGGAGACAATTCGCGGAGCCGGATTGTCACCGCCCGGAGAAATGCCGGCCGACGCCCGCCCGACCCCTCGCCCGACCTCGGACGATCGATCATAATTGTCGACATTGCGCACTCCGGAACCAAGCGGATTCCCGCCACCGCTCACCCTCTTGACAGGCAATAAGCCGTCTTCAAAGAATCATGGTTCGCGCCATTGTTCGGCTAAGTTTCCCGCAAGTAACGTCTGGTTTCGCGGCGGGAGGACGGCCGGGTCGCCGACCACGTCCGCACCCGCCGCAGCACCCCCACCGAAGCACCCTCTGCCGGTCAATCCCCAAGGAGAACCCCAGAGCCATGAAGAAGCCGATCAGAAACCTGGCCGTCGTCGCGGGAGCCGCCGCCTCCGCGTTCGCCCTCGCCGTGAGCCCCGCCTCCGCGGTGGCCTCCACGGTCTGGACCGTCACCCCGTCCCCGGCCAACTTCACCGCGATCAACAGCGGGAACATCGTGCTCAGCGTCAACGGCATCGCCATGACGTGTACGAAGTCGAACGCCGGCGGCACGATGCAGAGCGCCACCGGCAACCCGGCCACCGTCGGCTCCATCAGCACCATGGTCTTCGGCGCCTCCGGCGTGCCCTGCACCAGCGTGCTGGGCACCGTGGTCGCCACCCCGACCCTGCCGTGGGCCGTGAAGGTCTTCGACTACACCGCCTCGACCGGCGTCTCGAAGGGCTACATCGACAACGTCAACGCCACGGTGACCGCGGGTGCCTGCACCTTCCGCGTCACGGGCAAGGCCTCCGGCACCTACACCAACTCGACGGGCAAGCTCGCCGTCAGCAGCCTGGCCGGCGAGCTCACCGTCGTCTCGGCCACCAACTGCGGCGGTGCCGTCCCGGTCGGCGCCAAGCCGACCTTCAAGGGCGACTACCTCGTCAAGGTGGCCGGCACCACCACCATCCCGACGATCGTCGGCTCCAACCCGTAAGGCAGCAGCACCCCGCGTCCGTCCGGCCGGCGCCCCCCGCCCGGCGGACGCGGGCCTGTCCGCGTTCGCGAACGACCCGAGCGGAGCACCGCATGAGAGGCCCAGGGCCCACCCCTCGATCCCCCCGCACCCGGGCGCGCGGGGCGACGATCGCCGCGTTCGTGGCGCTCGCCCCCCTGCTGCCGGCCGCGGCCGTCGCCGCCGGGTCGCTGAAGGTCGACGCCGCACTGCCCTACGTCTGCGCCCTGCCCTCGGGACAGCAGCCCGCGACGGTACGGATCACGGCGGCCTTCCCCGAACGGGCAGCCGTGGGCGAGGAGATCCGGCCCGCCGACGTCACCACGACGGTGGAGCTCCCCCCGGCGGCCGTGGCCGACCTCGTCGCGCTCAAGGCCGCCACCGTACGGGCCGAGAGCCGGCTCACGGTCGGCGTGGCCCAGGGCGAGCAGCGCGCGGAGGCCGTCTGGAGCGGCACGGCGCAGCCCGTCGCGGTGCCCGCCGAAGGCCCCCTCGTCCTCACCACGACCGGCGACGTGCCCTCCCTGACGACGGACACCACCGGCGAACTGACGCTCACCGCCGGGAAGTTCGCCGTCGACCTCGCCCCGGGCACCGCCGACGGCACGGCCACCGACCCGCCGTCCCTCTCCCTCTCCTGCGCCCCCGGCGAGGACGCGGGGGACCGTACGAGACTGGCCGCGGTCCCGGTCGGCGCCGAGGTCCCGACCGGGGAGCCCGGCACGCCGCCCTCCACCCCGTCCGCTCCCCCGCCGTCCGCCCCCGGCACCGGCCTGCCCCGGCCCCCGCTCCCGGCGGACCGGACGGCACCGGCGACGCCGGGGACGCCGGCGACGCCGGGGACGGCGAGCGGGACGCCGCAGGGCCCGCGGGCCGGGAAGCAGGCGGACGACGGGACCCCGGAGGGCGAGGAGCCGCCCGCCACCCAGGAGCCCCGCCCGGACGCCCCGCCCTGCATCACCGAGAAGCCGACCCCCTCCTCGCTGTCCGCGTACATCGTCGGCTACTCCAACGTGCGCAAGCTGAACGGCGCCAACCTCATCCCGCTCAGCTGCATCCAGGTCGAGCAGGGCCTCATCGAGTTCGTGGAGAAACCCGACGCCTTCCACATCATCACCCCCGCGGAGGGCGGCCTCTCCTACCAGGGGCGCAGGCAGACCCCGCCCTTCGAGGCGACCTTCCTGACCTTCGGCTTCGTCCCGACCACGGCGACCGTGGTCCTGGAGCAGGTGGGACCCCTGACCATGCGGGGCGACATGGCCCTCACCTTCCCGGTCAACACCGCGCTGGCTCACGTCCGCGTCCCCGTCGTCCTGCGCGTCCTCGACGCCGAGGTGAACGGCACCCGGCTGGACGTCGGCCCCTCCTGCCGCACGAAGACGCCCCTCAAGTCCCACGAACCCGAGCCCGAGAAGTACCCAGGGGACCACCTGGTGCTGGTGGGCCGGGGAGAGTACGAGTACGGCAAGGACTCCAAGGGCTACCTCGTCCTCGACGGCGGCCCGCTCACCGGCGAGGCGTTCATCCCGGCCTTCACGGGCTGCGGCGCCGGCGGCGAGGACCTCGACCCGCTCCTCACCGCCGCCATCTCCGGCCCCGGCAACCACATCAAGCAGATCCAGAGCCCCGTCTGCTCCGTGGGCGTCCCCGAGCCCCCGGCCGAGCTGTGCACCGAGGACGGCCAGCCCCGCCAGATCCCCAAGCCCGAACGCTGACCCGCACCGCCCGCACCGCCCCGTCACGCCCCGGCCCGTCACGCCACGCACCGCCCCGTCACGCCCCGCACCCCCGTCTCCCAGGAAGGCACCCGCCATGCCCCTCGTCTCCGCCCGCACCAAGCTCGCCACCGTCTCCGCGCTCACCGCGCTCGGCGCCTTCGCCTCCATGGGCACGGCGACCGCGGCCACCCCGGTGCTGAACGGCGGCTGGGGGCCGTCCACCCGCTGTCCCGTCGACGCCGCCGCGATGATCTCCTCGGACGGCCTCGACACCTCGCCGCAGTGCGTCGTCTCGTACTCCTTCAGCGGCTCCATCAAGCTGGGCAACACCACCGTCCCCACCGGGAAGACCAACCTCCAGATCGGCGTCGTGCAGAACGCCGACGGCACCAACTCGGTCGTCGCACCCGCCGGCGGGGCGCTCGTCGCCGACTCGGCCACCGTCCCCGGCGGACTGATGGGGCTGATGTGCCCGAGCGACATCCCCTTCGTCACCGACATCTGCCGGCAGCTGTCGGACGCCCGCCTCAACAAGATCACCGCCACCATGGAGTCGGTCGGCACCCCCTCCGCCTTCGACCAGATCGCGGGCGTCCTCACCGACCAGCCGATCGTGACCATCCCGGTCCGCATCCGCCTGCAGAACCCCTTCCTCGGCGACAACTGCTACATCGGGACGAAGTCCGACCCGATCCTGCTGCGCCCGCGCAACCTCGACGCCCCCGAGTTCGGCGTCGAGCGGTTCAACGGCGACGGCTCGGCGAACGAGGAGGGCGACATGAGCCGCCTCAACCTCCTCGGCTCCACCCAGTACGACGACACCTTCGCCGTCCCCGGCGCCAGCGGCTGCGGCCTCGGCTGGTTCGGCATCATCGACGCGGCGGTCAACCTCAAGACCGGCCTGCCCGCCGCCTCCGGAAAGAACAAGCTCACGCTGAACGACACCCAGACCCACCTGACCGGGCTCTACGCCCCCGGCATCAGCGCCCCCGACGCCGGCAGGGTCTTCTCGCAGAACTGGCACTCCGCCGTCAACTAACGGCCACCCAGGGGTGATTACCGGCCGACTCGGCCGCATACCCCCTCACAGAAGAGCTGAGTCTTGCTCAAGTTGTGTACAGCACACAACAGTTGTCCTAGCTTTCAGCAGTCCACATCGGTACGTACCTGACGGCCACGGCGGCGCCCACCACTCCAGGTCGGGCGCCGCCGTGCCGCTCCCCCACCGGTCACGTAGCAGAGCAAGGGATCGGTTCATGCCCTCAATCGCACAGTCACCGGAGCTCGGTGAGCCGCTCGATCCGCTGCCCAGGGAGTTCGCCGCCCTGATGCGACCGGAGATCCCGGGCCTCATCAAGGAGATCGGCGTCGAGATCGAGCGCGCCTACCCCGTCTACGCCCACCTCTTCAACGGCCCGCACTGCGACGCCATCCGGCAGGGCGTGGAGCAGGCCCTGGCCGCCTTCGTGGACCGGGTCGACACCCCCGGGACGACCTCCACGCTCCGCGACGAACTGCTGCGCCAGTTCGGCCGGGTGGAGGCCTACGAGGGGCGGGACCTCGACACCTTACTCGGGGCCTACCGGCTCGGCGCCCGCATCGCCCTGCGCCGCGCCAAGAGCATCGGCCGCACCTACAACCTCTCCCCCACCCTCATCCTGGCCTTCGCGGACGCCCTCTTCGCCTACGTGGACGAGCTGGAGTCGCTCTCCCGCGAGGGGTACGCCACCGTCCAGAACCGCGCGGTCTCCGACCTGACCGCGCTGCGCAGGAAGCTGCTCCACCTGGTCGTCGCCGGACCGCCGCTGCCCCGGGCGACCATCGCCGAGCTGTGCCGGGAGGCGTCCTGGGAGCTCCCCGCCGAGTGCACCGTCGTCGCCCTCAGGGCGCCCGCCGGGGGCGTCGCCCAGAGCAGGCTCGACCGCGACGTCCTCGCCGACCTCGGCCTCCCCCACCCGCACCTGCTCGTCCCCGGTCCGCTGACCGGCGAGCGCCGCGCGATGCTGGACGCCGCGCTGGCCGGCACGCCCGCCGTCCTCGGGCTGACCGTGCCGACCGCGCAGGCCGCGCACTCCCTGCGCTGGTCCCGGCGGATCCTCCAGCTCGTCGACGAGGGCATCGTGCCGGACGCGCCCGTGGTGGCCTGCGAGGACCACCTCACGACGCTGTGGCTGCTCTCCGACCCGGCGCTCACCGCGCAGCTCGCCCGGCGCGAACTGGCCCCGCTCGACGGGCTGTCCGGCACCCGGCGCGAGCGGCTGATCGAGACCCTGCGCGTGCACGTCTCCACCCGGGCCCCCGCCGAGCAGGTCGGCGAACTGCTCGGCGTGCACGCCCAGACGGTCCGCTACCGCCTGCGGAACCTCGACAACCACTTCGGCGACCGGCTCCTCGACCCGGACCGCCGCTTCGCCCTGGAGGCGGCCCTGCGCTCGCTCCACCTCCACGGCCGGAAGCACGCGGACTAGGGTCCGGCGGCCGGGCATCCCCCGCCGGTCACGCCTCCCTGGGGACGAGCCGGCAGCGGGCGGGGCCCGCCGCCTGGAGCGTGATCGCGGGGGTGACCGGCACCTCGGTGTCGACGGCCTCGAAGCCGTGGCGCTGGAGGATCATCGCGAGCGCGACCACCGACTCCAGCATCGAGAAGTGCTGGCCGATGCAGGCCCGGGGGCCGCCGCCGAAGGGGAACCAAGCGTAGCGGGGCCGGGCGGCCTCCGCCTCGGGGGTGAAGCGGTCCGGGTCGAAGCGCTCGGCGTCGTCCCAGTAGGCGGGGTGCCGGTGGGTGACCCAGGGGGCGACGATGACGTCGGCGCCGGCCGGGACGGCGACGCCGCCGACCGTGGTGGCGGCGACGGCCCGCCGGCCGATGACGGGCGCGGCCGGGAAGAGCCGCATCGCCTCCTTGAGGACCCGGGTCGTGTACGGCAGGGCGTCGAGGTCGGCGGCGCCGGGCCTGCGGCCCGCGAGGACCCGGTCGACCTCCTCGTGGGCGCGCCGCTGGGCCTCCGGGTGGAGGGCGAGGAGGTGGAGGGCGAAGCCGAGGGAGGTGGCCGTCGTCTCGTGGCCGGCGAGCAGGAAGACGAGGACCTGCTCGCGCAGTTCGGTGGCGTCGAAGGCGCCGTCCTCGGCGCTCTCGGCCCGCATGAGGAGGGACAGCAGGTCGTCGCCGTCCTCCTCGGCCCGCCCGGCGGCCCTCCGCTCTGCGATGATCCGGTCGCACTCCTCGTAGAGCGCCCGGTGCAGGGCGGCGGCCCGCCTGTTTCCCGGCGTGGGCCACTCGCGGGGCACGTTCACCGGGGAGTACCCGCGGCGGAGCACGTACGAGCCGACGCCGGGGAAGCAGCGCTCGACGACCTCGACGGCGGAGTCCACGTCGGTGCCGAAGAGGATGCGGGCGACCGCGCGCAGGGCCAGCCGGGTGGACTCGTGGAGGACGTCGACGGTGGCGCCCTCCGCCTTCTCCCACTCGGCCGTGAGGGTGTCGACCTCGGTGGCGACGGCGTCGGCGTAGCCGTCGACGCGCCGCTTGGTGAAGAGGGGCTGGACGAGCCGGCGCTGGCGCAGGTAGTCGTCGTCCTGGCTGGTGAGCAGGCCGTTGCCGAAGGACTCGCGGATCTCCTGGTAGAAGGAGTTGTCCTTGCGGAAGTTGGCGGACTCTCCGGCGAGGACCTGCTGGGCGCCCTCGGCGGAGAAGACGGCGTAGACGTGGGCGCGGAGGCCGGGCGGGCCCGCGGAGATGCGGACGACGTCGCCGTGCTCGCGCCGGGCGCGCAGGAAGGTGCCGAGCGAGTCGTTCTTGAGGTCGAACATCGAGCCGATGAGCGGAAGTCCAGTGAGCACGGGCGCTTCGGTGCGGGCTTCGGTGGTCATGTGTCTTCCCCTCGGTCGCGACGGCGTGGCGATTGTCCCGCAGGAAGTGACCGGAGGGTAGCTTCCGCCCTCGGGCCGTCCTGTTCTGGCCCGTTGGCCGGATCCGGACAGCTGTCAGTGGCGTCTGGGAGGCTCGGCGGCATGGACGAGAACCACGAGGACGGGGCGGGCGGGCGCCCGCCGCTGACCCTCCAGCTGACGATCGACTGTGCCGAACCGCACCGGCTGGTGCCCTTCTGGGCGGAGGCCCTGCGGTACGTCCCCGAGCCGCCGCCCGAGGGCCACCCGAGCTGGCGGGCGTACTGGGAGGCGATCGGCGTCCCGGAGGAGGAGCTGGGCGAGGGGGCCGGGGACCTGCCGGAGTCCCTGGTCGACCCGGCGGGCGTCGGCCCGCGGGTCTGGTTCCAGCAGGTCCCGGAGCCGAAGACGGGGAAGAACCGCCTCCACCTGGACCTGAAGGTCGGCGGCGGACGCGGGGTGCCGCTCGCGGTGCGCCGGGCGCGGGTCGACGGGGAGGTGTCCCGGCTGACCGCGCTCGGCGCGACCGTGCTGTACGCGATGGACGAGCCGGACGGCATGGACCACTACGCGGTGGTGCTCCAGGACCCGGAGGGCAACGAGTTCTGCGTGGTGTGACGGCCGGCGCCGGCCGGCGCGTGCGGGCCGGCCGGCGCAGTACGGATCGGCCGTGCGGAACGTGCGGCTAGCATCGCGCGGATGGGGACGGACATCGACGGCGTGATCGAGGTGCGCGGGGCCGACGGCCGGTGGACGGCGGGCGGCCGGCTGCCCGACGGCGCGCTGGTGCGGGACAGGGACGCGCGGGAGTGCCTGTTCGGGTACGGCGGGGCCCTCCAGGTGGAGCGGCCGCTGTTCGACGCCCGGGGCGTCCCGGACGGCGCCTCGGAGGACGTCCTCGACGACGAGGTCAACCACAGCCACTCGTACGCCACCTGGGCCGAGGTGGCGGCCGTCGACTGGGACGCGCCGCTGAACGACCGCGCCGACGGCAACCACGTCGGGGTGTGGCTGCCGGGGCCGGACGGCGACCTCGTCCTGGACCACGTGGCCCGGACGCCGCCCGCGGTCCTGGACGCGGCGGAGGAGCTGTTCGGCGAGGACCTGTGGCCGTACGAGTGGCCGCCCGGCGGCGAGGTCCCGCTGGACGAGGCGGTCCACCGGCCGGTGGTGTACACGCCCCGGATGCTCGCCCCGCCGGACGGCGAGCGCTGGGGCCCGGTCTGGGCGTCGATGCGCGACCTGGCGGCCGTCCACGGTGACGAGAACGTCCGCCTGGTCGTCTGGTTCGGCTGAGACCGGCCCCGGCGGGGCGGCTACTTGCCGAGGGCGCGGCTGATGACCATGCGCTGGATCTCGCTGGTGCCCTCGAAGATGGTGTAGATGGCGGCGTCGCGGTGCATGCGCTCGACCGGGTACTCGCGGGTGTAGCCGTTGCCGCCGAGGATCTGGATCGCCTGGGCCGTGACGGACTTGGCGACCTCGCTCGCGTACAGCTTCGACATGGAGCCCTCGGCGTTCGTGAAGGGCTTCCCCGCGGTGGCCATCCAGGAGGCCCGCCAGACCAGCAGGCGGGCCGCGTCGATCTGCGTGGCCATGTCGGCGAGCTGGAAGGCGACGCCCTGGTTCTCGATGATCGGGCGGCCGAACTGCACGCGGGTCTTCGCGTAGTCGAGGGCGACCTCGTACGCGGCGCGGGCGGTGCCGACGGCCATCGCGCCGACCGCCGGACGGGAGGCCTCGAAGGTGGCCATGGCGGCGTTCTTCACCCGCTCGCCGCCGCCCGCCTTCGCCTTCTCGCGGGCCCGGGCCAGGCGCTCGTCGAGCTTGTCCTTGCCGCCGAGCAGGCAGGAGCCGGGGACCCGCACGTCCTCCAGGACGACCTCGGCGGTGTGCGAGGCGCGGATGCCGTGCTTCTGGAACTTCTGCCCCTGGGAGAGGCCGGGGGTGTGCGGCGGCACGATGAAGGAGGCGTGGCCCTTGGAGCCGAGCTCCGGGTCGACGACCGCGACGACGACGTGGACGTTGGCGATGCCGCCGTTGGTCGCCCAGGTCTTGGTGCCGTTGAGCACCCACTCGTCCTTGGCCTCGTCGTAGACGGCCCGGGTGCGCATGGAGGCGACGTCGGAGCCGGCGTCGGGCTCGGAGGAGCAGAAGGCGGCGACCTTCACGTCGTTCGCGTCGCCGTACATCTGGGGCACCCAGGTGCCGATCTGCTCCTCGGTGCCGTTGGCGAGGACGCCGACGGCGGCGAGGCCGGTGCCGACGATGGAGAGGGCGATGCCGGCGTCGCCCCAGAAGAGCTCCTCCATGGTCATCGGGACGCCGAGGCCGGTGGGGTCGAAGAACTGCTGGGCGTAGAAGTCGAGGGAGTAGATTCCGAGCTTGGCCGCCTCCTGGATGATCGGCCAGGGGGTCTCCTCACGCTCGTCCCACTCGGCGGCGGCCGGCCGCATGACGTCCGCGGCGAAGCCGTGAAGCCAGTCACGGACTTCCCTCTGGTCGTCATTGAGCTCGAACGTGAACTCGGCCATGTTCCCTCCCAGCAGTACGTTACTTGCGGTAACACCAGTCTGTTACCGGTGGGTACGGCTGTCAACCTGCGGGGCCTCCCGGGCGAAGCGGATCAGGCGGTTCGGCACGGCGTGCCGGTCGGGTGTTACGTTGCGACAGCCTCAGGTCATCGCACGGGCGGGGAGACACGCTTATGGACATCGCACACCGGACCACCGACCAGCAGAAGCCCGCCGAGCAGCGGCGGCGCGAACTGCTGGAGGCGGCGGACCGGGTGGTGCTCCGCGACGGACCCAAGGCCTCCATGAACGCGATCGCGGCCGAGGCGGGCATCACCAAGCCCATCCTCTACCGCCACTTCGGCGACAAGGGCGGCCTCTACCGCGCCCTCGCCACCCGCCACACCGACGCCCTCCTCGCCTCGCTGCGGGCCGCGCTCGACGCCCCCGCCGACCGGCGCCGCCGGGTCGAGTCCACCCTCGACACCTACCTCGCCTCCATCGAGGCGATGCCGCAGGTCTACCGCTTCCTCATGCACCCGGCCGAGGAGTCCCACCAGACCGAGCAGGGCTTCGACGTCGGCCGCCACTCCGCCCCGCTGCTCCGCCGCATGGGCGAGGAGCTGGGGCAGGTCATCGCCGAGCGCGTCGACCTCGGCCCGGCCGCCGAGGCGCAGGCCCGGATCTGGGGCCACGGCATCGTCGGCATGATGCACGCCGCCGGCGACTGGTGGCTCGGCGAGCGCCCCTGCTCCCGCGCCGAACTCGTCCGCTCCCTCGCGGACCTCCTCTGGGGCCGCCTCGCCGAGGCCGACGACCGCCCCGACGGCCCGGGCTTCTGACCCCGCGCCACCCGCCTCCGGCCGGGGTCCCGGGTGGGGGCGTCCCCGGAGGGGGCGGGGCGGGGAGGGGCGGGCGTGCCGACTCCGGGCGCTCGGGCTCGGAGCCGTACCGGGAAGAGGGCGCCGCTACGCCTCCAGGGCGAGGACGCCCTCGCCCCAGGGCTGCTTGCGGACGGCGCGCAGGAGACGTGATCTCCGCCACCCCGTGACGCGCTCCGCGTAGACGCGGCCCTCCAGGTGGTCCAGCTCGTGGAGGAGGCAGCGGGCGAAGAATCCGGTGCCCTCGACGCGGACAGGCGTGCCGTCGGTGCGGACGCCCTCCACCACCGCGCGGTCGAAGCGGGCGACCGGCGCCTCCAGGCCCGGCAGCGAGAGGCACCCCTCCGGCCCCCGGTACTCCTCGCCGTCCGCCTCCACCAGGCGCGGGTTCACCACGTGCCCCAGGTGCCGCACCTCCTCGTCGTCCGGGCAGTCGTAGACGAAGACCCGCAGCCCCACGCCCACCTGGTTGGCGGCGAGGCCGACGCCGTGCGCCGCGTACATGGTGGCGAACATCGACTCCACCAGGGCGTCGAGTTCGGGCCCGAACTCGGTGACGGGGGCGCAGGGCGCGTGCAGCACGGGGTCGCCGAGCAGGGTCATCGTCCGGACGACGCCGGAGCTGCCGGGGATGGGGCGGTTTCGCATGGCCGTAAGGGTACGGTCCGCCGTGACCTCCTCATTTCATACGGTCGGCACGGTGCCGTGGTTCGGGCTCCTGGCCGGTTCTCGATAGGCTGAGCCCCGACCGACGCAAGGAGGATCAAGGACGATGTCAGGACACCCCGGTAATCCAGAGCCGCTGTCGCCGCGCGCCAAGCTGGCCGTGACCGCGGGCAAGGCAGCCGCCGCGGTGTCGCGGGCGGCCGGTCGCGGCAGTGGATCGGTGATCGGCGGCCGGGTGGCGCTCAAGCTCGACCCCGACCTGCTGGGACGGCTCGCGCAGCACCTGGACGTCGTCCTCGTGTCCGCCACCAACGGCAAGACCACCACGACCCGGCTGATCGCCGAGGCGCTGCGGGCCAGCGGCCCGGTGGTCTCCAACGCCCTCGGCGCCAACATGCCCGCGGGCATCACCTCCGCCCTCGCCGGCGGCAGTGACGCCCGGTACGGCGTGATCGAGGTCGACGAGAAGTACCTCGCCGGCGTCGCCCGCGACACCACCCCCAAGGCGATCGCGCTGCTCAACCTCTCCCGCGACCAGCTCGACCGCGCCGCCGAGACGCGGATGCTCGCCGAGAAGTGGCGCGAGGGCCTCAACGGCTCCAAGGCCGTCGTCATCGCCAACGCCGACGACCCGCTGATCGTGTGGGCCGCCTCCTCCTCCCCCAACGTGGTGTGGGTCGCGGTCGGCCAGGAGTGGAAGGACGACGCCTGGTCGTGCCCCTCCTGCGGCGGCGTCCTCCAGCGCCCCGGCGACGACTGGTTCTGCGGCGAGTGCGGCTTCCGCCGCCCCGCCCCGAGCTGGGCGCTCAGCGGCGACCACGTGCTCGACCCGCACGGCTCGGCCTGGCCCATCCGGCTCCAGCTGCCCGGCCGCGCCAACAAGGCGAACGCCGCCACCTCGGCCGCCGTCGCCGCCGTCTTCGGCGTCCCGCCGCAGGTCGCCCTGGAGCGCATGTACCAGGTGCAGGCCGTGGCCGGACGCTACGACGTGGTCACCTTCCAGGACCGGCAGCTGCGGCTGCTGCTCGCCAAGAACCCGGCGGGCTGGCTGGAGACCTTCTCCCTCATCGACCAGCCGCCGACGCCGGTCATCCTCTCCGTCAACGCGCGGGGAGCCGACGGCACCGACACCTCCTGGCTGTGGGACGTCGACTACGGCCGGCTCGCCGGCCACCCGATCATGGTGATCGGCGACCGCCGGCTGGACCTCGCGGTCCGCCTGGAGGTCGCGGGCGTCGACTTCCGCGTCTGCGAGACGCTCGACGAGGCCGTCGCCATGGCCCCGCCCGGGCAGATCGAACTGATCGCGAACTACACCGCGTTCCAGGACGTCCGCCGCCGCGTGGGCAACTGACCCCGCCCCGACTCGCAGAAGGACTTGCAGCATGACCGACAGCAGCCTGCGTGTGGTCTGGGTCTACCCGGACCTGCTCAGCACCTACGGCGACCAGGGCAACGTGCTCGTCGTCGAGCGCCGCGCCCGCCAGCGCGGCCTCAGCGTCGAGCGCGTCGACGTCCGCAGCGACCAGCCCGTCCCCACCTCCGGCGACATCTACCTGGTCGGCGGCGGCGAGGACCGGCCGCAGCGGCTCGCGGCCGAGCGGCTGCGCCGCGACGGCGGCCTCTCCCGGGCCGCCTCCAACGGCGCGATCATCTTCTCGGTCTGCGCCGGCTACCAGATCCTGGGCCACGAGTTCGTCAACGACCTCGGCGCGCGCGAGCCCGGCCTCGGCCTGCTCGACGTGACCACGGTCCGCGGCGAGGGCGCCCGCTGCGTCGGCGACGTGCTCGCCGACATCGACCCGCACCTGGGCCTGCCCCAGCTGACCGGCTTCGAGAACCACCAGGGCGTCACCCACCTCGGCCCGACGGCCCGTCCCTTCGCGCGGACCGTCTTCGGCAACGGCAACGGCACCGGCGACGGCACCGAGGGCGCGTACAACGACACCGTCTTCGGCACCTACATGCACGGCCCCGTGATGGCCCGCAACCCGCAGATCGCGGACCTGATGCTGAAGCTGGCCCTCGACGTGAACGCGCTGCCGCCGACCGACGACCGGTGGTACGAGGCGCTGCGCGCCGAGCGCATCGCGGCCGCCTCCCAGCCCGCCTGACGGACCCTCACGGTCCCCACGACGGCGCACGTCTGAGCGGGTTACCGCACATTGGATTCGTATGTAAATACGGTGTCCAATCTGCGGACATCAGGTTCGGCCCCGCCACCCGGCAACGATAGGGTGGCGGGGATCCAGCCGGACGACGTGGTCCGGGAGTCGGCCCACGTTGCAAAGGTTTTTGGGCTATGCGCATTGGTGTGCTCACCTCCGGCGGAGACTGCCCCGGTCTGAACGCCGTCATCCGCTCCGTCGTGCACCGGGCCGTCGTCGACCACGGTGACGAGGTCATCGGCTTCCACGACGGGTGGAAGGGCCTCCTGGAGTGCGACTACCGGAAGCTCGACCTCGACGCGGTGGGCGGCATCCTCGCCCGCGGCGGCACCATCCTCGGCTCCTCCCGCGTCCAGCCCGCCCACCTCGTGGACGGCGTCGAGCGCGCCCGCGGCCACGTCGCCGACCTCGGCCTCGACGCGATCATCCCGATCGGCGGCGAGGGCACCCTCAAGGCCGCCCACCTCCTCTCCGAGGCCGGCCTCCCCATCGTCGGCGTCCCGAAGACCATCGACAACGACATCGCGTCGACCGACGTCACCTTCGGCTTCGACACCGCCGTCACCGTCGCCACCGAGGCCCTCGACCGGCTCAAGACCACCGCCGAGTCCCACCAGCGCGTCCTCGTCGTCGAGGTCATGGGCCGTCACACCGGCTGGATAGCGCTGCACTCGGGCATGGCCGCCGGCGCCCACGCCGTCGTCGTCCCGGAGCGCCCCTTCGACATCGACGAGCTGACCGCCCGCGTCGGCGCCCGCTTCGAGGACGGCAAGCGCTTCGCCATCGTCGTCGTCGCCGAGGGCGCGAAGCCGCTGGAGGGCTCCTCCATGGACTTCAAGACCGCCGGCACCGACATCTACGGCCACGAGCGCTTCACCGGCGTCGCCAACCAGCTCTCCGTGGAGCTGGAGCGCCGGCTCGGCAAGGAGGCCCGCCCGGTCATCCTCGGCCACGTCCAGCGCGGCGGCACCCCCACCGCGTACGACCGCGTCCTCGCCACCCGCTTCGGCTGGCACGCGGTCGAGGCCGCGCACCGCGGCGAGTTCGGCATGCTGACCTCGCTGCGCGGCACCGACATCGTGATGGTGCCGCTGGGCCGGGCCGTGGAGACCCTCAAGACGGTCCCCGCGGACCGCTACGCCGAGGCCGAGTGCGTGCTCTGAGCACCCCGCCGGCCCGCCCCGGCACGACACCCGCCCCCGGTCGCGAACGCGGCCGGGGGCGGTTCTAGTCTGGTGCGGACAACAAGCGCGAAACGGGCTCGGCGCGCAATGGGCTCCAGGAGTAAGCGATGGATCACAGCGGGCACGGCATGACCACGGATCTGCCGCCGTTCACGCTGGGGCGGGGCCTGGAGTTCTCTCCCGACCTGTTCTTCCTCTTCGGGTGCCTCGCGGCGCTCGGTCTGTACGGATGGGGGGTCGCCCGGCTGCGGCGGCGCGGCGACGCCTGGCCGGTCGCCCGGACCGTGCTCTTCACCGTCGGCGTGCTCACCATCGCCCTCGTGATGTGCACCAGGCTGAACGACTACGGCATGGTCATGTTCAGCGTGCACATGGTGCAGCACATGGTGATCTCCATGGTCTCGCCGATCCTGCTGCTGCTCGGCGCGCCGGTGACGCTGGCGCTGCGGGCCCTGCCGGTGGCCGGCCGCGGCTCCCTCGGCCCGCGCGAGCTGCTGCTCAAGCTGCTGCACAGCCGGTACATGCGGATCATCACGCACCCGGCGTTCACCATCAGCATGTTCATCGCCAGCCTCTACGGCCTCTACTTCACCTCGCTCTTCGACACCCTGATGGCGTCGAAGCCGGGACACATCGCGATGATGGTCCACTTCCTCGCGGTGGGCCTGGTCTTCTTCTGGCCGATCATGGGCGTGGACCCGGGCCCGCACCGGCCGGGCTACGTGATGCGCATGCTGGAGCTCTTCGCGGGCATGCCGTTCCACGCCTTCTTCGGCATCGCGATGATGATGGCGACCCAGCCGATGGTGAAGGCGTACGAGAACCCGCCGGCCTCGCTGGGCATCGACGCGCTCGCCGACCAGAACGCCGCGGGCGGCATCGCCTGGGCGTTCAGCGAGATCCCCTCGGTGCTGGTGCTGATCGCCCTGGTCTACCAGTGGTACCACTCCGAACAGCGGCAGGCGGCCCGCAAGGACCGGCAGGCCGACCGGGACGGCGACAAGGAGCTGGCGGAGTACAACGCCTACCTCGCCTCGCTGCAGGCGCGCGGACGCTGAGCGTCGCGCGGTCCGCGCGCGGAGCCCCCGGGACCTCGTGGTCCCGGGGGCTCCGCGCTGTCCGGCGCACGCCGGGGGCGTCCGGGGAGTAGCGCGCGCCCCCGGTGGGGAGTCACGATGGGGGGAGGCCGCCCGGGCCCGGCCGGGGTCCCGGCGCGGGCCGCGGAGGAGGGCGGGCGGATGTCCGGTTCCACGAAGGCGATGACGATCGTCACCTGCGCCGTCCTGGTGCTGATCACCGCGTACACGGTGGCGCTCGGCAGCAGCGGCTGGCTCTGGTTCGGCTGGATCGTGCTCGGGGTGGCGACGATCGGCATGGCGGCGGCGGACAGCACCGAGACGGTCACCGCGCCCCGCCGGCCCCGCGCGGGCGGGGCGGGCCCGGCGCCGCGCTGACCCCGCGCTCCCCGGCCCGCGGCCGGCCCGCGCTCCCCCGCCCGCGGCCGGCCCGTGCTCCCCCGGCCGTGACCGGCCGGGGCTCCCTCACATGTGCCGGTTCGCGTAGTACTGCTCGATGAGCCGGATGAACGCGACGTCGTCCTCGTTCTGGCCGGACTCGAAGTCCGGCGACTCGCGGACGTGCTCCTTGGTGCAGGTCACGTGCACGGTCTCGTTCTCCCTGTCCACCCGGCCGACGAGGCCGGCGGGCAGGACGACCTTGTGGCCGAGGATCCACGGTCCGGTGTCCACGACCAGGTAGGACCGGCCGACGTCCTCCGTGTGCCGGTCGACCTTGCCGATCCTTCCGTCGGCGGCCTCCACCGCGTACCCGATCAGCGTGTCGCCCGGCACGTGACCGGAGGACTCCGCGTAGCCCCACATGTCGGCGCCCATGACGCGCCTCCTCCCCGGCTCGACTGCCGTCTCCCGGCCCCTACCCGGGTCCGGTGCGATCATCCGCCGGGGGTGGGGGGCGCTCAGCGCGGCGCGAGTACGATCCAGACCTGGCCGGGGGCGAAGGCGAGGGGGCCGCCGTCGGGGGTGGTGAAGGTGGTGCCGCCGGCCGGGTCGGGGCGGGACCAGCGGGCCTCGTACGCCCGCCCGTCGCGCAGCACGGTCGCGGTGCCCGAGCCGGTGGTCTCGGTGTACGGGGAGACGGCGCCGTTGACGTCGTGGAAGGCGGAGGGCCGTATCGTCACGCGCTGGACGACGACGGTGGCGGGGGCGAGCGGGCCGCTGTCGGTGCTGGTCGCGGCGCGTCCGTCGATGGCGACGCGCCAGCCGTGCCCGGAGGCGGACCAGGTGAAGGCGTAGCGGGCGGCCGGGAAGCGGACCGTTTCGGCGGTGGTCGCGGTGCCGCCGGCGGGCGCGGCGCCGAAGCGCAGTCCGATCGGCCGCGCGTCCGAGGCGTCGGGGGCGGCGGCGAGGGCGCGCGCGGGGCGCAGGTAGAGGTTGTGCGGGGCGGGGCGGTCCGGCGAGCGGCGGAAGGCGCCGGGCGCGGTGGACTCGCTGACCAGGTCGAGCGGCGCGGCGTCGAGGAGCGGGTTCAGGGCGCGTTGGGCGCCGGAGTAGGCGAGGGCGGGGTGGCCGAAGGGGCGCAGCAGGGAGAGGTCGGACTCGCGGGCGCTGCGGACGGGGCCGATGCTGTCGGGGATCCGGGAGGAGTAGACGGCGAGGAGGCGGGTGACGCCGCCCTCGACCTGTTCGACGTAGACGAGGTCGGCGGCGCCGAGGCCGGTGTGGGGGCGGGCCGCCGCAACGTTGTCGATCTTGACGGCGAGGACGGGGCCTGTCCGGGCGGGCAGTCCGGTGAGCGGGGAGGTGCCGGCCGGGGCGGTCGTGGGCGTACGCGTCGGCGGCGGGTCCGACGGGCCCGAGCCTGTGCAACCGTACAGTCCGGCCGCGGCCACCGCGCACAGCAGCGCGGTGAGCGCCCGCCCGGGGGCCCGGGGTCCGTGCGTGCCTGGCATCTCGGCCTCCCGGGTGAGAGTCGGGCCGCTTCCACCAGTGGACCACGGGCGGCCGGGGCGTTACAACGGGCGTGACGGACGAGGAACGGGGGTTGTGGTGTTCTACCGGCTGCTGAAGTACGTACTGCTCGGACCGCTGCTGAAACTGCTGTTCCGGCCGAGGGTGGAGGGGATCGAGCACGTCCCCGGGGAGGGCGCGGCGATCGTCGCGGGCAACCACCTCTCCTTCTCCGACCACTTCCTGATGCCGGTGGTGCTCGACCGGCGGATCACCTTCCTGGCGAAGCAGGAGTACTTCACCGGGCCGGGGCTGAAGGGGCGGCTGACGGCGGCGTTCTTCCGGGCGGCCGGGCAGATCCCGGTGGACCGCTCGGGCAAGGAGGCGGGGCGGGCGGCGATCCGCGAGGGCCTCGGGGTGCTGGCGAAGGACGAACTGCTCGGGATCTACCCGGAGGGCACCCGCTCGCACGACGGGCGCCTGTACAAGGGCAAGGTCGGGGTGGCGGTGATGGCGCTGACGGCCGGGGTGAAGGTGGTGCCGTGCGCGATGGTCGGCACCTTCGAGATCCAGCCGCCGGGACGGGTGGTGCCGCGGATCCGGCGGGTGACGATCCGTTTCGGGGAGCCGCTGGACTTCTCGCGCTTCGCGGGCTCGGCGGACGAGCGGGCGGTGGTCCGGGCGGTCACGGACGAGATCATGTACGCGATCATGCGGCTGTCGGGCCAGGAGTACGTGGACGAGTACGCGGCCGTGGTGAAGGCGGCGGCGACCGACGGGTGAGCGGGGGACGGCGGAGGGGCGGTCGCCGGGCGACCGCCCCTCCTCGCGTCAGGCCCCGGCCGGGGCCGTCGGCGCTACGGCTGCGGCGCGGCGTGCGGGGCGCACACCTGGTCCGTGGCGTCCACCTCGCCGGTCAGCAGGTACGTCTCGACCTTGGGGTTGAGGCACGGGTTGACCAGGTTGGTGATGCCGTGCGAGCCGGCGTCCTTCTCCGTGATCAGGCGCGAGCCCTTGAAGCGCTTGTGCAGTTCCACAGCGCCCTCGTACGGCGTGGCGGCGTCGCGCTCGGACTGGGTGATGAGCACCGGCGGCAGGCCCTTGCCCGTCTTCACCTGCACGGGCTTCCGGCTCGGCGCCTTCCAGGTGGCGCAGGGCAGGTTCATCCAGGCGTTCGCCCAGGTCATGAACGGGTACTGCTCGTGGAGGCGGGAGTTGTCCCGGTCCCACTTCTTCCAGCTGGTCGGCCACGGCGCGTCCGCGCACTCGACCGCGGTGTAGACGGCGTTGCCGTTCTCCGAGGCGATGTTGCCGGCGGTGTCGGTGAGGTCGGCCGCGGCGTTGTCGATCAGCGGCTGCGGGTCGCCGGCGGCGTACGCGCTCCACGCCTCGGCCACGGGGGCCCACATGGAGTCGTAGTACGGGGCGTTCTGGAAGAAGCCGATCAGCTCGGCCGGTCCGACCTTGCCGCCGAGGGGCTCCTTCTTGGCGGCGGCGCGCAGGGTCTCCCACTGCTGCCGGACCTCCGCGAGAGTGTCCCCGAGGTGGTAGGCGGCGTCGTTCTGCGCGACCCAGGTCATCCAGTCGGTGAGCCGACCCTCGAAGGCGATGTCCTGGCCGAGGTTGGCCTCGTACCAGATGGACCGGGTCGACGGGTTGACGACGCTGTCCAGGACCATGCGGCGGACGTGCGTCGGGAAGAGGGTGCCGTAGACGGCGCCGAGGTAGGTGCCGTACGAGACGCCGACGAAGTTGAGCTTCCGCTCGCCGAGGGCGGCGCGGATGACGTCGAGGTCGCGCGCGGTGTTCGGCGTCGTCATGTGCGGGAGCATGTCGCCGCTCTTCTCGGCGCAGCCCGCGGCGTACTCGGCGGCGAGCTTGCGCTGCGCCCGCTTGTCGGCCTCGCTGTCCGGGACCGGGTCGGGCTTGGGGCCCTTGACGAACTCGGTCGGGTCGACGCAGGAGATCGGCGCGGACTTGCCGACGCCGCGCGGGTCGAAGCCGACGAAGTCGTAGGCCTTGGCGGCGTTCGCCCAGATCTTGTTGTTCGTGGTCACGCGGCGCGGGAAGCGCAGGCCGGAACCGCCGGGGCCGCCGGGGTTGTAGAGGAGCGCGCCCTGGCGCTCGGCCGGGGTGCCGGTGGCGGCGATCCGGTCGACGGCGATCTTGATCTTCTTCCCGTACGGCTTGGCGTAGTCGACCGGCACGGTGACCCAGCCGCACTGGATCGGCTTCTCCAGGCCCCAGTCGGCGGGACAGTCCTGCCAGTCGATGCCGGCGCGGGCGGCCCGGTCCGCGGCGATCGCGACGCCGTTCGCCTCGGCGTCGCGTCCGTGGCGCGCGGCGCCGCTGTCGGCGCTGGCCATCGGAGCCGCGAGCGCGCCCGCGACGAGTGTGCCGGCGATGAGCGTGCCGGCGGAGCCGAGCACTGCCGTGCGTCGTCTCACAGGTCCTCCCCCTGTAGGTGGTCGTCTGTTCGGGCGATCCTTTCGTCCGGGAGGCCGCGCCGTCAGTGCGAACACACGTTTCTTTGCCGAACCCATAACCGGAGCCGGGTGTCCGGTGAGCGGTACATCCGGATCCGTCTCATACGGGGGCGAGTTCGGCCAGCGCCGCGTCGAGGATCCGGCGCAGGGCGAGCGCGTCGGGGGCGACGGCGGTGACGAGGGCGGCCGGCCCGGCGAGCGGGGCGAGCACCGCGTGGTCGCCGAGCGGGCGCGCCGCCACCGGCTCCTTCTCGAACGCCGGGTCCACCACGAGGAGCTGGCCGGTGGCGCGGTGACCGGCAAGGACGGCGCCCCCGTCCCAGCCGCCGGGGGCGCCGGGGCCGTACGCCAGCTCCTGGTCGAGCAGCGGCCGGCCGGCGCGGCGGACGGTGAGCCGGGAGAGCAGCGTGCCGGGCGGCTCGCCGTGGCGGCCGAGGACCTGCTCCTCGCGCAGCGCCAGCCGCGCGGTGGGGTCGAGGTCGACGGCCGTGCGCATCCGGAGGTCGGAACCGTGGGCGCTGACGAGCTGTTCGGGCAGCCAGTGCAGCACGGCGTCCGCGCCGACCCGGAGCCGGAGTTCGTACGCGGCCGGGTCCGGGACGCGGCCGGGCAGGGCCAGCGTGGCGGCGGCCGAGTCGACCCGCAGCCGGGCCCCGTCCCGTACCTCGGTCTC
Organism: Streptomyces sp. NPDC058758; assembly: GCF_042746075.1. Taxonomy (NCBI): domain Bacteria; kingdom Bacillati; phylum Actinomycetota; class Actinomycetes; order Kitasatosporales; family Streptomycetaceae; genus Streptomyces; species Streptomyces sp. NPDC058758. The sequence goes on along the minus strand of NZ_JBHYPS010000026.1, from coordinate 24,802 downwards.
GATCGCGAGCCGGTCGCCGCCGAGCGGCGCGCTCATCGCACCGACCACCGTCACCCGCGACCAGCCGGGCGCGGCGGCGCGGGTACGGCGCGGGGCGAGCGGTCCGTCGCTCTCCAGGACCGGCAGGGAGCCGTCGGCCGCGGCGACGATCCGGGCGGTGGCGCGCAGGCTCATGCGGTGGGCGCGGGCAGGGCCGTCCAGGCGGCGAGCCGCTCGCGCACCCAGTCGGCGACCGGGCCGACCCCCTCCGCCGAGCGCAGCGAGGTGAACGCGACGGGCAGGTCGCCGCGCTGCTCGGCCGCGTCGCGGGCCATCCGGCCGAGGTCGGAGCCGACGTGCGGGGCGAGGTCGGTCTTGTTGACGACGAGGAGGTCGGCGGTGGTGACGCCGGGGCCGCCCTTGCGGGGGATGTCGTCGCCGCCGGCGACGTCGATGACGAAGATCTGCGCGTCGACGAGGCCCTTGGAGAAGGTGGCGGTGAGGTTGTCGCCGCCGGACTCGACGAGGATCAGGTCGAGCGGCCCGACGGCGTCCTCCAGTTCCTCGACCGCTTCGAGGTTGGCGGAGATGTCGTCGCGGATGGCGGTGTGCGGGCAGGCTCCGGTCTCGACCGCCCGGATGCGCTCCGGCGGCAGCACGGCCTCGCGGAGCAGGAACTCGGCGTCCTCGCGGGTGTAGATGTCGTTGGTGACGACGGCGAGGGAGAGCGTGTCGCGGAGCCGGCGGCAGAGCGCGGCGACGGTGGCGGTCTTCCCGGAGCCCACGGGTCCGCCGAGCCCGATGCGCAGGGCGCGCCGGGTGCCGTCGGGCCGGTGCGCGTCGGCGGAGACGGCGCCGTGGTGGGTGTGGCCGTGGTCGAGGTGCATGGGGCTACTCCAGGGTGGCGGGTGTTACGAGGCGAAGAGGCGGACGGGCCAGGCCGCGTGCTGTTCGGCGGTGACGTCGAGGAGCGGCGCGGAGGCGGCGGGCAGCGCGTCGACGCCCTCGCGCGCGGCGGCGGTCGCCCTGGCCGCGACCTCGTCCATCGCGGGGGCGAGCCGCGCGAGGACGGCGGTCGCCCGGTACGGGTCGAGGCCCAGGAGGCGTACGGTCGCCGTCGCCGGCCCGCCGACCGCCTCGTACGCGGCGCAGTGGGCGGCGTCCTCGGGGCCGAGGCCGGCGGCCCGGGCCGTGGCGCCGAGGACGACGGGCTGGTGCGCGCCGCGCGGGAACGCGGCGGCGAGCGCGTCGAGTCCGGGGTCCGGCCAGGCGGCGCGGGCGGCCCGCATCAGCTGGCGGCCGAGCCGCCGGGAGGCGGCGCGGAGGGCGGGCGAGGGGGTGCGGGCGTCGGCGGCCGTGTCGAGTTCGTGCGGGTCGAGGCCGAGGGCCGCGGCGGCGGCGAGGCCGGCCGCGGTGAGCCCGGTGGTGTGCAGACGCCCAAGGCAGAAGGCTTCCAGTCCGGCGGCGTCCCGGATCCGGCCCGCCTTGACGGCGGCCTCGGCGCCGCCGGAGTGCGCGTGCCCACCGGCGGGGAAGCGCCCGTCGGCGAGCACGAGCAGTGCGGAGCGCGTCATCAGAAGAGGAAGTAACGCTGGGCCATGGGCAGTTCCGCGGCGGGGGCCGGCTCGACCGCTTCGCCGTCGATGGTGACGGTGAAGGTGTCGGCGTCGACCTCGACGCGCGGCACGGCGTCGTTCTCCCGCATGTCCGCCTTGGTGACCCGGCGGGTGGAGCGGATCGGGGTGAAATCCTTGGCCAGGCCGAGCCGGCGGGGCAGGTCGGCCTCGATCGCCGCCTCGGCGGTGAAGTTGACGGAGCCGGCGGCGGCCGCCCTGCCCAGGGCGCCGAACATCGGCCTCGGCAGCACCGGTTGGGGCGTGGGGATGGAGGCGTTGGCGTCGCCCATCTGGGCGTACGCGATCTGGCCGCCCTTGAGGACCACGAGGGGCTTCACCCCGAAGAAGGCGGGCTCCCAGAGGACGAGGTCGGCGAGCTTGCCCGGCTCGACGGAGCCGACGAGGTGGTCCATGCCCTGGGCGACGGCCGGGTTGATCGTGTACTTGGCGACGTAGCGGCGCACCCGGTGGTTGTCGGCGCGGCCGTCGCCCGGGAGCGCGCCGCGCCGCTTCTTCATGACGTGGGCGGTCTGCCAGGTCCGCAGGACCACCTCGCCGACGCGGCCCATGGCCTGGGAGTCGGAGGAGATGATCGAGATCGCGCCGAGGTCGTGGAGGACGTCCTCTGCGGCGATGGTGGAGGGCCGGATCCGGGATTCGGCGAAGGCCAGGTCCTCGGGGACGGCCGGGTTGAGGTGGTGGCAGACCATCAGCATGTCGAGGTGTTCCTCGATGGTGTTGACGGTGTGCGGCCGGGTCGGGTTGGTCGAGCTGGGCAGCACATGCGGTTCGGAGACCACGGTGATGATGTCCGGCGCGTGCCCGCCGCCCGCGCCCTCCGTGTGGTACGCGTGGATGGTCCGGCCCGCGATGGCGGCGAGGGTGTCGCCGACGAACCCGGCCTCGTTGAGGGTGTCGGTGTGGATGGCCAGCTGGACGCCGGTCTCCTCGCAGACGCCGAGGCAGGCGTCGATGACGGCGGGGGTGGCCCCCCAGTCCTCGTGGATCTTGAAGCCGAGGGCGCCGCCGCGCAGCTGGGAGTGCATGGCCTCGCGGGACGTGGTGTTGCCCTTGCCGAGGAGGCCGATGTTGACGGGGAAGGTGTCCAGGGCCTCGAACATCCGGGCCATGTGCCAGGGCCCCGGGGTGACGGTGGTGGCCTTGGTGCCCTCGGCGGGGCCGGTGCCGCCGCCGACGAGGGTGGTGATGCCGGTGGCGAGGGCCTGCTCGACGACGGTCGGCGAGATGAAGTGGATGTGGGTGTCGACGGCGCCGGCGGTGACGATCCGGCCGTTGCCGACGATCACCTCGGTCTCGGGCCCGATGACGAGGGCGGGGTGGACCCCGTCCATGGTGTCGGGGTTGCCCGCCTTGCCGAGTGCGGTGATCCGGCCGTCGCGGATGCCGATGTCCGCCTTGACGATCCCCCAGTGGTCGATGACCACCGCGCCGGTGATCACGGTGTCGGGGGCGCCTTCGGCACGGGTGGTGCGGGCCTGGCCCATCGACTCGCGGATGACCTTGCCGCCGCCGAAGACGGCCTCCTCGCCGGCCCGGCCGGGCCCGCCGGAGCGGTCCTCCTCGATCTCCACCAGGAGGTCGGTGTCGGCGAGCCGGACGCGGTCGCCGGTGGTGGGGCCGAACAGGTCGGCGTACACGGCGCGGTGGAGGTCAGGCACGGGGGTCTCCGTTCGGGGCCGCGGCGTCGAGGGGGCCGGTCGTGCCGGGGGCGTCCGACGGGCCGGGGGCGGTCGTGGTGTCCAGGGGGCCGGCGGTCTCGCCGCGCAGGCCCGGGACGATCCGGCGGCCGGCGATCGGCACGAGCTCGACCTCGACGGGGATGCCGGGCTCGAAGCGGACGGCGGTGCCGGCGGCGATGTGCAGCCGCAGCCCGCGGGCGGCCGCCCGGTCGAAGTCGAGGCCGGGGTTGACCTCGGCGAAGTGGTAGTGGGAGCCGACCTGGACGGGTCGGTCGGCGGCGTTAAGGACGGTGAGGCGGGTGACGGGGCGGCCCTCGTTGAGGGGCACGGGCCCGTCGCCGTACAGGATCTCTCCGGGGATCATCGGCGCCGGCCCCCGTCAGACGATCGGGTCGTGGACGGTGACGAGCTTGGTGCCGTCCGGGAAGGTGGCCTCGACCTGGACGTCGTGGATCATCTCGGGGATGCCGTCCATGACGTCGTCGCGGGAGAGCACCTTGCGTCCGGAGGCCATGAGTTCGGCGACGGTGCGCCCGTCCCGCGCGCCCTCCAGGACGTGCGCCGTGATGAGGGCGACGGCCTCGGGGTGGTTGAGCCTCACCCCGCGGGCGCGACGCTTCTCCGCCACGTCGGCGGCCACATGAATGAGCAGGCGTTCCTGCTCGTGCGGGCTCAGCTGCACTCTTCCACCTCACAGTCGTCCACCGGGCCGCACCCGGTCAGCTGCGGACCCTACCGACCGTCAACACCTTGTTGAACAGCGGAGATGCGGTGGACGGCCGGACATTGCACGTTAGGGCGGAAGTTTTTCCGGCGCGTTAACTCCGGCTTTGCGATTTCATGATCGTCACACCGAGGGGGGTGGGGTCGCCCGGGCGCCGGCGCCCATCGACATGAGGCCGCGCAGGCCCTCCCCGAGGACCCCGGTCTCGACGTCCCCGAAGAGCGCCTGCTGGGCGATGAAGCCCTGGACCGCGGCGATGAGGGTGCGGGCCAGGTCCGCCGAGGAGACGTCCGCGGTGAACATGCCGCTCGCGCGGTAGGCGTCGAAGAGTTCGGCCCAGAGCGCGCGCATCGCGTCGAAGCCCTGCGCCAGGGCCTTCGCGAGGGTCTCGTCCCGGAGGGTCTCCGCCCACACCTGGATGATCAGCCGGGCGAAGGCCTGCCGGTCGGCGCCGGTGATCCGCTCCTCCAGGACGATCGTCATCACGCGGACGACGAGGACGTCGGGGGTCGGCGGCGGGTTCGACGCGGTCGCCTCGACGAAGGCGCCGCGGACGCTCGCGAAGGTCTCCTCCGCGATGGCCTGGATGAGCTCGTCCTTGCTCCGGAAGTAGCGGTAGACCGCACCGGCGGAGAGGCCGGCCTCGGTGAGCACGTCCTGCATGGAGGTGGCGTGGAAGCCGTTGCGGGCGAAGCAGCGGGCGGCGCCGTCGAGGATCTGGCGGCGACGGGCGTCGAGGTGTTCCTGGGAGACACGGGCCATGCCCCGAAACTAAAACGAATATTCATTCTTGACAACTTCGCCGCCCGGGCGGACAGTGGGCCCTACCAAAAACGAACGATCCTTCTCTTTGAGGGAAGCCGCCCGCACCCCTCCCGACCTGCGAATCGAGGCCGTCATGTCCTCCGCCACCGCTCCCGCCGCGGGGCGCACGACCCTCGCGGTGCTCCTGCTCGTCCCCGTGCTCGCCACCCTGCTCCTGTGGACCTTCGCCTGGCCCGCCGCCCGCACCGCGCCGCGCGACCTCCCCGTCGGGATCGCGGGCCCGGCGGCGGCGGCCGACGGACTGGCCCGCGAACTCGGCCGGCACGAGGGGGCCTTCGAGATCCACCGGTACGAGGACGCCGCCGCCGCGCGCTCCGCCGTCGAGGCCCGCGAGGTCTACGGCGCGGTGGTCGTCACCCCGGCCGGCCCGGAACTGCTGACCGCGTCCGCCGGCAGCCCGGTCGTCGCCGGGCTGCTGCGCGAGGCGGTCACGGCGGGCGCCGCCGGGGGCGGGACCGTAGCGGTCACCGACGTCGTCGCCCCGCCCGCGGCGGACCCGCGCGGCACCGTGCTCGGCGCCGGCCTGCTGCCGCTCGCCGTCGCGGGCGCCGCGGCGGGCGCGGCCTCCCTGTTCCTCGGACTGCGCGGGGCGCGCGCCGCGACCGCCCTCGTCGGCGCCGCCGCGCTCGCGGGCCTCGCCGGCGCGGCGCTCACCCACAGCTGGCTCGGCGCCCTGGCCGGAGACTGGTGGGCGGAGGCCGGGGTCTTCGCCCTCACCGTGCTGGCCGTCGGCGCGACCTTCGCGGGTCTCGCCACCCTGCTCGGCAAGCCCGGCCTCGGCCTCGCCGCGGTGCTCACCGTGCTCGCCGGCAACGCCTTCTCCGGCATGGGCAGCGCGCCGGAACTCCTGCCGAGCGGCATCGGCCTCCTGGGCCAGTGGCTGCCGCCGGGGGCGGGCGGCCAGGCGCTGCGCTCCGTCGCCTACTTCGACGGCGCCGCGGCGGGCGGTCCCGTACTGGTCCTCTCCCTCTGGGCGGTCGCGGGCCTCGCCGCGGTGGTCCTGGGCGGGCGACGGCGCCGGACGGAGGCGGCACCCGCACCGGTACAGGCTTCCGCCTCCCCCACCACCCCCTCCCCTTCGACCTCCGCCCCGGCTTCGGCGGGCTGATCCGCCGCACCACGAAGACGGCCGCGTGCCCCCGCCGTAGCGGACGGGGGCACGCGGCTTCCATATGTCCGTATACAGGGGGCACGCCAAGGAAACCGCGAGGCGGGGGCCCGCGACGGAGGGTGCGGGACGGGGACGCGCCGGAGGTCAGTCGGCGCCGGGCTCGCGGTGGCGGGCGGCGATGCCGAACCGGCGCTGTTCACCGGTGGCGGAACCGAGAACGCCCGGACCGGACATACCCGACAGGGAGCTGATCACCAGCTCCTCGGCCTCCTCCGGCGCCTCGACCTCCAGTTTCTCCAGTCGCTCCAGGTCAGCGGCGGAGACCAGGGCCACGAGCGGCTTCCCGTGGCGGGTCACGACCACGCGCTCGCCGCCGTACACCACGCGGTTGATGAGGTCGGCGAGCTCCGCCCGCGCTTGCGTCACCGGGATCTCGTAGGTCATGCTCCTCATCTTACGGTCTGTACGTCCTGTACATTTTTTACAGAAGGAGGTGCCAGTCATGGACGCACGTCACGTTCTGCCGGAGTTCTCGGAACGGACCCCGTACGGAGCCCGGACCCTGGACCCGTACGCCAAGCTCCTGGAGAACCGGATCGTCTTCCTCGGCACCGCGGTCGACGACACCGCCGCGAGCGACGTGATCGCCCAGCTCTTGTACCTCGACCACGCGGAGCCGGGGCGGGACATCGCGCTGTACCTCAACTCCCCCGGCGGCTCGATCACCGCCATGACCGCGATCCACGACACGATGCGCAGCCTGGCGAGCGACGTGGAGACGACCTGCCTCGGCCAGGCCGGCTCCACGGCGGCGGTCCTCCTCGCCGCGGGCGCGCCGGGCAAGCGCATGATGCTGCCCGGGGCCCGGGTGACCCTGCGCCAGCCGGTGCTCGACGAGCCCCTCACCGGCAGCCCCTCCGACCTGGACCTCCAGGCGCGCGAACTGCTGCGCATGCGCACCGTGATGACGGAGCTCCTCTCCGCCCACACCGGCCGGGAGCCGGGGGAGGTCTCCGCCGACACCGACCGCCTGACCGTCCTCGACGCGCCGGCCGCGCGTGCGTACGGTCTGGTCGACCACATCGTCAGCGACCGGCGGGCCGCCTCCGCCCCGTCGGCCCGGTGAGGCCGCGATGGTGCCGGAGCTTCCGCCGCTGCCCGCCCTGACCCGCGCCGAGGGGCAGTTCATCGACGCGTACCTCGAAGTCGTCGACCTTCTGGGGAAGATCAATCCATCCAGGGGTTCGCATACCTATGGGGCCCTGCGCGCCGCCCAAGCGCTGGTCGGACGTGCGGACGCGCTGCGCGAGGCCCTGACGCTCATGCATATGCGGGGCGAGAGCGAGGTCCACGCCGAGACATTGGCGTGCGCGCTGCGGGTGTTGGACGGCGAGCGGCGCGCGGCCCGCGTCACCGTGCCCGGAACGCGGGCCAGTTGACATTCCGACGTGTCGTGTCGAGCCCCGTACGGCCGACACGAGACGCAGAAACCCTCCCCCGTTCGGCGTAGCCGGGGGATCGGCAAATCAAGCGTGCGAGTTGCGCAACAGGTGTACGCATTTGGCGGAATGAGACATTCCGACGCTGGTACGGGCCTCGTCGCCCAAACCCCGGACGATCACGAAACCCTCTTGTCCACCCGTATGGATCAGTCGTGAGGAGCCTCACATAACGTCGTTTCCGCTCGGTTTTCGCCCGACCCGTGGGTCAAGATCCTCGACGACGACAAGCCCCCGCCACCCAGGCGGGGCGGTCCGGGCGGACGCCGAGTCCTGCCGCCGTCCCGGACGTCTGGTCGACAGGATTGGACCGGCAGGAGTGGAGGACCCGAGCAGTACGGGTCGACCGCGTTGAATCCCCAGCGCGGCCGTCCCTTGGGGTGAAGCCGCAGCCGCGGCCGGGCATCTTCGCCTGCCCGAACCCGACAGGTCATCCTTCACAGGCGGCTGACGAAGGGTTGCGCATGACTGCGCAGATGCATGTCCCGTCCCTGCTGTCCCGGGCCGGAGCCGTCTCGGCTCTCACCCTCGCCGCCGTCGGCGGCACGCTCCTCGCCCCGGGAGCGGCCCCGGAAGCCCAGGCAGCCACCTCCCACGCGACGAAGGCACTGGGCGTCGCCGCGTCCAAGAAGGGCGCGCCCTACCGGTACGGCGCGGCGGGTCCCACCCGCTTCGACTGCTCCGGGCTCACGCTCTACGCGTACAAGAAGGCGGGAAAGTCGCTGCCCCGCACCGCGCAGCAGCAGTACAACAAGACCCGGCACATCTCCGCCTCCAGCCGGCAGAAGGGCGACCTGGTCTTCTTCCACTCGGGCGGCAGGGTCTACCACGTGGGGATCTACGCCGGTAGCGGCAAGATCTGGCATTCGCCCAAGACCGGCTCCTGGGTGAAGCTCGACCGGATCTGGTCCTCGAAGGTCTACTACGGCCGCGTGCGCTGACCCCGCGGCGCCTGCGGTCGTGTCCCCGGGTGCGGTGGCGCCGCCGCACCCTCCCGCAGGCGCCGCGCACCCCCCCCTCGACCCGGCGGGGACCCTGTGCAATCGCCCTGTCCCTTTCCTAGGATGCGGCGATGACCCTCGACCAGGCCCTCGTCGACGCCGCCGTCGCGCAACTGGACCGCCGCTGGCCCGCCGACGAGCCCGGCGGAGCCGCCGCCGTCCGCCTCGACGACGGACGGATCCTGACGAGCGTCGGCTTCGACAACATCCACCCGAGCGTCGCCCTGTGCCAGGAGACCGGCGCGTACTGCCAGGCCTACACCCTCGACCGCAGGGTGACCGCCACCGTCTGCGTCTTCCGCGACCCCGAGGACGGCCGGTACGTCATCCTGCCGCCGTGCGGGGTCTGCCAGGAGCGACTCGCGCTCTGGGGTCCCGACGTCGAGGTCGCCGTCCCCGATCCCGAGGACCCGACCCGCTGGCTCTCCCGCAGGCTCGCCGAGGTCAACCCGTACTACTGGGCGCGTCACTTCGCCGGCGGCGCATGGCCCTCGACCGCGATGCACTCCGAGTGAACGAGGGCGGCGGAGGATTCAGCAGGCGGGAACGGCGGCGGCCGCGACGGCGGCCCACGGCAGCGTGATCCACACGGTCTTGCCGCCCTCCGCGGTCGGCGTGAACGAGAGCCGCCCGCCCGCCTCCGCAGCGAGGACCCGGATGATCACCATGCCGCGGCCGTTGTCCTGCTGGACGGCGGCCGGAAGCCGGCGCGGGAAACGCGGATGGCTGTCGGTGACGCCCACCCGCAGGACCTCCTCGCGATCGAGGCGCAACTCGACGGTGAAGGTGGGCGACTGCCCGAAGGTGTGCACCACCGCGTTGGTCGCCAGCTCCGACACCATCAGCCGGACCGCGTCGGCCGCGTCCGCGCCGTCGTCCAGACCCCAGCGCCCGAGCACCTCCGCCACGAACCTCCGCGCCGCGGCGACCGAGGCGGGTTCGCTCGGCAGAGTGACGGATGCTTCTTGGTGATCTGCCATGGCGACGTCGTCCCTTTCCCGCCGGGGCCGTCGCCCCGGACCGCGCTCCGCGACACACTGCCACCGATCGGGCGCCCCGGTGGGCCGTTCTCCCGAGATATGCCCCGTTCTGTCGCCCGAAGCGGTGAACTCTCGCCTCTCGAACCGACCTTGGGCACCTGCCCAAGGCACTCCGCGCGGCCCCGGCTCAGCGCGCCCCGGCCGGCGCGGTCCGCACGATCGTCGCGACCGCCCGCTCGACCTCCGCGTCCGTGAGGTCCGCGCGGGCCGTCAGCCGCAGGCGCGAGATCCCGTCCGGCACGGACGGAGGCCGGAAGCAGCCCACCGACAGGCCGTGTTCACGGCAGTCGGCGGCCCACCGCAGCGCCTCCCCGGGCCCCGGTGCGCGGACCGAGACCACGGCCGCGTCCGGCCGGGCCGAGGTGAATCCGGCCTCGGTGAGCATCCTGTGCACGGTGACGGCGACCGTGCGCGCCCGCTCGGCGAGGCCCGGGTCGGCGGCGATCAGCCGCAGGCTCGCCAGCGCCGCACCGGTGGCGGCCGGGGCGAGGCCGGTGTCGAAGATGAAGGTGCGCGCCGCGTTGACGAGGTGCTCGATCACCCGCGCGGGCCCGAGGACCGCGCCGCCCTGGCTGCCCAGCGACTTGGAGAGGGTGAGGGTGGCCACCACGTCCTCGTCGCCGGCGAGGCCGGCGCCGTGGAGCGCCCCCCGGCCGCCCGCGCCCAGCACGCCGAACCCGTGGGCGTCGTCGACGACGAGCCCGGCACCGTGGTCACGGCAGGCGGCGGCCAGTTCCTCCAGCGGGGCCCGGTCGCCGTCGACCGAGAAGACGGAGTCGCTCACGGCGAGCGCCCGCCGCCCCGGATGCGCCTCCAGCGTCTTGCGTACGGCTTCGGGGTCGGCGTGCGGGACCACCGCGGCCTCCGCGCGGGCCAGCCGGCAGCCGTCGACGATCGAGGCGTGGTTGGCAGCGTCGGACACGATCAGCGCGCCGGGGCCGCCGAGCGCGGTGAGCGCGGCGAGGTTGGCGGTGTAGCCGGAGGAGAAGACGAGGGCGGCCTCGAAGCCGCAGAACGCGGCGAGTTCGCGTTCCAGCGTGCCGTGCAGCTCGGTCGTGCCGGTGACGAGGCGCGAACCGGTCGCGCCGGCCCCCCAGCGGCGGGCGGCCTCGGCCGCGGCGCCGGTGACCTCGGGGTGCCGGGTGAGACCGAGGTAGTCGTTGCCCGCCAGGTCCAGCAGGTCCGACACGGCCGGGCGCGGGCGCAGGGTCCGGACGAGCCCGGCCTCGGCCCGGCGGCGGGCTTCGGCACCGGTCCAGTCGAAGGCGCTGCGGCGCGCGGGCGGGGTCGGCTGGGCCTGGGACATGCGGCGTTCCTTTTGTCGGCACCTTTTGTAGGCAGCGCACAGACCCTAACGGCAGGAGGCCGGGGCCGGGATGTGGTCATACACACACCTCGATCGGGACCGTTTGTTCAGATCCTCCTTGGCCGAGGGGTGTGCGGTAGGCAAGGATCAGCCCTTATGGACCTGCTGAACACGCTGGTGGAGAAGGGGCTGCGGCGCGAGTCGCCGACCCGTGAAGAAGCGCTCGCCGTGCTGGCGACCTCCGACGACGAACTGCTCGATGTGGTGGCGGCGGCCGGCAAGGTGCGCCGTCAGTGGTTCGGGCGGCGGGTGAAGCTGAACTACCTCGTCAACCTGAAGTCCGGCCTGTGCCCGGAGGACTGCTCGTACTGCTCGCAGCGGCTCGGCTCCAAGGCCGACATCCTCAAGTACACGTGGCTGAAGCCGGACGAGGCGTCCGAGGCGGCGGCCGCGGGCATCGCCGGCGGCGCCAAGCGGGTCTGCCTGGTGGCGAGCGGCCGCGGGCCGACGGACCGTGACGTCGACCGCGTCGGCAGGACCATCGAGGCCATCAAGGAGCAGAACGAGGGTGTCGAGGTGTGTGCCTGCCTCGGCCTGCTCTCCGACGGCCAGGCCGAGCGGCTCAAGACGGCCGGCGCCGACGCGTACAACCACAACCTCAACACCTCCGAGGGCACGTACGGCGGGATCACCACCACCCACACCTACGCGGACCGGGTGGACACCGTGCAGAAGGCGCACGCCGCGGGCCTCTCGGCCTGCTCGGGCCTGATCGCGGGCATGGGCGAGACCGACGAGGACCTGGTCGACGTGGTGTTCGCGCTGCGCGAGCTGGACTCCGACTCGGTGCCGGTCAACTTCCTGATCCCCTTCGAGGGCACGCCGCTGGCGAAGGAGTGGAACCTCAGCCCGCAGCGCTGCCTGCGGATCCTCGCCATGGTCCGCTTCGTCTGCCCCGACGTGGAGGTGCGGATCGCGGGCGGCCGCGAGGTCCACCTGCGGTCGATGCAGCCGCTGGCGCTGAACATCGCCAACTCGATCTTCCTCGGCGACTACCTCACCAGTGAGGGCCAGGCCGGCAAGGCCGACCTCGACATGATCGCGGACGCCGGCTTCGAGGTGGAGGGCGCGGGCACCACCACGCTGCCCGCCCACCGTGCCGACGCCCTCGCGGCGGCGGGCACCGGCGGCGGCTGCGGTTCGGACGCCGCGGCGGACGGCTGCGGTTCCGGGGCGCCGGCCGGCTGCGGCTCGCACGCGGACGCGGCGGCCGGTGGCGGCTGCGGCCCCTGCGGCGGCCACGCGGAGACCCCCGCCGAGCCCCCGGCGTCCGCCGCGTCGGACGCCCGTACCGACCTGGTGGCGGTGCGCCGCCGCGGCGCCGGCACGGACCTCGCGCCGAACGCGTAACGGGTGACGATGCGCAACGACGAACTCCTCGCCCTGGACCGGGCGCACGTCTGGCATCCGTACGGCCCCATGCCGGGCCGTGCGGAGCCCCTCGTGGTCGCGTCCGCGTCCGGTGTGCGTCTGCACCTCGCGGAGCCGTCCGAGGGACGGTCGGAACTGGTCGACGGCATGTCCTCGTGGTGGTCGGCTGTGCACGGCTACAACCACCCGGTGCTCAACGAGGCGGCGCGCGAACAGCTCGGCCGGATGAGCCACGTCATGTTCGGCGGGCTCACCCACGAGCCGGCGGTCCGCCTCGCGGCCCGGCTGGTCGAGATCACGCCCGAGCCGCTGCGGCACGTCTTCCTCAGCGACTCCGGTTCCGTCGCGGTCGAGGTCGCCGCCAAGATGTGCCTCCAGTACTGGCGTTCGCTCGGCCGCCCCGGCAAGCGGCGGCTGCTGACCTGGCGCGGCGGCTACCACGGCGACACCTGGCAGCCGATGTCGGTGTGCGATCCCGAGGGCGGGATGCACCAGCTGTGGTCCGGCGTGCTCCAGCGGCAGGTCTTCGTGGACGAGCCGCCGGCCGCGTACGAGGAGACGTACGCGGAACTGCTCCGCACCACGATCGCGCGGCACGCGGACGAACTGGCCGCGGTGATCGTGGAGCCGGTGGTGCAGGGAGCGGGCGGCATGCGCTTCCACGACCCGGCCTATCTGCGGGTGCTGCGCGAGGCCTGCGACGCCCACGGCGTGCTCCTCGTCTTCGACGAGATCGCGACCGGCTTCGGCCGCACGGGCACGCTGTTCGCCGCGGACCAGGCCGGCGTCTCGCCCGACGTGATGTGCCTGGGCAAGGCGTTGACGGGCGGCTACCTGTCGATGGCGGCGACGTTGTGCACCCGCACAGTGGCCGACGGCATCTCCCGGGGCGAGGTGCCGGTGCTCGCGCACGGGCCGACGTTCATGGGCAACCCGCTGGCCTCGGCGGTCGCCTGCGCCTCCATCGACCTGCTGCTGTCCGGGGACTGGGCGCGGGAGGTCAAGCGGATCGAGACCGGACTGCGCGACGGCCTCGCCGGCGCCGAGTCCCTGCCGGGCGTGCGGGACGTGCGGGTGCTCGGCGCGATCGGCGTCGTCCAGCTCGACCACGAGGTCGACATGGCGGCCGCGACGCGGGCGGCGGTACGGGAGGGCGTCTGGCTGCGCCCCTTCCGGGACCTGATCTACACGATGCCGCCGTACGTGACGGAGGACGCCGACCTGGCCCGGATCTGCGCGGCGGTGCGTGCCGCCGCGACCGCGGGCTGAGCCCGCCGGGCCCGCGCCCGTCCCCACGACGCGGGGCGGGCGCGGGCGCCAGGGGGAAAGACGGACAGAGAGGAACAACATGAGCATCGTCGTCGTCAGCGGGACGGGGACGGAGATCGGCAAGACGGTCGTCACGGCGGCCGTCGCCGCCGCGGCCGTCGCCGCCGGACGCACCGTCGCGGTCCTCAAGCCCGCGCAGACCGGCCTCGCGCCCGGTGAGCGGGGCGACGCGGACGAGGTGGTGCGCCTCTCGGGCGCGAAGACCGCCGCCGAGCTGGCGCGCTATCCGGAGCCGCTCGCCCCGGGCACGGCCGCCCGGCGCGCGGGGATGCCCCAGGTCGGCGCCGAGCGGGCGGCGGAGGCGGCACGCGCGCTCGCCGCGGAGCACGACCTGGTCCTCGTCGAGGGGGCGGGCGGCCTGCTCGTCCGCTTCGACGACGACGGCGGGACGCTCGCCGACGCGGCCCGGCTGCTCGGCGCCCCCGTCCTGGTGGTCGCGCCGGCCGGACTCGGGACCCTGAACTCGACCGCGCTCACGGCGGAGGCGTTGCGGGCGCGCGGCATCGAACAGCTCGGCGTCGTGGTGGGCAGCTGGCCGGCGGAGCCGGACCTCGCCGCGCGGTGCAATCTGGCCGACCTGCCCGAGGCGGCCGGCGCGCCGCTGCTCGGCGCGGTGCCGGAGGGCTCCGGCGCGCTGGACCCGGCGGCCTTCCGCGCGGCGGCGACCGGCTGGCTCGCCCCCGCGCTCGGCGGCACGTGGGACGCGGACGCGTTCGGTCGCGCGGCCGGTGCCTGAGGCCCAGCCCGAGCCCGAGACCCGGGCGACTCCCCCGCACTCCGCTCCCGCGCGTCCCCTCCCTCCGTAGAGTGAGGGGATGCGCGCACACGTACAGGAGCTCGTCCTCGACTGCGGCGATCCGGCCGCCCTGGTCCGCTTCTGGGCGGGGCTCCTCGGCGGCGAACCCGTCGACCGCGGTCCCGACTGGTCGTACGTGGATCCGCCCGGTTTCGTACGCATCGCCTTCCAGCGCGTGCCCGAGGGCAAGGCCGGGAAGAACCGGCTGCACCTCGACGTCGAGGTGGCCGATCCGGCGGAGGCCGCCGACGCGGTGTCCCCGCTCGGCGCGGTCCGCGTCGGCGGTCTCGTCACCGACGCGCAGGGCTCCTTCCAGGTGATGCGGGACCCCGAGGGCAACGAGTTCTGCTTCGTCACGGGATAGACGGCGGCGAAACCGGCCCCGGCCGGAGCGGAGCGGACGCCGGCCCCCGCCGGCCTCGGGCCCGGCCCCGTGCGGGCCCGGCAGGAGCGGGACGGATGACGGAGCGGGACAGATGACGCCCCCGCCGGGTCCCTGCTCCCGCCCCCGCCCGGGCCCGGCTCCCGCCCCGTCCGTGCCCGTCCACGCTGCGGAATGTACTGGCCAGGCCCGTACCCGCGTGGTGGGATCGTGCCGTGATCGACCTACAGATTCGTGCCGCCGCACCGACCGACGCCGACGCCGTGCTCTCCTTCTGGCGGGAGTCCGCCGAGGGCACCTCCATCTCCGACGACCTCGACGGAGTGAAGCGGCTCCTCGACCGCGACCCCGAGGCGCTGATCCTCGCCCTGGACGGCGACCGGATCGTGGGCTCCGTGATCGCCGGCTGGGACGGCTGGCGCGCCTCGCTCTACCGGCTCGCCGTGCTCCCCTCGTACCGCAGGCGCGGCATCTCGAAGACGCTGCTCCAGGCCGCGGAGGAACGGTTCGCCATGCTGGGTGGCCGCCGTGCGGACGCCATGGTCCTGGAGGCGAACGAACGCGCGCACCAGGCGTGGGCCGCGGCGGGATACGAGCGCCAGGACACCTGGCGCCGTTGGGTGAAGCCCTTCACGGGGTGATCGGCCCGCCGTTTTGCCGATCCTTTACCATGGGGTCTCCCTCAGAAGACCAAGACGACCGAAAGGTGTGAACGTCCGCCCATGGGCGAGCCTCCCAGTAGCACTGGTTCCTCCCTGTCCCAGAGCACACGTTGCGATCACCGCGACCGACATCGCGCACTCCGAGCCCCCCGGGCCGATCATGGGACGGAGGTGAACCGATGACCGAAGTGCTTCTGCTCATGGTGGCCCTGCTGCTCTCGCTCGCGTGCGGCGCGTTCGTGGCGGCGGAGTTCTCCCTGACCACCGTCGAACGGGGCGAGCTCGAAGCGGCCGCGGAGCGCGGCGAGCGCGGCGCGGCCGGAGCCCTCAAGGCCGTCAGGTCGCTCACGTTCCAGCTCTCCGGAGCCCAGCTGGGCATCACCGTGACCAACCTGGTCGTCGGCATGCTCTCCGAGCCCTCCATCGCCGCGCTCATCAAGGGCCCGGTCGAGGCGCTCGGCTTCTCCGCCTCCGTGGCCTCCTCGATCGCCCTGGTCATCGGCACGGCACTGTCCACCGTGGTCCTCATGGTGGTCGGCGAGCTGGTCCCCAAGAACTGGGCGATCTCCTCGCCCCTCGCGGTGGCCAAGGTCGTGGCAACCCCACAACGCGTCTTCACGGCCGCGTTCAAGCCGCTGATCAGCCACCTCAACAACACCGCCAACCGGATCCTGCGCCGCCTCGGCATGGAGCCCGCCGAGGAGCTGGCCTCCGCCCGCTCCCCCCAGGAGCTGGTGGCGCTCGCACGCCACTCGGCGAAGGAGGGCGCGCTGGAGGCGGACACGGCCGAGTTGTTCGTCCGCACACTGAACCTCGCGGAGCTGACCGCCGAGAACGTGATGACGCCGCGCGTCCAGGTGACCGCCCTGGAGGTCCAGGCCACCGCCGAGGACGTCGCGAACGCCACGCGCGCCACCGGCCTCTCCCGCTTCCCCGTCTACCGGGGCAACCTCGACACCGTCGTGGGCATCGCCCACATCAAGGACGTCCTGGCCATACCCGCCGACCAGCGGCGCCTGCGCCGCGTCGGCGACATCGTGCGCGAGCCGCTGCTCGTGCCGGAGACGCTGACCGTGGACAAGCTGCTCGACCGGCTGTCCGGCAAGCAGACGATGGCCGTCGTCATCGACGAGTACGGCGGCACCGCCGGCGTCGCGACCCTGGAGGACATCGTCGAGGAGGTCGTCGGCGAGGTGCGCGACGAGCACGACCCGCACGAGACCCCCGACCTGGCCCGCGCGGGCGAGGACGAGGATGGCCGCGCGCTGTGGTCGGCCGACGGAGCCGCTCGTACCGACCAGTTGGAACGGATCGGTCTGCGCGTGCCCGACGGGCCGTACGAGACCCTCGCCGGCGTCCTCGCGACCGACCTGGGCCGCATCCCGGCGGTCGGCGACACCGTGGAACTGGGCGGCTGGCGCCTCGACGTCGTCGACGCCTCCGGGCGCCGCGCCGCGCGCGTCCTGCTGCACGCGCCGCTGCCCCGGGAAGAGGACGAGACCGGGGAGGCCCTCCGATGACCGCGATCCAGCTGCTGATCGGCCTGCTCACGCTGGTCGTGAACGCCTTCTTCGTCGGCGCGGAGTTCGCCCTGATCTCGGTCCGGCGCAGCCAGATCGAGCCGCTCGCCGAGTCCGGCGACCGGCGCGCCCGCAGCGTCGTCTGGGGCCTGGAGCACGTCTCCGCGCTGCTCGCGGCGGCGCAGCTCGGCATCACGCTGTGCACCCTGGTGCTCGGCATCGTGGCCGAGCCGGCCATCGCGCACCTGCTGGAGCCGGTCTTCGACGCCATCGGCGTGCCGCACGGCCTGGTCCACCCGATCTCGTTCGTGATCGCGCTGACCGTGGCCACCTACCTGCACATGCTGCTCGGCGAGATGGTGCCGAAGAACATCGCGCTCGCCGAGCCGGCCAAGACCGCGCTGCTCCTCGGCCCCCCGCTCGTGGCCCTGGCGCGCGCCCTGCGGCCGGTGATCTTCACCATCAACGCCTTCGCGAACGCGCTGCTCAAGCTGCTGCGGGTGGAGGCCAAGGACGAGGTGTCGGCGACGTTCTCGGACGACGAGCTGGCCCGGATGGTCACCGACGCGAGTGACGCCGGCCTGCTCGACGACCGCGCGACGGAACGTCTGCACGACGCCCTGGAGCTGGGCCGCCGTCCGGTACGGGACGTGGTCAAGCCGGTGGAGAAGGTCATGTACGCGCAGGTGGGCACCACACCCGAGGAGCTGGAAGCGCTGTCCGCCGAGTCGGGCTTCTCCCGCTTCCCCGTCGTGGACTCCGACCGCCGGATCCTCGGCTACCTCCACGTGAAGGACGCCCTGGACATCACGCCGCGCGACCTTCCGTTCCCGGTGTCGGCGCTGCGGCCGATCGCCCGCGTGCGGGCGGCGACCCCGATGGACGACGTCCTGACGGCGATGCGCCGCAGCCGTACCCACCTGGCCGCCGTGCTCGACGAGGACGGCAAGCTCGCCGGCCTGGTGACGATGGAGGACGTGCTGCGCGAACTGGTGGGGCGCCCCACGGCACCGTGACCCCATGACGCCGTGACGCCACGCGCAGGGAAGGGCCCTGGGATCTCGGATCCCGGGGCCCTTCCCGCGCCCGCGGGGAGAACGGCCGCGTGCCGGCGAGGGGTGACGCCGCGCGGGCGGTTGACGCCGCACCGGCCCGGCGGCGGCGCCTCGTCCGCCGTCGGAACGCGCCGTCAGAGCGCGCCGCCAGAAGGCACCGTCAGAGCGCGCCGGCCGCGAGCCAGTCGTCCAGGAGGTCGCGGTCGCCGGTGAGGGTGAAGCGCGCGTCGTCGGCGTCGTACCGCCGGTGGAGCAGGAGCAGCAGGTCGCCCGCGTCCGCCGTCACGGTCGCCGTCACCGCCGTCGTCGCTGTTGCCACCGTCGCCCCCGTCGACGCCGTGGCCCGGGCCGTCGCCGGCTCGCCGCCGTCTCCCCGGCTCCACGTGAAGCCGCCCCCGCCGAGCACCAGCGTCCAGACGGCGCCGCTGTCGCGCGCGGCCAGGCGCAGGACCGCGCCGTCGCGGTCGAGGTGGGCGAGCGGTTCGGCGATCCACGGGATGTACGGGGCGGTGGTGAGGTAGTGGTCGAGCGCCTCGGCGGCCGTGCCCGGGTCGAGCGGTCCGGCCGCCCCGCCGAGCGCGATCTCGGCGTCGGCGAGGTGGACGACCGTCTCGGCGAGGACGTGGCGCGGGTAGTGCCGGACGTACGGGTCGGCGCCCGGCGACCACACGGGCGCGGCCGGGTCGGCGGCGCGCGCCGCGGCGGTGAAGCCCTCGGCACGGGCGGCGAACCAGCCGGGGTACGAGGCAGGGTCGGCGGGCGGGTCCAGCGGAAGCTCGCCGGCCCGGACGCGGGTGGCGGGGCGGGCGGTCACGAGGTGCTCGGCCCAGCCGTGGAGGGCGCCGAGGTGACGGGTCAGGTCCCCGAGGTTCCAGCCGGGGCAGGTCGGGACGGGCGTGGCCGGATCGGTGCCGCGGACGGTCTCCGCGTACCGCCGCGCCTGCTCGGCGACGGCTTCGACGGTCGCGAGGTGGGCGTCGTCCCCGGCGTCGCCCCCGCCGCCGGCCCGAAGCCCGAAGCCTTCGGAGACCGCGAGCAGCCGCTGCCGCCGGGCGCCGGACGGCTCGCGCAGCGCGGCCTCGTGGAAGAGGCGGTCCAGGGCGCGCCGGTCGGCGGTGCCGAGGCCTGCCAGGACCTTGCCGGTGTCCTCCAGCCAGGCCGTGGCCGCGTCGGGGTCGAGCACCTCCTCGTCGCTGGTCTCGACCGCCGTCACCAGCCCGGCCAGTGCCTCGGCCAGCGCGTTCAGGAGCGCGTCGCTCATCGGGTTTCCCCTCCCGGGTTCTCCACGGCACCCGCGCATACCGCGCGGTATGATCGGCTCCGCCATGGAGATCAATGCCACGTACAACAGTCTCGTCGCCGTCGGGGACAGCTTCACCGAGGGTATGTCGGACCTGAGGCCCGACGGTTCCTACCGGGGGTGGGCGGACGTCCTCGCGGGCCGGCTCGCGGCCCGCGCGCCGGGCTTCCGGTACGCGAACCTCGCCGTCCGCGGGAAGCTCATCGGACAGATCGTCGAGGAGCAAGTCCCCTTGGCCGCAGGGATGGAGGCCGATGTGGTGACCCTCGTCGGCGGCCTCAACGACACCCTGCGCCCCAAGGTCGACATGGGCCGCGTGAAGGGCCTTCTGACCGAGGCCGTGGAACGCCTCACACCCTCCTGCGGGCAGCTCGTCCTGATGCGCAGCCCCGGCCGGAACGGTCCGGTCATGGAGCGCTTCCGGCCCCGGATGGAGGAGCTCTTCACGCACATCGACGAGCTGGCCGCCCGGCACGGCGCCCTCGTCGTCGACCTGTACGGCGTGCCCGCCCTGGGCGATCCCCGCCTGTGGGACGTGGACCGGCTGCACCTCACCGCCGACGGCCACCGGCGGGTGGCCGAAGCGGTGTGGCAGACGCTGGGGCTCGCGCCCGAGCTCGACTGGCGCACCCCGCTGCCGGCCACCGCGCCCCCCGGCTGGCTCACCCGCCGCGCCGCGGACGCCCGGTTCGCGCGGGAGCACCTCGGCCCGTGGATCGGCCGCCGGCTGACCGGCCGCTCGTCCGGGGACGGCCGCCCGCCGAAGCGGCCCGAGCTGTTGCCGTACGAGACGCGGTCGGAGGTCTGAGCGGATCGCGGGCACCGGCGCGGAGCCGCGGCGCGTGAGCTGCGTCTCGTAGCAAGCTCCAGCCGGGACCACGGCGCTGGCCTGCAGAAATCACCAGTAAACTCTGGACACGTGACTGCTGCGACTGTGAAGCCCCGTATCCCCAACGTCCTGGCCGGCCGCTACGCCTCCGCGGAGCTCGCCGTCCTCTGGTCCCCCGAGCAGAAGGTGAAGCTGGAGCGCCAGCTGTGGCTCGCCGTGCTGCGTGCCCAGAAGGACCTCGGGATCGAGGTTCCGGACGCGGCGATCGCCGACTACGAGCGCGTCCTCGACCAGGTCGACCTCGGTTCCATCGCGGAGCGCGAGAAGGTCACCCGGCACGACGTGAAGGCGCGCATCGAGGAGTTCAACGCCCTCGCCGGTCATGAGCACGTGCACAAGGGCATGACCTCGCGCGACCTCACGGAGAACGTCGAGCAGCTCCAGATCCGCCTCTCCCTGGAGCTGGTCCGGGACCGCACGGTCGCCGTCCTGGCCCGTCTGGGCAAGCTGTCGGCCGAGTACGGCGAGCTGGTCATGGCTGGGCGCTCGCACAACGTCGCCGCGCAGGCCACCACGCTCGGCAAGCGCTTCGCGACCACCGCGGACGAGCTGCTCGTGGCGTACGCCCGCCTGGAGGAGCTGCTCGGCCGCTACCCGCTGCGCGGCATCAAGGGCCCGGTCGGCACCGCCCAGGACATGCTCGACCTGCTCGGCGGCGACGCCGGCAAGCTCGCCGAGCTGGAGCAGCGGATCGCCGGTCACCTCGGCTTCGCGCACGCCTTCACGTCCGTCGGCCAGGTCTACCCGCGCTCGCTCGACTACGACGTCGTCACCACGCTGGTGCAGCTCGCCGCCGGGCCGTCGTCGATCGCCAAGACGATCCGCCTGATGGCCGGCCACGAGCTGGTCACGGAGGGCTTCAAGCCCGGCCAGGTAGGCTCCTCCGCGATGCCGCACAAGATGAACACCCGCTCCTGCGAGCGCGTCAACGGCCTCATGGTCATCCTGCGCGGTTACGCCTCGATGACCGGCGAGCTGGCCGGCGACCAGTGGAACGAGGGCGACGTGTCCTGCTCCGTGGTCCGCCGCGTGGCCCTGCCGGACGCGTTCTTCGCGCTCGACGGCCTGCTGGAGACCTTCCTCACCGTGCTCGACGAGTTCGGCGCCTTCCCGGCCGTCGTCGCCCGCGAGCTCGACCGCTACCTCCCGTTCCTCGCCACCACCAAGGTCCTCATGGCCTCGGTCCGTGCCGGCGTGGGCCGCGAGCTCGCCCACGAGGCGATCAAGGAGAACGCGGTGGCCTCCGCCCTCGCCATGCGCGAGCAGGGCGTCGAGCGCAACGAGCTGCTCGACAAGCTCGCCGCCGACGACCGCATCCCGCTGGACCGCGCCCAGCTCGACGAGCTGATGGCGGACAAGCTCTCCTTCACCGGTGCGGCCGCCGACCAGGTCGCGACCGTGGTGTCCCGGATCGAGGAGCTCGCCAAGCAGCACCCCGAGGCCGCCGCGTACACGCCCGGGGCGATCCTCTGACCCGGACCCGCCGGTTCACCCGTGAGGAACTGGAGGCCGCCCGCGACCACGTCGTCCCCGACGTGGTCGCGGGCGGCCTCGCCGTTCTCTTCTGCGGCATCAACCCGGGGCTGATGACCGCCGCGACCGGCCACCACTTCGCCCGCCCGGGCAACCGCTTCTGGCCGGTGCTCCACCTCTCCGGCTTCACCCCGCGGCTGCTCCGCCCCGACGAACAGGACGAGCTGCTCGCGTACGGCCTCGGCATCACCAACGTCGCCGCCCGGCCGACCGCGCGCGCCGACGAGCTGAGCCGCGAGGAGTACGTCGAGGGCGGCCGCGTCCTCACCGAGAAGGTCCTGCGGCTGAAGCCCCGCTGGCTCGCGGTCGTCGGCGTCACCGCGTACCGCACCGCGTTCGGCGAACCGAAGGCGGCGATCGGCCCGCAGGAGCGGACCATCGGCACGACGCGGATCTGGGCGCTGCCCAACCCGAGCGGGCTCAACGCGCACTGGACGGCGCAGACGATGGCGGAGGAGTACGCCCGCCTCCGCCGGGCCGCCGGCCTGCCGCCCGCGACGGCACCGGCGCCGGACGCGACGACGCCTCCGACCCCGCCGACGACAGGCTGACCGCCGGCGCCGCCTCGGGCCGGAGCGGGGCGGATGTGGCTCGGGGGCGGGGCGGGGGCGGCCCTCGCCGCTTCCGGAACCATTGAGTACCATCCGCCTGAGACGGGCACGAGCTGGGAGGACACACGGTGGGGCGGCTGACCGGCGGGGATCCGTCTCTGCTGCGGCGGATCAATTCCGCCGTGGTACTCCATGCGCTGCGGGGCTCCGACGCGCGCACGCTGACGGACCTGACCCGGATCACGGGCCTGTCCCGGCCCACCGTCGAGGGCGTCGTCGAGGGACTCATCGAAGGCGGCCTCGTCGTCGAGACCGCGCCCGAGGAGGGCGAGGCCCGGCGCCAGGGCCGCCCGGCCCGGAGGTTCCGCTTCCGCGCCGAGGCCGGCCATCTGCTCGGCATCGAGATCGGCCCGCACCGCGTCGCCGCCCTCCTCTCCGGCCTGGACGGCCGGATCATCGGCGCCGGCGCGCGCGAGGTGTCGGAGACCGCGGCCGAGGACGAGCGCCTGGACAAGGTGCGCACGGTCGTCGCCGACGTGCTGCGCCGCGCCGGCGTGCCCCGGTCGAACCTGCGCGCGGTCGGCGTGGGCACCCCCGGCATCGTGGAGGCCGACGGCACGGTACGGCTCGGCACCGCGCTGCCCGGCTGGACGGGCCTGGCGCTCGGCGAGCGGCTGCGCCGCTCCTTCCGCTGCCCGGTGATCGTGGAGAACGACGCCAACGCGGCGGCCGTCGCCGAGCACTGGAAGGGCGCCGCGACCGACTCGGACGACATCGTCTTCGTCCTCGCCGGGCTGAGCCCCGGCGCGGGCTCGATGATCGGCGGCCGCCTGCACCGCGGTTACGGCGGTGCGGCGGGCGAGATCGGCGCCCTGCACCTCCTGGGTCGCGGAGTGACGCCGGAGCACCTGCTGTCGACGACCGACGAACCGCTGCACCCGCTGGACGAGCAGGCGGTGGCGGAGGTCTTCGCGCTGGCGAAGAAGGGCGACGCACGGGCCGAGGCCGCCGTGGAGCGCTTCATCCAGCGGCTGGTGCACGACGTCGGGGCGCTCGTCCTCGCGCTCGATCCGGAGCTGGTGGTGGTCGGCGGCTGGGCGGCCGGCCTGGACGGCGTACTGCAGCCGCTCCGCGAGGAACTGGCGCGCTTCTGCCTGCGTCCCCCGCGGGTCGTACTGTCGCTGCTCGGCGAGGCCGCCGTCGGAACGGGCGCGCTCCGGCTCGCCCTCGACCACGTCGAGGAGCAGCTGTTCGCGGTCGAGGGCAGCGTGGCGCCCCGGCGCTAGGGCGCCGGGGCGGCGCGAAACCGAGGCGAGCGCCGAAGTACGGCGGTGATCTCACCGAGCGCCGCCATCGGACGGAGACCTCTGGAACACGGACACGGTGAACGCGATGCCCCGGCCTTGAGAGGCCGGGGCATCGCGTTCACCGAGGGGCACCCGCCGGCCGGAACCGGGCCGAGCGAGTCGGCCGGTCGGTCAGCCCGCCCGTCAGTCGGTCAGTCGGTCAGGAGGCCATCGCCAGGACGCCGGTGTCGCCGAAGGTGAGGCGGCAGGTGTCGGCGCGGTACGTCGCGACGGAGACGGCCGCGGTACGGCCGCCGGAGAGGTAGCGGGTCGTGACGACCAGCACCGGCGAGCCGGGCAGTCGGTCCAGCTCCTTGGCGTCGTCGGCGCGCGCGGAACCCAGCTCCACCGAACGGTCCTGGCCGTCGAGGGCGAGGTGCTGGAGCTCGCGCAGGACGCCGCGGGCGCCGGCGGAACCGGCGGAAGCGTCGACGGCGGTGAGCCCGGCGACCGAGGAGGCGGGCACGTAGAGGAGTTCGGCGGCGACGGCCTGCCCCTGGCTCAGGCGCACGCGGCGCACGATGTGCACGTCCTCGCCGGCGGGGGTCTCCAGCAGTCGCGTGACGGCGACGGGCGCCGTACCGAGGACCGAGTCCTGGGCCTGCCAGGCGTCGTCACCGACTCCGGGCCACGCCTGCTGCGTGGTCGAGACGTCGACGCCGACGCGCGGGGGCGCGACCGTGGTGCCGACACCGCGCCGCCGCTGGAGGCGGCCTTCGAGTTCGAGCTGCTCCAGAGCCTGGCGGAGCGTGGCCCGGGCGACGCCGAAGCGGGCCGCGAGCTCGCGCTCGTTGGGCAGGATCTCGCCGACCGCGAAGTCGGAGTCGAGAGCCTCGCCGATCACCGTCTTGAGGTGCTGGTACTTCGGTTCCTGGACCGATTCCAGCTGCGTGGTCCCCACCCTGTCCTCCGCAATTCGCCGTGTCCCGCGGCGTTTCCGCGCCCTTGTTTATTAAAGGTTCCTGCACTAACTCTGCGACCATAAGGCGAGCCACCCCCTTGGTCAAGACCAATCCTCCGCCGAACGTCCGGAAATGTGACCCTCTGACCTTGATCGTTCACAGGACGTTCGCACCTCCGTGAGGCGCGGGGGGGGGGGGTGCCCCCCCCCCCCCCCGCGGGGGGGGGGGGGGTGCGTCGCCGGGGGGGGGGGCCAGGGGGCGGCGGCACAAAATGGGAAGGACCAGATCCAGTGACTTATAAACAA
>NZ_JBHYPS010000025.1:0-123300 GCF_042746075.1 Streptomyces sp. NPDC058758 | reverse complement strand
GGGCTGCTTATTTTTTTTATATGATACTGTGTTTTTACCCGTTCTTTAGGTAAACCGCGGTGGTGCCGCAGTCCCTACGGGTTGTCCGGACCCTCGGCGTGTTCCGGAGGCGCGCCCGGCCTGCGCGGGGCGGCGGGAGCGCCCTACTCCCCGTCCTCGCCCTCGCCCGTCGCCGTCGTCAGCGCCGCCGCCGGATCCCGGTCCGCCGGACCGGCGGGGGACCACACGCCCCCCTCGAAGCGGTACGGCCACCACCGGCCGTCCTCCCCGAGCCGCAGCTGCGCCTCCCCGCCCGCCGCCGTCCAGCGCGCCCCCGACCGGCTCAGCTCCGGGACCTCGCCCTCCTCCCACGCCTCGGCGAGCCGCGCCGCCGCCCGCGCCAGGGCCGCCTCGTCCGGCGCCCAGGACTCCTCCAGGACCGCGAGCGCCGGGGCCCCGCCCCACCGCCACGCGCGCGTGGCCAGCTCCAGGCCCGCCCGGGACCGCCCGGTGCGCGCGGCGAGCCGCCCGGCGACCCACGCCGGAGGCCCGCCGGCCGCGAGCCGCACCGCGTCCTCGGCGACCGACAGGCCCGTCGCCGCGACACCCGGAGGCGCCGCCCGGCCGGCGAGCAGCTCGGTGAGCAGCCGGTGCGCCCGGGCCGCGGTGTCCG
The DNA here is from genome assembly GCF_042746075.1 of Streptomyces sp. NPDC058758. Lineage (NCBI taxonomy): Bacteria > Bacillati > Actinomycetota > Actinomycetes > Kitasatosporales > Streptomycetaceae > Streptomyces > Streptomyces sp. NPDC058758. Next base: position 122,648 of record NZ_JBHYPS010000025.1, on the reverse strand, counting down.
CCGCCAGGAACTCCAGGGCGGCGGGCTCCACTCCGGGCTCCGGGTCCGTCTCCGTGTCCAGCGACGGAGGCTCCCCGGGCGCCGCCTCCGGCACCGGCACGGCGGGCAGCGGCGGCAGGATGTCCCGCAGCGCGTACGCCTCCGCCGCCGACACCCCGGCCGGAGCGCTCCCGGCCCCGGCCTCCCGCGGCGCCTCCGTCCCGGTCCCGCCGCCCGCGCGGGCGGCGCTGCGGGCCTGGAGCGCGTCCACGACGGCCCGCTGCCCCCGCCCCCGGATGAGGAGCAGCGCGAACGGGTCCTCGTCCAGGATCCGCGCCATCTGGTGGCAGAGCGCCGCCGTGTGCGGGCAGTGGTCCCACGCCCCGCAGCCGCACTCCGGCTCCAGGTCGCCGACGCCCGGCAGCAGGTCGACGCCGACCCCCGCCGCGTCCTCCACCAGGTGCGGCGGCACCTCGTGGTCGAGCAGCGCGGCGATGTGCCCGGCGCTGTCGACGGCGAGGTCGAGCAGCCGGTCCCACTCCGCGTCCGTCAGCACGCGCACCAGCACGTCGCCGCGGTACGCGCTGCCGTCGGGGTCCTGCACGACGGCGGTGATCCGCCCCGGCCGCACCGACACGGCCCCGACGGCGCCCGCCCGAGCGCGCTGCCGGCCCGCCTTCACCTGCCGGCCGTCGAGCGCCGTGTCGTCGAGCGCCTTGAGCCACGCCCTGCCCCACCAGGTGCGGGCGAAGGCCCCGCCCCGGACGGGCTGCGGCGCCGCGAAGGTCAGCTCCTCGGACTCCCGGCCCGTTCCGTACCCGCTCATCGTCCGTCCCCGTCCCCGCCGTCGTTTCCGTCCCCGTCCCCGCGCAGGCGTACCAGCTCCGCGAGTTCCGCGTCGCTCAGCTCGGTCAGCTCCGCCGGAGTGTCGCCCGAGGTGCCGAGCACCGCGTCGGCCAGCTCCCGCTTGCGGTCCAGCAGGGCCGCGATCCGGTCCTCGACCGTGCCCTCGGCGATGATCCGGTGCACCTGCACCGGCCGGGTCTGCCCGATCCGGTAGGCCCGGTCGGTGGCCTGCGCCTCCACGGCCGGGTTCCACCAGCGGTCGTAGTGCACCACGTGCTCCGCGCGGGTGAGGTTGAGGCCCGTCCCGGCCGCCTTCAGAGACAGCAGGAAGACCGGCACCTCGCCGGCCTGGAAGCGGGCGACCATCGCCTCCCGCGCGGCGACCGGGGTGCCGCCGTGCAGGAACTCCGTCGGCACCCCGCGCCGGGCCAGGTGCGCCTCCAGGAGCCTGGCCATCCCCACGTACTGGGTGAAGACCAGGGTGCTCGCGCCCTCGGCCAGGATCGTGTCGAGGAGTTCGTCCAGGAGCTCCAGCTTCCCGGAGCGGCCGGCGAGCCGCGGCCGTTCCTCCTTCAGGTACTGGGCGGGGTGGTTGCAGATCTGCTTGAGCGAGGTCAGCAGCTTCACCACCAGACCGCGCCGCGCCATGCCCTCGGCCTCCCCGATGGCCAGCAGGTTCTCGCGCACCACCGCCTCGTACAGGCCGGCCTGTTCCGGCGTCAGGGAGACGGTCCGGTCGGTCTCGGTCTTCGGCGGCAGCTCCGGGGCGATGCCGGGGTCGGACTTGCGGCGGCGCAGCAGGAACGGGCGGACCAGCGCGCCGAGCCGTTCGGCCGCCGCCGGGTCCGTGCCGTTCTCGACGGCGGCCGCGTACCGGCGCCGGAAGGCCCCGAGGCCGCCGAGCAGCCCCGGGGTCGTCCAGTCGAGGATCGCCCACAGCTCGGAGAGGTTGTTCTCCACCGGCGTGCCGGACAGCGCCACGCGCGCGCGTGCGCCGATCGTCCGGAGCCGGCGGGCCGTCGCCGAGTACGGGTTCTTCACGTGCTGGGCCTCGTCCGCCACCAGCAGCCCCCACGGCCGGGCGGCCAGCCGCTCCGCGTCGAGCCGCATGGTGCCGTAGGTGGTGAGGACGACGTCCCCGTCCGCGAGCCCGTCCAGGTCGCGGGCGGTGCCGTGGAAGCGGCGCACCCGGGTGCCGGGCGCGAAGCGCTCGAACTCCCGCTGCCAGTTGCCCATCAGCGAGGTGGGGCAGACGACGAGGGTGGGCCCCGCGGTGGCCGGCTCGCCCTGCCGGTGCAGATGGAGCGCGATGACCGTGATGGTCTTGCCCAGGCCCATGTCGTCGGCGAGGCAGCCGCCGAGGCCGAGCGAGGTCATCCGGTGCAGCCAGTTCAGGCCGCGCAGCTGGTAGTCGCGCAGGGTGGCGGCGAGCCCGGCGGGCTGCGGGACCTCCCGGATCCCGCCCTCGGGGTCGGCCAGCCGCTCGCGCAGCCGCTCCAGGGCGCCGGTCGCGACGACCTCGACCTGCCGCCCGTCGACCTCCGTGGTGCCGGTGAGGACGGCCGCGAGCGCGTCGACCGGCGTCACCTTGCGGTCCTGCCGTTCCCGGGCGCGCAGCAGCTCCGCCGGGTCGACCAGGACCCACCGGTCGCGCAGCCGGACGAGCGGACGGCCGGCCTCGGCGAGCCGGTCCAGCTCGGCCCGGGTCAGCTCCCGGTCGCCCAGGGAGAAGCGCCAGTTGAAGGCGAGCAGCGCGTCGGCGGAGAGGAACGACGGCACCCCGCCGCCGGAACCGGCCCCCTGGAGGCCGGACGCGGCCCCGGCCGTCCCGGACCCCTCCGCCGGTCCGGCGCCGGAACCGGCCCCGGCCGTGCCGGAGTCCTCCACCGGTCCGATCACCGCGCGTGCGGTGAGGCGGTCCGTCAGCTCGCGCGGCCAGTGCACCCGCACGCCGGTCGCGGCGAGCGCGCGCGAGGCGGGGCCCATGAGGGCGACGACCTCCTCGTCGGCCAGCTCCATCGCGTCCGGCGCGGCCGCCGTCAGCAGCGGGGCGAGCGGCGGCCAGGCGCGCGCGGCCCGCCGCAGCGCCAGCAGGGCGTCGATCCGGGCGCGCGGCCCGAGCGAGGCCGCCGCGGGCCCGGCTCCCGACCAGGCGTCGGCCGCGTCCACGACCAGCGCCGGGTCGGCGGCGGAGTGCAGCTGGAGCACCGCGCGGAAGCCCGGCGCCTCCGCCGCGCCGCCGCCGTCCGCGAGTTCCACGCGGAGCGACAGCCGTACGCCGGCGTCGTGACCGGCCGCCAGGTCGGCCGCCCACGCCCGCTGTTCGGGGACGGCCCGCGGCTCTTCGGCGGCGAACGCCGGGCCGCCGGCGGCGAGCGCGGCGGCGGGGGTGCGGGGGAGGGTGTCGGCGACCGCGTCCAGGAAGGCCCGCAGCAGCGCCTCGGGCTCCGGCAGCAGCGGGTCGTCCGCAGCGTCGGCCTCGCCCGCCTGGTCCAGCGGTACGGCGTGCGCGGTCGGCGGCATCGAGGCGGCGAGGGTCCGCAGCCGGTCCAGCTCCTCGGGCCCCAGGGGCCCCGCCCGCCAGGCGTCGTACCCGTCGGCCGTCACCCCGGGCAGCAGCAGTCCGCGCGCCGCGAAGTCCAGCGCCAGGAGCGCGGCGCCGCCCCAGAAGGCGGTGGCCGGGTCGGCGTCGCCGGAGAGCCGGGCGCGGGCGAGGAACGGCAGGGCGTCCCGTACGGACAGGGAGAGCACGGGGACGGACACGGCCCGGAGGTCGGCGCCGTCCACCACGGTGAGCTCGTCCGGCACCGCCCCGGCCGGACCCGGGGAGGGAAGGGGCTCGTCCTCGGGGGACCAGAGGGCGATCCGGCCGGCGCGCGGCGGGTCGGCGGGCAGGAAGACGGCAGCGGGTGCGGCGGAGGGACGAGAGGATCCCGGCGACGACGTCAACGCACTCCTCAAATTTGACTACCGGTGAGGGAACGGCCGACCTTACCCCACCGGCGCCGCGGAACGCGCACATCCGCGCGTGACGCCCGACACATGCGCGCCGGGCCGGCCGGGGGGTGGGGAACGCCCCACCCCCCGGCCCCGGCCCGCCCCCGGGCGCGGACGGGTGGTGACGCCATGGTTCCGGGCCGTCACGGATTCGTACGGTGAAGACCGCCGCCGCCCCTCGGCGCGGACGGCACCCGCCCCCACCTCACGGAAGACGGAGCCCGCCCATGCCCCAGGCCACCGCCCTCGCCCCCGCCCCGGCGCCCGCCGCACGGACGCGGGGCGGCGGCAGCGAGTTCTCCCCGCTCCTGCGCCTGGTGAAGGGCCAGGGCCTGCTCGACCACCGCCCCGGCTGGTACGCCCGGGACATCGCCCTCACCTTCCTCGGCCTCGCCGCCGTGGCCGCCGTCCTCCTCCTCGCCGGCCCGACCTGGTGGTCCGTCCTCCTCGCCGTCCCCCTCGCGCTGCTCTCCGCCCGCGCCGCCTTCACCGCCCACGACGCCGGCCACGCCCAGATCACCGCGGACCGCCGGACCGGCCGGGCGATCCAGCTCGTCCACGCCAACCTCCTCCTCGGCATGAGCCGCGAATGGTGGAACGACAAGCACAACCGCCACCACGCGAACCCCAACCACCTCGACAAGGACCCGGACGTCGCCGCCGACGTCCTCGTCTTCGCCGAGCACCAGACCGCGGGCCGCACCGGCCTGCGCGGCTTCCTCACCCGCCACCAGGCCCTGCTCTTCTTCCCGCTGACCACCCTGGAGGGCCTCGCGCTCAAGCTGTACGGCGTCCGGGCCCTGCTCGCGAAGGACGGCCCGTACCGCACCCGGGGCGAGCGCCTCACCGAGGGCGCCCTGCTCCTCCTCCACTTCGCCGGATACGCGGCGCTGCTCCTCACCGCCCTCACGCCCGCCCAGGCCCTGGTCCTCGCGCTCGTCCACCAGATGCTGTTCGGCGTCCACCTCGGCCTGGCCTTCGCCCCCAACCACAAGGGCATGGAACGGCCCGACGAGCACGAGGACGGCGACGACTGGGGCCACCTGCGCCGCCAGGTCCTGACCTCCCGCAACATCCGGGGCGGCGCCCTCACCGACTGGTTCCTCGGCGGCCTCAACTACCAGGTCGAGCACCACCTCTTCCCGTCCATGCCCCGCCCGCACCTGCGGCTCGCCCAGCCCGCCGTCCGCGCCCACTGCCGGACCCTGGGCGTCCCGTACACCGAGACCGGCTTCGTCGACTCCTACCGGCAGGCGCTCGGCCACCTCCACGAGGTGGGCGCCACCCTCCGCGAGGAGCGCGCGGGACGCCCGGAGTAGGGTCGGACGCGCATCCGCAGACGAAGAGGACCAGGGGGGTCTCCCACATGAGCGACGGCACCGTCACCACCGTCAGCAGCAACGGCACCTACTCCTTCACCAAGCCCAACCGCGAGGCCATCACGCTCCTCGCCGGCCTCGGCGTGGAGGGCGACGTCCACGCCGGCGTCACGGTGAAGCACCGCTCGCGGGTCGCCCAGGACCCCACCCAGCCGAACCTCCGGCAGGTCCACCTCATCCACGGCGAACTCTTCGACGAGGTCGCCGCGGCCGGCTTCGAGGTGGCCCCCGGCGACCTCGGCGAGAACGTCACCACCCGCGGCGTCGACCTGCTCGGCCTGCCCACCGGCGCCCTGCTCCACCTCGGCGCGGAGGCCGTCGTCGAGGTCACCGGGCTGCGCAACCCGTGCGCCCAGATCGACGGCTTCAGCCACGGACTGCTCAAGCAGGTCGTGGGCCGGGACGCCGACGGCGCGCTCGTCCGCAAGGCCGGGATCATGGGCATCGTGCTGACCGGCGGCGAGGTCCGGCCCGGCGACCCGATCCGGGTCGAGCTGCCGGCCGGCCCGCACCGCCCGCTGGACCGCGTCTGACCCTCCCGTCCCGAGGCCCGGCGCCCCTCCGCGAGGAGCGCGACGGCCGCGAGGGGCGCGACGGCTAGGAGGGGCGTACGGCGATCGCGTCGAGCCCCTCCAGCAGCGCGGGCAGCTGCGGGCCGAGGGTCACCGGGAGCACCTCGCGCGGCAGTTCGTCGAGGAGGACGAAGGCCATGTCGCCGGGGCGGCCCACCAGCGACCAGCCGGGGCCGTCGGCGCGGAGCGTCCGCGCGTCCCCGTCGGCGAAGCCTGACCGCACCCGGCCGACCGGCGGCGGCTCCTCCAGGTAGCCGCGCAGTTCCGCCAGGGCGCGGCCCACGCCGGTGTACGGATCGGGCCCGGCGTCCGGCGCGGCGCCCGCCTCCGGCCCGGGGGCGGGCCGGGAGTCGAGCCGGCGCCGCCACTCGTCCCAGTGCAGGGCCACCTCGTCGGCGCCGAGCCGCCGCTGGGCGGGGCCCCACACGTCCCCGGTCGGCGGGACCAGCGGGGCGGGATCGCCCTCCTCGGGCTCCGGATCGTGCGGCTCGGGGAGGCCCGGGGCCCGGGTGGCGACGGGAAGCGGCCAGCCGGGCAGCCCGGCGACCACGGACGTCTCGTCGGGGGAGAGGTCGTAGGCCATGCCGCAGTCCCAGGAGGCGATGGCCACCGCCACCAGCGACACGTCGTCGATGACGACCGTCCAGCGCGCGCCGAGCCCGTCCTGGCCGAAGACCAGCCCGTACCCCTCCTCGTACGGTTCGAGGCCGAGGGCGGCGCAGGCCGCCGGGTAGTCGTCGCCGAGCACGCTCGGGAAGCGCGCGGGCGTCAGCAGGCACGCGGTCAGGACGTACAGCGAGTCGTCCCCGGCCGCCGGTTCCGTAGCCGCCACGGCATCCTCCCCTTCTCGCTCCCCATCGGATCGTCGGCGCACCTTAACCAGTGAGTAACCCGCGCGTCGAGGGTCCTCGGGGTGTGAGACTCAGCGCTCCCTGACGCCGAGCAGCGAGCGGGCGACGGTCTCGGGGGTCTGGTTCCGCTCCCGGGCGAGGGTGAGCAGGGCGCGGCAGGCCAGCTCGTTGATCCCGAAGGCGAGCTGGCCCGGGGAGACCCAGGTCGCGGCCTCCTCCAGCCGCTCCTGGTCGTCCTCGGCGCAGGCGGCCACGTAGACCGCCGCCGCCTCGAAGAGGTTGTGGCCCTGGCGTCCGGTGCGGGCCGGCGGTGGGGCGGCCCCGCTCCCGGACGCGCGTCGGGCGGAGGGGAGGAGCTTGCGCATGCGTTCCGCTATCCGTGCCACGGCCGGCCGCCTTTCCCCGGGCACGACTGCCCGGCACTTCCACGGTAGACAGGGAAGTGCCGTGGCAGAAGGGGGCGTTGGGGCCGGGCCGGTGCACCGGCGCCGGACCGCTAGCGGCGGGTGCGCGCCTCGGCGCCGTAACCCGGACCGGAGTCGGGGTCGTGACCGTGCCCGGAGTCGGGGCCGTGGCCGTGCCCGGCGTCGGGGTGGCCGCCGGCGCGGGTGAAGACGGCCGTCAGGGTGTGGCCGGTCTCCTCGAAGAAGACGGCGGTCTCGCCCCGGGCGTTCTCCTCGTCACCGCCGTACGGCTCGCCGTCGAGCAGCCAGTCGGTGAAGACGTACCCGGGGGCGGGCACGGCCGTCGCGGTGACGGTGTCGCCGTCGGAGTACGGCCCGTCCTGCGAGAGCTCCACGCCGCCGTGGCCCCGCCGTTCGACCCTCAGCTCGTGGCGCCGCTCCTCGAAGAGGGCGGTGAGCTCCATGTCGTCCCGGCCGACGGTGAGGGCGAGGCTGTCGTCGTCACCGGCGTGCGAGCCGTCGAGGCGCCAGCCCGCGAAGTCCCAGCCGGGCGCGGGCGCGGCCTCGTACAGCAGGTCGGCGCCCTCCGCCTCGGCCCGCCGGGCGGGGGCCTTCCTGACCGTGCCCTTGCCGCTGGTCGCGGTGGTCACCTTGGAGACCGGCGCGGTGCCCTTCGTGAAGACGGCGACGACGGCGTGGTCGCCGGCCGGGACCCGGAAGCCGGAGGCGCCGCCCTCGGCGGCCTTGCCGTCCAGTCTCCAGCCGCTGAAGACGTATCCCTTCGTCGCCGTCGCCGTGTAGGTGGACCGGGTGCCCTGGGGGTACGGTCCCGGCATCGCGGCCCTGACGGTGCCGGCGCCCTTCGGGCTGACCGAGGTGGTCACGGCGCACAGCGCGTCGGAGGTCCTGGCGGTCCGGTAGGCGGCGACGGCCTTGCCGGTGGTGGACAGCACGTCGGCGGTGTCGGCCGCGCCCGGGGCGTCGAGCGGGACGCCGAGGCGCTCGCCCCGGTAGGTCTGGTGGGGGTTGGCGAAGCGGTTGATGCGGGTGCAGACGCCCTTGGTGGCCTTGCGGCAGCTGGACTCGTACGCCATCACGGTCGACCAGTCGCCCTTGGCCGGGAAGTAGCCGGTGGCGCCGTTGTCCGGCTGGACCGGCTGGGTGACGCGGTCGTGGTCGGCGCTCATGTTGTGGCCGATCTCGTGGCCCATGGAGTAGTTGGCGACGGCGGCCCGGCCGACCACGTTGTAGCCCCAGGGCGCGGTGGCGGGGCCCGGGACCGGCGGGGTGTAGCCGAGCCCGCCGGCACGCCGGCCTGCGGCGAGGACGGACACGACGTCGGCCCCGTACCGGTCCCGCTGTGCGGCGAGGGCGTCCGCGACGCCGTCCGAGGGGAGGGCGACCGCGCTCAGGAGGTCGCCGGTGACGCCGTCGAGGGAGGCGGGGACGGAGACCGGGGCGGTGCCGACGAGCCGCAGCCGGACCTTGGTGCCGCTGGCCGCGAAGGCGTCGTTGCCGAGGGCGACGCCCTGGGCGGCGAGCGAACGGATCTGGGCGTCGCCGCCGGCCTCGGTGCGGGCCCCGGGCGTGTAGCCGACCAGCACGTCGATCAGGGCGTGGCCCGCCCCGCCCTTGCAGGCGGCGGCCCTGCCGGCGGGGGCGTCCTCGCGGGGGGCGGCGGTGCCGGTCCGAGGGGCGGCGGGCGCGGCGGCCGGGGGTGCGAGGGGCCGGGGCTCGTCCTCGTCGGTCAGCGGGGTGCCCTGGGAGATGAGGACGCGGCCCGGCCCGACCGGGCGGATCGCGTACAGGTCGCCGCCGAGCATGAACTGCCCGCTCAGGATCTCGTTGCCGGGCGTCCTGTCGCAGCCGCCGTCGAGGGTGAGGACCACGTTCTGGTCGACGGCGCCGGCCACCCGGCCGTGCCAGACCAGGGTGGAGCCGACGGTGCTCCGGGTGGCCTCCACGGCCTGGACGACCACGTCCCCGAAGAGCGGGAAGACCGCCTCGCGACCGTCACCGGTGCCGCAGACGGGCGCCAGGGCGGCCGGCAGGACCCGCGCGATCCGGCCCCGGACGAACTCCGCGCCGAAGGCCTCCGCCGCGTCGTCGCCGGCCGGCCCGGTGCGGGGCCGGCCCGTCCCGCTGTTCGTCACGCGGGCGCCGCTGTCCGGGCTGAAGGCCCCCGCCGCCACGGCGGCACGCTCCGCACGCTCGTGGGCGGCCGTCCTGGACCCGTCACCCGCGCCCGGTGGCGCGAAACCGGTGACGGCGGTGACGCCCAGAGCCATGGCTCCGAGGGCCGCGCCGCCCGTCCATCTGTAGCGGGCCATCTCTTCCTCCTGTTTCCCCTGGGCGGCCGCTTCGTCGGCGGCCCGCCGGGTTCACCTGCAGAAACGAGGAGGAGGGTTCCTCGAACGGAGGGGGTGATCACCTGATCGACGGGAGAATCACCCTGCCCGACGGGGTGTCCGGGGAGGGGGTGGTCCGCACGGCCGTGCGCGCGGGTTGCCGGTGCCGGGGTCAGCCCTCCCGTACGGCCAGGGCGAGGTAGCGGGCGTCCTCGTCCACGTAGGCGTCGAGCCGCCAGCCGGCCTCGGCGAGGACGCGGCGCAGCCGGGGCTCGGCCCGCAGGTCGTCCGGGGTGAGCTGCCGCCCGTGCCGGGCCGCGAGCGCGGCGCGCCCGACGGGGTGGAAGAGCGCGAGCCGTCCCCGGGGCCGGACGACGCGGGCCAGTTCGCGCAGGTCGGCGACCGGATCGGCGAGGTGGGAGACGAGTCCGGCGCCGAAGACCGCGTCGAGTCCGCCGTCGCGCAGCGGCAGCCGGCCGACGTCGGCGAGGAGCAGGGCCGTGGCGCCCTCCGGGCCGCGCCGCCCGGCCCGTACGGCCTCGGCCAGCATCTCGGGGGTGAGGTCGGCGCCGAGCACGGTCCCCGCCGGGCCGACGGCGGCGCGCAGCGGGGGCAGCGCGCGGCCGGTGCCGCAGCCCGCGTCGAGCACGGAGTCGCCGGGACGCAGGCTCATTTCGGCCACGGCGGCGGCGTAGGCGGGGCCGTCGTCGGGGAAACGGCGGTCCCAGTCGGCCGCGCGGGTGGCGAAGAACGCTCGGACGTCTGTGGGGTCATCGCTCATGCGCTCATGATCGCCCACCCATGGGGGTGAACGTTCTGTGGGCACGTTCGAACGTCGCACGATCGATCTGGAACTTCTCTCCGTCATATTCCAGCAGCTTTCGAAATGCGCCCCCGGTGCGCCCCCACGTGCGCACTAGCGTCCCCGAGTCATGGGACACCTGGACCACGCCGCCTTCGGCTGGCTGACACCTGTGCTGTCGTACGCGATGGCCTGCATCGGCGCCGCCCTCGGGCTGCGCTGCACCGTACGCGCGCTCGACGCGACCGGCCGTTCGCGGCGGAACTGGCTGCTCACCGCCGCCTCCGCGCTCGGCACCGGCATCTGGACCATGCACTTCGTGGCGATGCTCGGCTTCGGCGTCACCGGCACCGACATCCGGTACGACGTGCCGCTCACCATCCTCAGCCTCGTCATCGCGATGGGCGTCGTCGGAGTGGGCGTCTTCGCCGTCGGCTACGGACGTGACCGCGTGCGATCGCTTCTGATCGGCGGACTGACGACCGGGATCGGCGTCGCGAGCATGCACTACATGGGCATGGCGGCCCTCCGCCTCCACGGCACCGTCCACTACGACCCGGCGCTCGTCGCCCTCTCGGTCCTCATCGCGGTCGTCGCGGCCACCGCCGCGCTCTGGGCCGCCCTCCACATCCACGCCCCGATCGCGGTCGCGCTCGCCTCGCTCGTCATGGGAGCCGCCGTCAGCAGCATGCACTACACGGGCATGTTCGCCGTGGACGTGGAGGTCGTGCCCGCCACCGCCGACCTTTCGGGCGCCACGGTCATGCAGTTCATCTTCCCGCTCGCCGTCGGCCTCGGCTCGTACCTCTTCATCACCTCCGCCTTCGTCTCCCTCTCCCCGACGGCCAAGGAACGGGCCGCGTACGCCTCCGCCGAACGCCTCACCGAACCGGACGAGCGCGCGGTCGACGTGGCCCCGCCCGGCTTCCGCGCCGGCCGCGACCCGCTGCGCACCCCCGCACCCTGACCGACCCCCCACCGCTTCCCCCTCTCCCCGCACGCGCGCGTGCACCCGCCTTCGCACCCCAGCCGGAAACCGCCGGAACGAGGAGCCCATGCGCACTCCCCGCAAGAACCAGGACGCCGCGGCGCCCGCGCCGCCGGCGACCGCACGCGGGCGCCGCGCGCACGCCGGGCCGCCCGCCGACGAACCCGAGCCCCGCACCCCCGACCGGGCGGCCGAGGCCCCGCCCGGCCCCGCCGTCCCGCCCGGCCCCGCCGCCCCGGCGGCCGCCGACGCCCCACTGGCCGAAGCGGGGGAGGCCGCCGCCGGATCCGCGTCCGGACCCGCTTCCGCGCCCGCTCCCGGATCCGCCTCCGCCCCCGTCACGGAAACCCGGCGGCGGGGCCTGCGGCCCCGCACCGTGCGGGCCAAGATCGTCTCGCTCCTCATGGTCCCGGTCGTCTCGCTCCTCGCCCTCTGGGGCTTCGCCACCGTCACCACCGCCCAGGACATGGCCGGGATCCACCGGCTCCAGCGCGTCGACGCCGACATCCGGCAGCCGGTGTCCGCCGTCCTCGCCGCCCTCCAGGACGAACGCCGGGCCGCCGTACGGCAGATCGCCGCCCCCGGCGCCGGCCGGGCCGCCGAACTCAAGGACCGGATCCGCCGCACCGACGAGGCCGTCGACCGGCTCCGGCTCGGCGACGGCCACACCGTCGGCGACTCCGGCGGACTGCCCGCCGACGTCGCCGACCGCGTCGGCGCCTTCGTCGGCGAGGTCCAGGGCCTCGCCCGCCTCCGCACCGCCGCCGCCGGCGGGCGCGGCGACTGGGACCGGGTGTACGACGCGTACACGACCGCCGTCTCGGCCGGCTTCGCCGTCGGCGGAGCCCTCAGCGGCATGCAGGACACCGGACAGGGGGCCCACGCGCGCGTGCTCCTCGAACTGGCCCGGGCCGGCGAGATGCTCTCCCGCGAGGACGCCCTCCTCGGCTCCGCCCACCTCACCGGCCGGCTGACCGCAGCCCACCAGCGCGCCTTCACCGGCGCGGCCGAGACCCGGCGGACCCTCCTCGCCTCGGCCGCCCCCGACCTCCCCCCGGCCGGCCGGGCCGCCTGGTCCCGGCTCGCCGACGGCGCCGACCACGCCCGGCTCACCGGAGCCGAGGACCGCGTCGCCCGCGCCGCCGACGGGCGCCCCGCCGCCCAGGCCGTGCCCTCCGCCGACTGGGACCCCGCCCTCGCCGCCGTACGCGCCGGACTCGCCGCCGTCGAGAACGACGCGCGCGCCGAGGCGGCCGACCACACCGGCCCCTTCGCGGGCGGCATCCTCAGCCCCGCGGGCGCGGCCGTCGTCCTCGGTCTCGCCGCCGTCGCCGCCTCCCTCGTCATCTCCGTGCGCATCGGCCGCGGCCTCGTCGTCGAGCTGGTCGGCCTCCGCAACACCGCCCTCGGCATCGCCCGCCGCAAACTCCCCGCCGCCATGGACCGGCTGCGCGCCGGGGAGGAGATCGACGTCCTGGCCGAGGCCCCGCCGGGACCCGCGGCCCAGGACGAGATCGGCCAGGTCGGCGAAGCCCTCACCACCGTGCACCGGGCCGCCCTCTCCGCGGCCGTCGAACGCGCCGAACTGGCCAGCGGCATCTCCGGCGTCTTCGTCAACCTCGCCCGCCGCAGCCAGGTCCTCGTCCACCGCCAGCTCAACCTCCTGGACAGCATGGAGCGGCGCGCCGACGACCCCGGCGAACTCGGCGACCTCTTCCGCCTCGACCACCTCACCACCCGGATGCGGCGCCACGCCGAGAGCCTGATCATCCTCTCCGGCGCGGCCCCGGGCCGTGCCTGGCGGATGCCGGTGCCGCTGACCAACGTCGTCCGCGCCGCCGTCTCCGAGATCGAGGACTACGCGCGCGTGGAGGTGCGCCGGCTCCCCGAGACCGCCGTCGCGGGCGGCGCCGTCGCCGACCTCACCCACCTCCTCGCCGAACTCATCGAGAACGCCGCCCAGTTCTCCCCGCCGCACACCAAGGTGCGGGTCAGCGGCGAACCCGTCGGCAACGGCTATGCCCTGGAGATCGAGGACCGGGGCCTCGGCATGGGCAAGGAGTCGCTCGCCGAGGCCAACGCCCGCATCGACCGGTCCGAGGCCCTCGACCTCTTCGACAGCGACCGCCTCGGCCTCTTCGTCGTCAGCCGCCTCTCCACCCGGCACGCCATCAAGGTGCACCTGAGGCCCTCCCCGTACGGCGGCACCACCGCCGTCGTCCTGCTCCCCACCGATCTCCTCCAGGGTGCCCCGCCTGCCGGTCGCGGCACCGCCGCCGACCCCGTGGAGGCGGGGACCGCCGCACCCGCGGCCGACCTCCCCCGCGACGGCGAACGGGCCGCCCGTGAACGCGCGGAGGCCCACCGCGCGGAGGCCCGCCGCTTCGCCGCCCCCGCGCCCGCCGCCGGCGCCCCGCAGCCCCTCGGGGGCCCGTCCCCGGCCGCCCCCGGCGGCCCCTCCGCCCCCGACACCGCCCCCGCCTCGCCCCCGCCCCCGCCGCCGGCCCCCGAGCGGCCCGCGGCCCGGCCGCAGCCCCTGCCACGCCCCGTCACGGTCCCCGCGCTCGCCCCGGGCTCCCCGCCCGCACCGGCACCCGCCCCCGTACCGGCCGGCGTCACCCCCCTGCGGCCGCGCGGCCACGCCCTGCCGCCGCAGGCGCCGCCGGACCGGACGGGCCGCGGGCCCGCCGACCCGGGCGCCGACGACGGGCTGCCCCGCCGCATCCGGCAGGCGAGCCTCGTCCCCCAGTTGCGCGAGGCCCCGGCGCCCGACCCGGTCCCCGCCCCCGCCGTCGCGGGCGCCCCGGAGCGGACGCCGGAGCAGGTGCGCGACCGGATGGCCGCCTACCGCGACGGCTGGCAGCGAGGCGGCGGCCCCGCCCCGGGCGCCAGGCGCCCGCTCGGCGACGGCGCGCCCCCGGCGGGCGCCCCGCGGCCCGGATCGGCGGCCCCGCACGAGCCGCCGTACGACCCGCGGCGCGACGCACGCGCGCGTACCGACCTCGGCCCCTACTTCGGCGCCCGCCCGGCCCCGCCCCAGACCCACCGATCCGAAGGAGACGACGCATGATCGACCACGAGAGGGTCTCCCACCACCGCTCCGGCGAACTCGACTGGCTCCTCGACGATCTGGTCACCAGGGTCCGCGAGGTCCGGCACACGGTGGTGCTCTCCGGCGACGGCCTCGCGGTGGGCGCCTCCAGCGGACTGAGCCGGGAGGACGCGGAACACCTCGCGGCGATCGCCTCCGGCTTCCACAGCCTCGCCAAGGGCGCCGGCCGCCAGTTCCGCACCGGAGGCGTCCGCCAGACGATGGTCGAGATGGACGACGGCTTCCTCTTCGTCGCCGCCGCGGGCGACGGCTCCTGCCTGGCCGTCCTCAGCTCCGTCAGCGCCGACATCGGCCTCATCGCCTACGAGATGGCCCGGCTCGTCAAGCGCGTCGGCGAGCACCTGCACACCCCGCCGCGGCTCACGGTGCCCCCGCCGGCCGCCGGCTGACCGGAGAACCCCATGACGATGGACAGCAGCGGCGACCCCGCCGGCGGGGACACGGCCGGCCGGGGCGGTGACGCCCGGGACGGCGAAGCCCGGCACGGCACCGGCGGAGGCCCGCCCCTGACCGGCAGCCAGTGGTACGACGCCGACGCCGGGCCGCTCGTCCGGCCGTACGCGATGACCGGCGGCCGCACCAAACCCGGCCCCAGCAACGTCCGCTTCGACCTGATCGCCCTGGTCGTCGTCGACGACGACCCGCCGGACGCCGCCGAGGAGGCCGTGCTCGGCCCGGAACACCGCGCCCTGCTCGCCCTCTGCCGCTCCGAGACCCAGTCGGTGGCCGAACTCGCCGCCGACGCCGACCTCCCCGTGGGCGTCGTCCGCGTCCTCCTCGGCGACCTCCTCGAATCGGGCTTCGTACGCGTCAGCCGACCCGTACCGCCCGCCCAGCTCCCCGACGAACGCATCCTGAGAGAAGTGATCGATGGCCTACGAGCGCTCTGAGAGCACCGGCGCGGACGGCGGCGACGCTCTCGCCCTGAAGATCCTCGTCGCCGGAGGCTTCGGCGTCGGCAAGACCACCCTGGTCGGGGCGGTCAGCGAGATCCGGCCGCTGCGCACCGAGGAACGGCTCAGCCGGGCCGGCGAACTCGTCGACGACACCGGGGGAGTGGACCGGAAGACGACCACCACCGTGGCCATGGACTTCGGCCGGATCACGATCCGCGCCGGCCTGTCGCTGTACCTGTTCGGCACTCCGGGACAGGACCGCTTCTGGTTCCTGTGGGACGAGCTCTCGCAGGGCGCCCTGGGCGCCGTCGTCCTCGCCGACACCCGCCGCCTGGAGGACTGCTTCCCGGCGGTCGACTACTTCGAGCACCGGAAGATCCCGTTCGTGGTGGCCGTCAACTGCTTCGAGGGCGCCCGCGCCTACGGGGCGCAGGACGTCTCCCGCGCCCTCGACCTGGACCTGGGGACCCCCGTGGTGCTCTGCGACGCGCGCGACCGGGACTCCGGCAAGGAGGTCCTCATCAGGGTCGTCGAGTACGCCGGGCGGATGCACACCGCCCGGCTGCTCGACACGGTCGGCTGAGCCGTCCGGCGCGCTCCCGCCGACTTTCCGGGGGCGGGGCACGGAGGGCGAAGTACGGGGACGGGAAGGTCAGTCGGAGACGCCGCCCGCCGAGATCACCTTCTCGATCTTCACCCGGACCAGCAGCTCGCCCGGCACCCCGTTGCGCGCCCCGAACTCCTCGGCCCGGTCCTCGCCCATGTAGCGGCCGCCGATGCGGGTGGCCCAGTGGACCAGTTCCGCCGGGTCCTCGCTCAACTCGGCCCGGCCGCTCAGGGTGACGTACGAGAACGGCGGGGCGTCGTCGTCCACGCAGAGCGACACCCGGCCGTCCCGGGCGAGGTTGCGGCCCTTCACCGTCTCCTTCCCGGTGTTGAAGACGAAGGAGTCTCCGTCGAGCACGAACCACACCGGCACGACGTGCGGGCTGCCGTCCGCCCGGACGGTCGCGAGCTTGCCCGTACGGGTACCGCGGGACACGAAGGCCCGCCACTGTTCCTCGGTCATTCTCGTCATCTCCCCATGGTGCGCCATCGGATGGACGCGCGGCGGCACACCAGGGCCGATGGGGTGCTTGCCCTGTCCACGACAGTGCGTAAGGCTTGCCGGGACACGCGGTCCGTACGGCGCACGCGGGCACGGGGCCCGGCCGGCACGGCCGCACCGACGAGGGGGAGGACCACACATGGCGCTGGACAAGGGGCTCGACTGGCTCCTGGACGATCTGACCCGGCGGGTCGGACCGATACGGCACGCACTGGTGCTGTCGAACGACGGACTGGTGACGGGCGCGAGCAGCGAACTCGCGCGGGAGGACGCGGAACACCTGGCCGCGGTCTCCTCCGGCCTGCACAGCCTCGCCCGCGGCTCGGGCCGGCACTTCCGGGCCGGCCGGGCCCGGCAGACGATGGTCGAGTTCGACGAGGCCCTGCTGTTCGTGACGGCGGCGGGCGAGGGCAGCTGCCTCTGCGTGCTCAGCGACGCGGAGGCCGACGTCGGCCAGGTCGCGTACGAGATGACCCTGCTGGTGAACCGGGTCGGCGAGCACCTGGGCGTCGCCGCACGGCAGCCGGGCGGACCGACCGTCTGACGCCACCCACCCACCCACCCACCCACCCGCAGCCGTCCTTCCCGTCCCCGGACGGTTTTCCACAGCCGCTTGTCCACAGGCGACCCACGTGTCGTCACTCTCCGTTACATTCGTCGTGTCGGGTTCGTGGGAACCCGCACCGGCCTGCGGGCCGGGACGAGCGAGCGGGGAGGCGGCGGACGCCGTGAAGGTGGACGAGACGACACGGACGGTGACACCGGCCCGGGCCGCGGAAGAGCTGGAACTGAAGCGCGAGGAGTTCCGGCTCGCCGTCCGGATGGGACTGATCAGGACCGCCCCGGTCCAGGATCCGGGGCGGGATCAGGGGCGGGAAGGAACCGCCCCGGACCGGGGAGGCGGCCGGGGCCGGCCGCCCGAGCGGCGCCCGGTCGAGCGCGCCGAACTCGACCGGCTCAAGACGGCCCCCGACTTTCCCGACGGCCTCCGGGAGCGCGTGCGGGCCGTGGGCGCCGGGGAGGCGGCCGCGCTCCTCTCCGTCTCCCCCGGCCGGTTCGCCCGCCTGGCCCGCACCGGCCACCTCAGCCCGGTCCGCTTCCACCTCAACCGCTACCGGTCGGTGATCTGGCTGTACGTGGCGGCCGAGGTCACCGCCTTCGGCGCGGAGCACCCCGCTCTGCTCACCGGCCGGCTGCCGTCCGAGGTGCGCGCGCGGGAGGCGGACGGGGAGGACCTGAGGGCCAGGAACTGGCGCTCCCGCCATCTGGCCCTGCTGCTGCGCGCTGCCGACGACCCGTGGGCCCGTGCGGCGGCCGTCGCCTCGCTGCTCGACCCGGTCCAGGTGGCGGAGGTCGTCGACGACCCGTACGAGCGCGGTCACCTCGCCCGGCTGCGCCCGGCACCACCGCCGGGCTTCCCGGTCGCGGGCGCGGCCCGCGAGGTCGCCGACCGCCTCGTCCGCGCCGACGACCCGGACGAGATCCTGTGGCACCGGGTGAGCCTCGCCCTCGCCCTGGACGAGGCCCGCGCCGCCCGCCAGGCGCCCCGCCCGGGCGAGCGGCCGCGACCGGTGGCGCCGGGGGGAGCGGGGCCGGTGAGAACGAAGCCGGCCGGAGCCGAACCGCCCGAGGGACCCGAACCCCGCCCGCCGGCCCGTCCCCGCCCCGCCCGGGGCGCACGCCCGCCGGGGCGCCCGCCGATCACCGGCCGGCCCGGTCTGCTGGACCGGCTCCGGCGATCGCTCCCCGGCCGGACGGGCGGGGGCGGAGGGTGGGCCGACCGGCGCGACTGGGGTTGAGGGCGATGGCCTCCGCGAGGGCGGGCCGCGCCCCCGGGAGGCGTGCTCGCCGGGGTCACGCCGCCTCCGCCGCCCGGCACCGGGACCCGTCGGCGACGCGCCGACCGGCGTGCCCTGTCGGGGCCCGCGTCGTTGAGCCACACATGACGATCTTCCACCGCCGCGCGCTCGCCGCTGCCGCTGTCGCCGCCACCGCTGTCCTCGCCTCGGCCGGGGCGGCGTCGGCCGACAGCGTCGGCAACAACCTTCCCGGGCTCGGACTCCTGTCCCAGGCCGTCGGAAACGGCGACCAGCAGCACGAGGCCCCCGACACCCTGCCCACCCACGACGCCCTCAACAACGTCACCATCCCCTGACCGAGGCCGCTTCCGCACCTTTCGCCGGCCGTCGTTCCCCTCCCCCTGTGCGACCGTCGCGGTCCCCACCGGAACCGGCCCGGTCGCCCACGGGGACGAAGGATCATCGAACTGCGACGCCGGGACGCGTGTGATCACGGCTCCCCGGGAGCAGACGGTACGGGTGTCCACGGCACCCGCGCACCGAGAGGTCCGGCCCCAGGGCCCGCGGGAACCGGCCGTCGAGGGTGACGGTCGTCCCGTGGACGCCTCCGCTTCGCCGGGGCCTGCGTCACCGGCCGGCGAGGGGGATGCTGGAAGGGTGGCACCCGGTCCGCGAGGAGATGAGCGACGTGCACGACTTGAACATCGACACCGACGTCAACGTCCAGCTGAGCGACTGCCGCCAGGAGGACGCCCGGGCGGTCTTCGGGGTCCTCGACCGCTACTACCTGCTGGAGGACGTGGAGGCCCCGGCCCAGGCGGGCGCGGAGTCGGTCGCCACCGTGTGGATGGCCACCTTCGACACCTCCGGGGGCCGGCGCGAGGAGGTGTCTCCCCCTCCGCTCGGGGGCAAGGTCGTCGCCACCCTGACCGGCGGCTACCACGCCGTGGGTGAGGTCGAGAAGGTGCTCGCCGCGGGCTTCGAGATCGAGTCCCTCCAGGCGGTCTCGGGCGACCAGGAGACAGAGGCGCGGCTGCTCCTCGCCCCCCGCTGAGCCGGAGCGGGAACGACGCCACCTGACACCCCGGGCGGAGCGGACGGGCTTCGCCCGGGGCGGCAGGCGCGCACGGAGGGAAGGGGGGCAAGGAGGGGAAGGGGTGGGGGCGGGGGAGGGGCAGGGGGAAGCGGGGCAGAGGGCTTGATCGAAAGGGGAGACCCCCCCTTCCGACCTCGGTATACACCGTGTGTAGAGTTCACGACGGCCATCGGGCCTCCGTGTCCTGACCAGGCGTGGAGGCGGCCGCTTCGCACACGAAACCGGGGAAAGCGGGTACCACCATGTTCCGATCCAGGCCGGGCCGTCGCGGTGGGAGGACCGCCGCCGTGCTCGCCGCCGCCACGCTCATGCTCACCCTCGGCGGCTGCGGCGTGGACCCGCTCACCCCGCAGGCGGCGCGGGCCGAGGCGGGGGACGACGGCAAAGCCGCCTCGGAGAGCCGCCGGGTCGACTGCGCCCGGGTGAAGTGCATCGCGCTCACCTTCGACGCGGGGCCGGGCAAGGACACCCCGCACCTCCTCGACGTCCTCAAGGAGAAGCGGGTCCCGGCGACCTTCTTCCTCCTCGGCCGCAAGCACGTCGACCGCTATCCGCAGGTCGTCCGGCGCATCGCGGACGAAGGGCACGAGGTCGCCAACCACACCTGGTCCCACCGCATCCTCACGGACCTCGACGAGGGCGAGGTCCGTGAGGAGCTGTCCCGCACCCAGGACGCCATCGAGAAGATCACCGGCCGCAGGCCCGTCCTCATGCGCCCGCCGCAGGGTCGCACCGACTCCGCCGTCAGCGACGTCAGCCGCGAACTGGGCCTCGCGCAGGTCCTCTGGAGCATCACCGCCAAGGACTACTCCACGACCGACTCCGCGCTGATAAGGGAACGCGTCCTCAGCCAGGCGCACCGGGACGGCATCATCCTGCTCCACGACATATACGACGGCACCGTCCCCGCCGTCCCCGGGATCGTCGACGAACTCCAGAGCCGCGGCTACACCTTCGTGACCGTCCCCGAGCTGCTCGCGCCCGGCACCGCCCGCGCGGGCGCCGTCTACCGGCCCGAGAAGGACTGACCGCCCCCGATCCCGGCCGGTCGGCTCCGAGGGGGCGACCGGTCCGTGGCGAGTGAGCCGACTCACACCGTTCACCCCGGACCGTCCGGAACATCCGGTAAACGTTCGCCGTTCTCCCTTATGTGACGCGAAGGGGCCTGGTCCCCAGGTCCCCCCCAGAGGTGACCGCCCTTCGTCCGTCACGGTGAGCGGCCCCGGCTGGAATCCCCCGTCCAGCCGGGGCTCCGCCATGTCCGGGGCGGCTCGCGCACGGCGCCCGAGGGGCGCGCACCCCGGCGCGTTCGACCCGTTCGAGTGAGGTCGTGCATGGGCGCCTCCGTCACGGGCAGTGATCGTGCGGGCCGACCGACGATCATCCTCCGGCCCGCCGACCAGGCGCCACGCCATCGCGCTCAGGGGGACCCATGCCGTACGCCATCGCACAGCTCGCCCGCCGGGTCCTGCCGGCCGCCGCCGCCCTGGCGCTGCTCGCCGGCTGCACCTCCGTCCGCCCCGAACTGCCGGAATCTCCCGCGGTGCCGGCGGAGCGCGCCGCGCAGGACGCCCTCCTCAGGGCTGCGGAGCGCCGGCTCGTCGACGACTGCCTCGCCGATCGCGGCCTCCGGGCCACCGCCGAACCGCGCGCCCCCGCCCAGGACCGGGCCCTTCGGGCCGCCCTGTTTGGGACCGGTCCGCGCGAACTCTCCGTGACGCTCGCCACCGGCGCCACCGTCACCGCCCACAGCGACGGCTGCCTGGCCGCCGCACGCGACCGGCTCTACGGCGACCAGCGGCGCTGGTTCCGGGTCCAGGTCGTCGTCGACAACCTCCGCGCGGAGGCCCAGGCCCGCTACCGCGACGATCCCGCCCACCGTGCCGTCCTCGCCCGGTGGACCGCCTGTGTCGCACCGTCCGGCCGCCCTCGCCCGCACCACCCCGACCCCGAGGACGCCGCCCGCTGCGCGCGGGAGACCGGCCTCGACGAGACCCGCGCCCGGCTGGAGCGCGCCGAGCTGACCGAGGTGCGCGCCCTGCACCGCGAGGAGCTCACCACCTACCGGCAGCTGCGCGACCGCGCGCTGCTGCGGGCGGCCCGGCTGCCCGCACCCACCCCACCGCAGAAAGGCAATGCCCCCTCGTGAAGCGACTCCTGGCCACCACGGCCGCCGCCCTGCTCGCCCTCACCACCGGCCTCGCCGTCGCCGCTCCCGCCGCCGCCGCCGAATGCCCCTCCGGACACTTCTGCGTCTGGCAGGAAGCGAACTTCGGCGGACAGCGGGCCAACTGGAGCGGGGACGACGGCTGGTGGGAGAGCTGGATCTCCGACACCGACTCCTCGTGGGCCAACCACGGCATCTCCGGTCCCGGCATCAAGGACCACGTCCGGGTCTACGAGAGCGCCTGGCAGGGCGGCAGCATGACCATCTGCCTCGCCCCGGGACAGGAGGTGGGGTACAGCGGCGCGGCCAACGACCGCGGCGACTCCCACATCTGGGCGACCGGCTGCTGACCCCGGGCCCGGCGCGCCCCCGTCACGGGGTGCGCCGGGCCCCCGGGTGCCGCAGTGCCGAGGCGAGCATCAGGCCGGCGCCCCGGACCGCGCTGGTCGCCGGATCGTTGGCCAGCCGGACCCGGCCGCGCAGCACCTGCGCGAGCCGTGCGGTCACGTCGAGCCGGAGCGCGCCGCCGCCCGTCATCAGGACCCCGCGGCGCAGCGCACCGCGCACCGCGCCGGTGCCGTCCTCGCGCCACATGTCGGCCACCATGTCGGCGGCCGTGCCCACCACGGCGTCCGGCCTCCCGCCGTGCTCCGGCAGGTCGTCCATGCCCAGCTCCGCGAGCCGGGCGTCCTGCACCTGGCCGTCCACGACGAGCGTGACCTCGGTCAGCCGGGCGCCGAGGTCGACCACGAGCAGCGGGCCGCCGCCGGGCGGCGCGGCGTAGGCCGCGGCGGCCCGGGCGCTGTCGACGGCGATCACCCGGACCGGGCCGAGCCCGGCCACCATCCGGCGGGCCGCCTCGCGTTCCGCCGGGGCGGCGAGCACCGGATGGGTCAGCATCACGACGGTGTCGTGGCTCTCGCCGCCCGGGGCGGAGGCCGCGAGCCGCTTGAGGAGCAGCAGCTGGGAGGAGTCGTCCGACACCCGGCCGCGCCGGACCGCCGTGCTCGGCACGTCGGCGAAGACACCGGCGCCCGGCGCCCAGGCCCGTGTCCGTGAGCTGCCGATGTCGAGGGCGATCCCCCGTACCGGCCGCCGCGCGTCGAGGTGGGTGCCACCCGCTCCGTACGATCCCATCGCTTCCGTCCATTTCCTGTCGGCCCGCTGATTACGAGGCCGATCCGCGCCCACACTATGCAGGATCCGCAGCGGGAACGCCATGGAGCTTGAGGATCGAAGGATCATGGTCGGTCCGGGGTGTGGGGGCCGCGCCCCGGGCCGACCGTCGGGGGGCCGGCTCAGGCGGCGGCGCCCAGCCAGAGGTCGGGGCCGAAGACCTCGTAGTGGACGTCGGCCGCGGCGACACCGGAGGCGACGAGGTCGCCGCGGACCGCCCGCAGGAAGGGGAGCGGGCCGCAGAGGTACGCGCGGGTGCCGGCCGGCAGCTCCAGCGAGCCGACGTCGGCGCGGCCCTCGCGCGCGCCGGACGCGCCCGGCTCCTCGTACCAGAGGTGCAGGCTGCCCTCCGGCAGCCGGCCGACCAGCTCGCGCAGTTCCTCGGCGTGGGCGTGGGCTTCGGGGGAGCGGTCGGCGTGCACGACGACGACGGGGCGCCGGGCGCCGGTGGCGGCCAGGTGGCCGAGCATGGCCAGCATCGGGGTGCTGCCGATGCCGGCGGAGGCGAGCAGCAGCGGGCCGTCGTCCTCGGGCAGCACCAGGTCGCCGAAGGGCGCGGAGACCTCCAGGACGTCACCGGCCGCCGTGTGGGAGTGGAGCCGGTTCGAGACCTCGCCCGCCGGGTCGCCGTCGACCCGCTTGACCGTGATCCGCCAGGAGGGGTGCCCGGGGGCGGAGGAGAGGCTGTACTGGCGGATCTGGTGGGCGCCGTCCGGCAGGGTGACGCGCACGCTCACGTACTGGCCGGGCCGGAAGGGCGGCAGCGGCGAGCCGTCCGGGTCCGTCAGCACGAGGGAGACGGTGTCAGCGGTCTCCTCGTGCCGCTCGGAGATCCGCACCGGCCGCCAGACCTCGCCGTTCTCGACGCCCGCCTCCTGGTAGAGGCGGCTCTCCAGGGCGATGAGCGCGTTCGCCATCAGCCAGTAGACCTCGTCCCAGGCCCGGGCGACCTCGGGGGTGACGGCCTCGCCGAGCACCTCGACGATCGCGGCGAAGAGGTGCTCGTGCACGATCTTGTACTGGTCGGCCGTGACGCCGAGGGACGCGTGCTTGTGGGCGATGCGGGAGAGCAGGGCGTCGGGGCGGGTGTCCGGGTGCTCCAGGAGTGCGACGGCGAAGGCGGCTATGGAGCCGGCGAGCGCCTTGCGCTGGTCGCCGTTGGCCTGGTTGCCCCGGTTGAAGAGGTCGCGCAGCAGCTCGGGGTGGGCGTCGAAGAGCCGCCCGTAGAAGCGCTCGGTGATCCGGTCGAGCGCTCCGCCGACGGCGGGCAGCGTGGCGCGGACGACGGGTACGGCCTGCTCGGACAGCATCGGAACTCTCAATCTGGTAGATGATCTACGTGTTTAAAATGAAGGGGAGTCCCGGGCGGCGAGGGCCGTCCGGGGTGGTGCGCGGGGGGTCAGGACGGGGGACGCGGGGTGAGCGAGAGCAGCACCGGGCCCGTCGGCGACCGCACGAGATCGGCCACCGTCAGCGGGTCGAGCGCGCGGTAGAAGGCGTCCTGGGCCTCGCGCAGCGCGCCGCGCAGGCGGCAGGCCGCCCGCAGCGGGCAGGGGGGATCGGCCTCGCAGCCGACGACCTCCTCCTCGCCCTCCAGCGTCCTGGTCAGCCAGCCCACCGAGGAGCGCCGGCCGAAGTCCGTGAGGGCGAGCCCGCCCCCGCGCCCGCGCCGGGCCTCCACCACGCCGAGGTGCCGGAGCCGGGTGACCACCTTCGCCATGTGGGCGTGCGGCACCGCCATCTCCTCCGCCACCGCGCGCGTGGTGACGGGCTCCTCGTCGTCGGCGACCGCCAGGCGCATCACGGCGCGCAGGGCCAGGTCGGTGAACTTGGTCAACCTCACGGGCCGACCGTATCAAAGCGGTATCCCGGACTCGCATTAAGGGTGCGCAGTCCGGGACACCGGGGTCCGCCGGAGGGGCGGGTGCGGGGCGGGTGCGGGTCAGGCGAGGACCTTGGTCTTCGCCTGCTGGAACTCCTCCTCGGAGATCGCGCCCTTCGCCTTGAGGTCGGCGAGCCGCGCGAGTTCGTCCGTGGCGCTCGGGGCGCCCGCGGCGGCCTGGGTGCCGGCCGTCTGCCGGATGTACTCCTGGAAGCGGGCCTCCGCCTCCTTCGCCTGCTTGGCGTCACGCAGCCCCATGCCCTTGCCCCGGGCGATCACGTAGACCAGCACGCCGAGGTAGGGGAGCAGGATGCAGAAGATCAGCCAGCCCGCCTTGCCCCAGCCGCTCAGTTCGTGGTCCCGGAAGATGTCCGTGATCACCTTGAAGAGCAGGAAGAGCCACATGATCCAGAGGAAGAACCACATCATCGTCCAGAAGACGTTCAGGAGGGGGTAGTCGTCCATTCCTGCACACTCCGTTCGCTCGCCGGCCGGGAGGCCGAACGTTGGAGCGAGTCTCACCCGTCCGGCCCGCGCCCGCATGTCGTGGCCGTCCCGTCGTGCTCGGCGTGCGGGGGCGGGCCCGGGGGCCGGGTGCGGTCAGGAGGTGCGCAGGGCCGCGAGGGCGGCCAGGGCGCGGTCCGCGTGGGCGCTCATCCGGAGCTCGCTGCGGACGACCTCCTTGATCCGCCGGTCCTGTCCGATCACGAACGTGACCCGCTTCGTCGGGGCCAGCGAGAAGCCGCGCCGCACCCCGAACCGCTCCCGCACGGTGCCCTCGGGGTCGGAGAGCAGCGGATAGCCGAGCGAGTGCCGCTCGGTGAACTCCCGCTGCCGCTCCACCCCGTCGCCGCTGACGCCCACGGGCAGGGCGCCGGCCGCGCGGAACTCGGCCGCCAGGTCGCGGAAGTGGCAGGCCTCGGCGGTGCAGCCCGGCGTCATCGCCGCCGGGTAGAAGAAGAGGACGACCGGGCCCTCGGCGAGCAGTCCGGAGAGGGAGCGCGCGGCGCCGGTCTCATCCGGAAGGGTGAAGTCCTCGACGAGATCGCCGACGTTCATGGGGCCGCCCCTTCGTCGGGCGCCCGGTCCCCCGGACCGCCCGTTCCACGTCCGCCGGCCACCCCGGCGGGCTACCCGAGAGTTCTACCGCAGGGTAGGAGCCGCCGTCACCCCGTGCCCGCCCCGGCCCGCGGCGATCCGCGCGTCCAGCACGGCCAGGACCCGCTCGCTCCAGCGGAGGTTCTCCTCCTCCAGCAACCGGCCGCGCATCAGGGTCAGGTACGGGCCGACGCGCTCGGACTCGCGCAGGTACGTCTCCTCGTCCCGGCCGCCGAGCAGCCACTCCCGCAGCCGCTCGTAGCGCGCCAGCTTGTCCCGGGAGGCGTCCATGTGCCGGGCCACGAAGCCCCGTACGGCCCGGGTGTCACCGCCGTCGCACGCCTGCACCTGCACCATCAGCTCGTCCCGCACCGCCGTGGGCCGGGGCGCCACGGCGGTGAAGGCGTCGAGGTCCCGCCGGCCCTCCGGGGTGAGGCTGAACATCCGCTTGTTCGGCCGCCGTTCCTGCTCGACCACCCGTGCGGTGATGAGGCCGGCCTCCGAGAGCCGGTCGAGCTCGCGGTAGAGCTGCTGGGGGGTGGCGGCCCAGAAGTTGGCGACGGACACGTCGAAGATCTTGGCGAGGTCGTATCCGGATGCCTCGCCCTCCAGGAGAGCTGCGAGGACGGCGTGCTTGAGCGACATCCGGACACGCTAGCAGTCCGTTGAATAGTTTCCTCCGCACCTAATCAACGAGCAGAGGGCCCAACGACCCCCGTGCGGAGGGGCCGGTCCGCACGGCCCTGCCGCGCGGGCGGCCCGGTGCCTGCCTAGGCTGGATCACCACGAGACCGTCACCACGACAGCGCGGGGGAGACGACCGGGGAGCCGGAGGAACGAGCAGCGCCATGGACACCGACGCGTACGTCTACACCAGCTACATCAGGACCACCCCCGACGAGCTCTGGAAGGCGCTCACCGAGCCGGAACTCACCCGGCGCTACTGGGGCGTGGCCTTCGAGACGGAGTGGACCCCCGGCGCGCCGATGGTCTGGGACGAGGGCGACCGCAGGACGGCGGATCCGGAGCAGGTCGTCGTCGAGGCCGTCCCGGGCCGCCGCCTCGCCTACACCTGGCACACCTTCACCCCCGAATGGGCGAAGGCCGTCGGCCTGGACGACGAGGTGTACGCGGTCCTCTCCCGCGAGCTCAGGTCCACCGTGGCCTTCACCGTCGAACCCTCGGGCGACACGGTCCGGCTGACCGTCACCCACGACGGCCTGGAACCGGACGGCATCGTGCGGGGACTCGTCGGAGAGGGCTGGCCGGCGATCGTCTCCAGCCTCAAGTCGCTCCTGGAGACCGGCGAGGAGCTTCCGGAACCGCCCCGCTGACCCATTCGAGTCGTCTCGCGGACCTCTCGCCCGCCACGCCAGGGCCCTTGATCATCTTTTTCTCCTCCCATCGGTTCTGATGATCCGGTCGGCGCCCGTCCGCCGGCCTTCCGACCGGTCAGCGACGAAAGGGAGGATGTCCGACGTGCCGTCACGCCGATACGCACAGGGGTGGGGAGCGCTCTCCCTCGCCGTCGGGGCCGTACTCGTCACCACCGCCGCCGCCCAGGCCCCCGTCACCGGCCGCGCGGCCGTCGCGACCCCCCGGGGGCCCGCCGTCCTCACGGTCGGGACCTGCTCCGGCACCGGCGGCCTCTGCCGGGTGCCCCGCACCACCGTGACCCTGGAGGCCCCGGAGACCACGGAAGCCCCGGAGGCCCCGGAGCCTCCGGCGGCCGCCTCCGTCGCCCTGCCCGAAGCCGCCGGCGGCCCCGTCGACCTCGCGCTGCGCAGCCCCGGACGGCTCACCGACGTGACCGTCACCGACCGCGGGGGGCGCCGGATCGCCGGCCGCACCGGCGCCGACGGCACCCGCTGGACCAGCGAGGTCCCGCTGCCCGCCGGAGGCGCGTACACCGCCCGGCTCGTCCTGGAGGAGAACGGGCCGGACGGCCCCCGCCGCCGGGTCCTCCGGCTCGCCGTCCGCACCCCGAAGGCTCCCGCGGGGGAACGGCTCACCGTCGCCTTCGGACCCGGCGGCGGCGCACGGGGCAGGACGTACGGAGTGGGCCAGCCGGTCACCGCCGAACTCAGCCGTCCCGTCCCCGCCGGCGCCCGCGGGGTCGTCGAGCGGGCCCTGCAGGTGCGCAGCGAGCCCCGGGCCGAGGGCGCCTGGCACTGGGTGGACGCCGACACCCTGCACTACCGGCCGCGCTTCTAC
Organism: Streptomyces sp. NPDC058758; assembly: GCF_042746075.1. NCBI lineage: Bacteria > Bacillati > Actinomycetota > Actinomycetes > Kitasatosporales > Streptomycetaceae > Streptomyces > Streptomyces sp. NPDC058758. The sequence goes on along the minus strand of NZ_JBHYPS010000025.1, from coordinate 94,934 downwards.
TGGCCGGCGGGCGCCACCGTCCGGGTCCGCTCCGGTCTCGACGGAGCCCGCGTCACCGACCGCCTGCACGGCGGCCGCTCACGCCCCCTCACCTTCACCACCGGTGCCCGCGTGGAGGCCGTCACCGACGTCGCCGCCCACGAGATGCGGGTCTACCGCGACGGCGGTCTGGTGCGGGTCATCCCGGTCACCACCGGCAAGCGCGGCTTCCGCACCCGGGTCGGCACCAAGGTCGTCCTCGGCAAGGAGTCCACGGTCCGGATGCGCGGCGACTCCATCGGGATCGCCCGCGGCAGCCGCGAGTTCTACGACCTGAAGGTGCGCTGGGCCACCCGGGTGACGTGGAGCGGCGAGTACCTGCACGCGGCCCCCTGGTCGCTGGACGCGCAGGGGAGCGAGGACGTGAGCCACGGCTGCACGGGCATGTCCACGGAGGACGCCCGCTGGCTCTTCCACACGCTCCGGGAGGGCGATCCGGTGCGGGTCGTCAACGGGTACGGGGAGCTGATGACCCCGTTCGACAACGGCTACGGCGACTGGAACCTCGGCTGGTCCCAGTGGCTGCGCGGCAGCGCCCTCGGCGTCCGGGCGGCCGGTCCCGGCGCGGCCGGGAGTCCGTTGCGCCCGGCCCTCTGAGCCACGTTCCCCGCCCGGCCGCGCCCCCGCCCTCCGGTTCCCGGGGCCGGCTCAGCCTCCCGCGCCCTCGCGCGAGGGCTCCGTGCCGGAGATCCCGCCGGGGCCGTCCTCGCCGGGGGCGGGCTCGGGGGTGCTCGGCGCGGGCTCGCCGAGCAGCAGCCGGGGCCGGCGCTGGAGCCCGGCGCCCACGAGCACCCCGAGGGCGATCGCGGCGACCGTGATCACCGTGCCCACCAGGCTGTTCAGGCCGCCGTCGGTGTCCTTCTCGACGATGATCTCCGAGACGCTGGTGAGCCCGACCGCGCCGGGGACCAGGAGCCAGAAGCAGGGCAGGAAGACCACCTGGTCGGGGGTGCGGGAGCGCTTCTCGATCCAGCTCGCCATCGGGGGCAGGACCGCTCCGGCGGCGAAGGCGCCGAAGGTCGCGCCGGCCAGCTCGGCGGCGGTCGACTGCACGAGCCGTTCGACCAGGAGCGCGCCGAGCAGCCAGCCGGTGACCCGGGGCGGGGCGGAGAAGTACAGCAGGAAGCCGAAGCCGAGCAGCAGCACCCCCGCCCAGGGGGCCCACGCGCCGAGCGGTTCGGCGGCCTTCCCGCCGGCGGGGTGGGGCCGCAGCAGCTCGGAACCGACGAGGATGCCGAGCGACAGCAGCAGCAGGACGCTCACCGCGCCGGCCAGCCGGGAGATCCCGGACAGCGCGGCCCCGGTGGCGAGTTCGATGGCGCCGAGCGTGAGCGCCGCACCGGGCAGGAAGGCGATGAGCGGCGGGATGTAGAGCACGGCGGGGTTCTCGTGGAGGAGGGGGCCCGCCCAGCGCAGCGCGGCGGCGGTGACCAGGATGGCGGTGACGACCGGCAGGGCGGTGCGGGCCGCGGGCAGCCGGTCGCCGAAGAGCCGCAGCAGGCCGACGCCCGCGCCGAGCACCGCGTACCCGACGACGGCGGGCACGGTCGCGTGCCGCATGGTCCCGAGACCGACCGTCAGCAGCACGTAGCCGAAGACGGTGGCGGACGGACTGAACCGGTCCGGCCGCTCCCGGTTCTCCCGGAGCGTGCGCCGCACCTCGTCGAACGGCACCTCCTCCGCGAGCATCCGGGTGACGAGCGCCTGGAGCGTCTCCACCTGGTCGAGCCGCAGGTCGGGGCCCTCGACCGGGGCGAAGCCGAGTTCGCCGCCGCGCCCGTCGGGCCCGCCGCCGACCCGGACGAAGAGCCCCGTGGGGACGACGAAGCAGCGGGCCCGGGTGCCGTAGCGGGCGGCGACGTCGTGCAGCGTCCGCTCTACCTCCGAGCTGCGCTCGGCGGCCCGCAGCAGGTCGGAGCCGAGCTCGCAGAGCAGCGAGGCGAGGTCCCGGAGCCGTTCCCGCCCGGCGGTCTCGTCCTCCGGCAGGGTGACGGTGCCGGTCCGCCGCCGGGGCCGCAGGGCTGCCGCCCGCCGCGCCAGACCACGCACATCGAATCGGGGCAAAGGGCGCATTCGTGAACGTTAACAGCGGCTGGGGCGCGGGAGGGGGCGGAGCGGGTGGGGCGCGGACGGTCGCGGGACGCGAGCGGCGGGAAGGGACGACGGGGCGTCAGCCGCCGTACCCCCCTTCGCCGGTACGCGCTCGGCGCCGTTTCCGTACCCCTTCGCCAGTACGCGCTCGGCGCCGCTTCCGCACCCCTTTCGCCGGTACGCGCTCCGCCCCCGCTGACGGCCCCTCGCCGAGGGTCCTGCCGCCGACGGCCCCGACCGTGGCCCCGCGCCCCGCAGTCCCCTGTTCCGTCGCATCCGGCCCCACCGGCCGAAAACGTCTCGCCCGTCGCCGCCCCCGCTGCGAGCATGACCGGATGAACGACAGCACCCCTGACCCCGAGGAGCGCGACCGCCTCCTCTCCGAGGCCGTCGCGCTCCGCTCCGGGGGCGGCAAGGAGGAGGCGCGCCGACGGCTGGTCGCCCTCGCCGCGCGGTTCCCCGGCGACGCCGAGGTTGCCTACCAGGCCGCCTGGGCCCACGACGTGCTCGGCCTGGAGGCCGAGGCCGTGCCCTACTACGAGGCCGCGCTCGCCGGAAGCGGCCTCACCGCCGACGACCGGCGCGGCGCCCTCCTCGGCCTGGGCAGCACCTACCGCACCCTCGGCCGGTACGAGGACGCCGCGACGCTGCTGGGCCGGGCAGCGGACGAGTTCCCCGAGGACGGCGCCCTGCGGGCCTTCCTCGCGATGGCCCTCTACAACACCGGCCGCCACCACGACTCCGTACGGCTGCTCCTGACCCTCCTCGCCGCCACCAGCGAGGACCCGTCGGTGCGGGAGTACCGCGAGGCCATCGAGCACTACGCGCGGGACCTCGACGCGACCGGGTGAGGCCGGCGGCCCGCCCCGCCGGGCCGCCGGCGGCGGGCTCGCCGACGGCCGTCAGTCGTTGACCACGGTCAGGAGCACCACGCAGTCGTCCACCGCGGTGAGCCCGTGCCGCTCCTTGGGGATCTGCCGCAGCGCGCCCGCGGCCAGTTCGTCCGACCAGCCGGGGGTGGTGAGCCGCACCCGGCCGCTGAGCACCTGGAGGCTCGACGCCGGGGGAGCGTTGTGCTCGTCCAGGATCGTGCCGGCCTTCAGCGCGATCACGCTCTGGCGCAGCACGCCGTCGTGCAGCACGAGATGGGCGCTGCGCCCGTGCGGGGCGCTGCGGGCGGCGGCCAGGTGCTCGTCGGCGACGGCGGTGAGGTCGGTCGGGTCGGTGGGGTCCTGGTTCATACCCCCAGCCTCCAGGCTGCGTACGGAGGCGCAACTCGGGGCCGGGGGCCGGGCTCACCCCGCCGGGAGGAGCGCTCCCCTCAGGTGGTCGTACGCCACGTGCGCGTGGAGCCGGACCCCGGTCACGAGCGTGTCGTCGTCGGCGTAGAAGTGCGGGTTGTGGTTGGTGACGAGGCCGCGTCCGCCCTCCTCGGGGACCGGCGTCCCGGCGGCGTCCAGTACCGCGTCCTGGACGCCGAGCGTCACGTACAGGCCGCCGAAGCGCCGGATGAACTCGGAGACGTCGTCGTACCCGAGGGTCGCCCCGGTCTCCACGACCCGCTCCTCGCCCGCCACCCGCCGGAAGGTCGGCAGTCCCGCCTCCACCCACGGCCCGGCGTTGTGCACCGGCGGCACCGGCTGGAGGTACTCCACCGCGGCCGTCGCCCCGTACGCCGCCGCCGAGTGCTCGGCCAGCCGCCGGAGCCGGTCCCGCACCTCGGCCATGTCGGACTCCGCCGCGCAGCGGACGGTGCCCCAGAGCGTCACCGTCTGACCGATGATGTTGAACCGGCCGACGTCCTCGACGTGCCCGATGGTGACGGTGACCGGGTCGAAGGCGGACACCTGGCGGTACAGCTGGCCGATGCCGGTGAGCACCGCGCCGGCCGCCGGCATCGGGTCCACGCCCTGCCAGGGGGTGGAGCCGTGCACCTGCTTGCCGTCGATGGTGATCCGGACCAGCACCGAGGCACCGTACTGGTTGCCCGCCCGGTAGCCCACGTACCCCTTCGGGAACGGCGTCACGTGCATCCCGAACGCCATCGTCGGCACCGGGTCGGCGAAGGCGCCGGCGTCGACCATGGCGAGCGCGCCGCCGGTCTCGGTCACCGGCGGTCCCTCCTCGGCCGGCTGGAAGACGAGGAGGACCGTGCCCGGGAGCCGGTCGCGCACCCCCGCCAGGACCGTCGCGGCGCCCATCAGCATCGCCGTGTGGCAGTCGTGGCCGCAGGCGTGCGAGACCGGGAACGGGCCGCCCGGATAGTCGGCGTCCACCACCTCCGAGGCGAAGTCCACTCCGCACAGGTCCTTCACCGGCAGTGCGTCCGTGTCCGCGCGCAGCGCCGCCACCCGGCCGCCGCCCCCGCCGGCCGTCCCGCGCAGCACGCCCACCACACCGTGCCCGGCGATGCCCGTGCGGACCTCGTCGAGCCCCAGGCTCCGCAGGTGGTCGGCGACCAGCCGGGCCGTCCCCTCTTCGCGGTTGGACAGCTCGGGGTGCCGGTGGAGGTGGCGGCGCCAGGCGATGACCTGGGCGGAGGTCTCCTCGGCCAGCCGGTCGAGGTCGGCGTGGACGGGGTCGGTGTGGACGGGGTCGGGGTGGGCGTGGAGGGGGTCGCGGGTCATGGGGCGTCCTCTCGTGGCGTTCGGCGCGTACGGTGGCTGCGGAGGGGACGGTGCCCCACCGGGGGCCCTGCCGCCACGAGGCTCGCCGCCGGGCAGCGGGGCGGGAGAGGAGGAGAGGGGACGGGTGGAGGGCGGCGTCGGCCGGCGACCGGGGCGGTGGCCGGTGAGGGGGAGGGAGAGGCGCGTCAGCGGCCGGTGAGGTCGCGGAGCGCGAAGTCCTCGGGCAGCGGGACGGAGAGCGCGTTGAGCGCCCCGACGAGCTTCTTCTCCTCGTAGGTGAAGTGCGATTCGACGAGCGCGATCAGGCCGTCGAGCTCGCCGCTCACCCGCCGGGCCTCCTCGGGGCCGAGCGGGGCGGCGGACGCGGCGGGCAGCCCGTCGAGGAGGGCCTGGAGGCGGACCAGCGTCTCCTCCACCTGGACGTGGTCGTGGGCCAGCTCGTCGAGGACGGGCCGCAGCTCGGGGTGGGCCTCGGCGAGCGCGGGGAAGACGCCGCGGTCCTCGGCGGTGTGGTGGCGGGTGAGCGCGGAGCAGAAGGCGAGGCAGTGGGCCCGCAGCTCGCGGGGGCGCTCGCCGGTGCCGGACAGGAGGGCGTCGAGCCCGGAGCGGAGCCGGGCGAGCTCCTCGCGGAGCCAGAGGTGGACGTCGACGAGCTGGTTCCCGAACGCCGCGAGGCGGTCGGCCGGTTCGAAGCTGGCGGTCATGGTCCGCATGATCCCACCGGAGGGGGCCGGCGGATACGGCTCCGGGGCCGCGGGTCCGCGGGAGGCGGGCGCGCGGCCCCGGAGGGAGCGGTCGGGGGCGGTCAGCCGGTGAAGACCTCGACGAGGGACCAGAGGGCGAGGCCCGCCATGCAGACGCCGCCGACCCGCTGGACGGTCTTGAGCGGGACGCGCTTGGCGATGAAGCGGCCGGCCACAAGCGCCAGGGCGGAGACCGAGGTCAGCGCCAGGAAGGAGCCGATCGCGGTGGACGCGGTGCCGTTGGTGGCGGCGAGGTTGGCGGTGGTGATCTGTGTCAGGTCCCCCCACTCGCTGATGAAGACGGCCATGAAGGCGGTGGAGAACACCGGCCAGAAGCCGGTGACGGTCTTGCCGCCCGCGTCGTCCTCCTCGTCGTCGTCCCCGGCGCGCAGCAGGATGAACGCGCCGAAGCCGAACATCAGCGCGGAGACGAGTTTGACGATCCAGCCGGGGAGCAGCCCGAGGAGGCTGCCGGCGCCGACGGCGATGGCGACGTGCACCGCGAAGGCCGCGGAGGTGCCGAACCACACGTAGAGGGGACGCATGCGCGTGCCCATGGCGAGCGACGCGAACATGGTCTTGTCGGGAAGCTCGGCGAGGAAGATGAGCCCGAAGGCGGTGACGATCGCCAAGGGGTCGAGGTGCATACCGGCGCTCTCTGCTCGGTCCGGGCCCCGTGGCTCCGCACGGCACCTCGGTGGGCGACGGGAGGACCACTCGGCCCGGCATGACGGACCACGCCCACAAAGTCGTGGACGTGGTGATGCCTGGCCGAAGGTCTCGCCCGTCCGCGTCGTGCGCGGACCCGGTCACCGGGAACCCGGGGGTTCCAGTGTGTCGACGACCGGTTCGCAGGGCTACTCCCCTTCGCTGTCCACCAGTGTAACCGATGGGTCACCAGGGGTGTAGACGCTGTCTACGAGGCTTGGTAGACAGCGTCCATGTCTCACCCTTCACCTCAGGATCAGGCTGACGTTCCGGACGCCCCCGCCCCCGCCCCGGACGGCGACACCGACACCGACATCGACACCGACGGCGGCGCGGGTGACCGAGGCGGGCTGCGCGAACGGCTCGTCAGGACCGGCGTCGCCCTCGTCGACGCCGAGGGCGCCCAGGCCCTCACGCTCCGCGCGATCGCCCGCCGCGCCGGCGTCTCCCACGGCGCGCCCCGCCGCTGGTTCCCGACCCGCCTCGACCTGCTCTCGGCCATCGCCCGCGAGGGCTTCGCCGAACTCGCCGCCCGCGTCGCCGAGGCCGACCGGGAGGCCGACGGCGCGGGCGCCGGGCCCCGGGACCGGATCGAGGCGTTCGCCCGCGTCTACCTCGGATACGCCGCCGACCGCCGCGGCATGTACGAGCTGATGTTCCGCCCCGACCTGCCGGAGAGCGGCAGGCCGGGGCCGCGCGGGACGAGCCTGCCGCTCTTCGCCCGTCTCGCCGCGCTCGTCGCCGAACTCCGCCCCGGCACCGACGCCGTCCGTGCCGCCGGCGCGTTCTGGGCGAACCTCCACGGCCTGGCCCAGCTCCGCCACGGGGGCTGCCTCGCCCTCGCCACCGGCTCCGACGACCCCGCGTCCCTCGTCCGCGCCGCCCTCGACGCCCACCTCGGCCCGGCGCGGCCCGCCCCGTGAGCACCGCCCTCGCCGCCCCCGCGGGCACCCGCGCCCGCGCCCTCGCGTGCGGCGCCACCGGCGCCGCGCTCCCGGGGCCCCGGCGGCCGGGGCGGCGGGACACGCCAGCCCGGCGCGCGCCGGTCCCGCCGCCCGTTCTGCGTACGATCATGAAATGCACGCAGCTGGTCCCCGGCCCCGGCCCCGGCTCGCGACCGGGCCCCGGACGCAGGTCACCCTCGGCCGCGCCCTGCCCGTCCTGGTCATGGTCCTGGTCGTCGTCGCGGACCTCGTCACGCCCGACTCGGAGCGCGTCGACCGGCTGCTCATCACCGTCCCCGCGCTCGCCGCGGCCACCTGGAGCGTGTACGGCACCGTCGGCATGGGCCTCGTCGCGATGGGCCTGAGGGCCCTGCTCGGGGTGGTCAGGGGCGAGCCCGACCTCGAGGACCTGTTCGCGAGCGAGGGCCTCATCCTCGGCGTCGTCGCGGCCTCCGCCTGGGTCAGTGCGGTCCGCACCCGCTACGAGCGCGACCTCGCCGAGGTGACCGCCGTCGCCGACGTCGTCCAGCGCGTGGTGCTCCGCCCGCTGCCGCCCCGCCTCGGCTCCGTCGAGCTCCACCTGCTGTACGTCGCCGCCGCGGCCAAGGCCCGCATCGGCGGTGACTTCTACGAGGCGGTGCGGATCCCCGGAGCCGTACGGATCATGCTCGGCGACGTCCAGGGCAAGGGCCTCGGGGCCGTCGAGACGGCCTCCGTCCTCCTCGGCGCCTTCCGCTCCACCGCCTACGACGCCCCCGACCTCCCCGCGCTCGCCGACCGGCTCGACGAGGGCCTGGCCCGGTACGCCGCCTGGGACCCCGACTCCGACGCCGCCGAACGCTTCGCCACCGTCGTCCTCGTCGAACTCCCCGAGGGCACCGGCACCGCCCGCCTCCTCAACTGCGGCCACCCCGCCCCGCTCCTCCAGCACGGCACCGACGTCACCACCGTCGACGTCGCCGACCCCTCGCTGCCGCTCAACCTCGCCGGCCTCGCCGACTCCCGCCACCACGTCGAGGAGTTCCCCTTCGGCCCCGGGGACCGCCTGCTGCTCTACACCGACGGCGTCAGCGAGACCCGCGACCGCTCCGGCGCCTTCTACCCGCTGGAGGAACGCGCCCGCCGGTGGTCCGGGGCCCCCTCCGCGCAGGTCCCCGAACTGCTGCACCGGGATCTCGCCGCCTACGGCGGCGGCGGACTCGACGACGACGTCGCCGCGCTGCTCGTCGTCAGCGCCGAGGAGCCGCGTGCGACCGAGGGGGCGGCCACGCCGGAGAGACCGCGCTGACCCTCTCCGGAACGGCTCCGTCCGCTCTCAGGTGCCGCGTGCGCGACGGACCGGGTCGTTTCCGCCCCTTCGCGTGATCCGTGCGCCCTTCGTGCGCTCTGGCCGCTCCCTTCCCGATACGTGAGGCTTGCGTGCGTCCGTATGACGGACAGTCGCACTCCAGCCGAGAGGAACGGGTGCACGTGCCCCAGCCCAGCTCCACCACCGACGGCTCGTCCGAGGAGTTCCCGGGGTTCCCCGGGGCAGAAAGGGCCCTCACCGAGGCCGACGCGGACCGCGTCGCCGCCGACGGCCTGTGGGCCTCCGGCGGGACGGTCCACCCGGAGGCCGTCCGCTTCGGCCGGACCGTCCTCACCGCCCTCCTCGCCGACGACGACACCGCCCGGGACGCGCTCCCCGCCGGACCGGCCGCGCGGGTCGCGCGCGTGCGCGGCCTCGCCCTGCCGGGCCACCACCGGATAGAGACCACCGACGGCCTCCGGCTCTCCGCCTTCAGCCTGCGGCAGCTCGCCCCGGGCCCCCACCCCCTCGTCGTCGTCCCCTCCGGATGGACCCCCTTCGGCTGGGGCCTCTTCCCCGGCGTCTACCTCGATCTCGCCCTGCGCGGCTACCACGTCCTCGCCTACACCCCGCGCGGCCTCGGCATCCCCGGCCTCCCCACCACCTCGGAGGGGCACGTCGACGTCGCCGGCCCGTACGACGTGGCCGACGGCTCCACCGTCGTGGACTTCGGCATCGAGCGGTTCGCCCCCGCCGTCACCGGCTTCCTGGGCGTGTCCTACGGCTCCGGCATCAGCCAGCTCGTCGCCGCCCACGACGAACGCGTCGCCGCCGTCGTCGCCCTCGGCACCTGGGGCAACCTCGCCACCAGCCTGTACGAGAACGGGACCCGCCACCTGGCCGCGGTGAAGGCCCTCATCGGCTTCACCGGCGGGCCCGTGGAGGAGAAGTTCGACGAGGAGAACCGGCGGATCCTCGACGACTTCCTCGGCGACCGGAACCCGGACGCGGTCGTCCGCTGGGCCGAGCGCCGCTCCCCGGAGACGTACGCCGACCTCACCGACGACCACGGCACCCCCACCTTCTTCTCGAACACCTGGCACGAGAGCCTCTTCCCGGTCAACGGGGTCGTGGACGCCTTCGACCGGCTCCGCGTGCCCAAGCGGCTCAACCTTTGGATCGGCGACCACGCCGCCCCCGAGGGGGCCGGCCTCCTCGGCGCCGCGCCCGGCGCCCCCGACCCCGTCCTGGACGAGGCGTACGCCTGGCTCGACCACCACCTCAAGGGCGAGCGCAACGGCGTGGAGGAGTGGGACGAGGTCTGCGGCCAGGTGATGTTCACGTACGTCACCGAGCCCGTGACCGACCCGGTCACCGGACGGCCCACCGGCGCCCGGCGGATCGTCGCACCCGCCGTGCGCGAGTCCCGGCCCACCTGGCGGGACGCCACCGTCGGCCACGAGCTCCTCAGCCTCACCGGCGAGGGGGCCGGCGGCACCGACGGCCGGCTCGTCGCCGCGGGGGAGGACGGGGCGACGACCGGCTGGCGCCGCACCTTCCTCGCGGGCGTCGACACCGAGGCCACCGCGATGGGCGAACCGCTCAGGACCGGCCAGGCCGAGTGGAAGGGCGACCCGAAAACCTACGACACCCGCAAGATCGACCGGCGGCACGCCCTCGCCTGGACCACCGAGCCCCTCGTCCCGGCCGACGGCGGGCCCGTCGGCCGGCGCGTCCGCGGCGTTCCGAGGCTCCGCCTCACCGTCCGCTCCACCGTCTCCGCGGCCGGCCTCATCGCCCACCTCTTCGACGTCGCCGAGGACGACACGGCCCGCATCGTCACCCACGCGCCGCTCAACGCCTACGACCTGACGCCCGACCGGGACACCACCGTCACCTGGCGCCTCCAGGCCGCCTGGTACGACGTCCCCGCCGGCCACCGGCTGATGCTCGTCGTCGACAGCAAGGACCCGCTGTACGGGGACGCCTCCGTCACCTGGACGCAGACCGGACTCGGCTCGCCGCCCGAGGCCGCATCCTTCCTGGAGCTGCCCCTGGGCTGAGGCCGCCGGTCCCGCGCCCCCGGACCGACGCCGACGCGGTGGACTACGCCTCCGGGTGGACGCGGTGCCCGGGGGAGCGCTTCTAGCGTGGCCCGCATGAAGCGACTCACCCGGGCGGCCGCGGCCGCCGTCCTCGCCTGCTCCCTCGCGTTATCCGCCGGGGCCGCCGCCTCCGGCGCGGCCGCCGCCGGTGTCCGCGGCGGTGCCGACGCCCGCGCGGCCGCGGTTCCGTTCGCGCTGCCGGCTCCGACCGGACCGCACCCCGTGGGCAGCACCGTGCTGCCGCTCGTCGACCGCTCCCGTACGGACCCCTGGGTGCCGACGGCCGACGGGCGGCGGCTGATGGTCACCCTCCACTACCCGGCCGCCCGCCCCGGTGGCGGCGCCCGGGCCCCCTACGCGACCCGTGAGGAGGCGCGGCGGCTCGCCGAGGGCCTGGGCGCGGGCGCCGCGATGCCGGCGGACGTCCTGGCCGCCACCCGGACGCACGGCCGGAGCGACGTCCGCCCCGCACCCGGGCGCCGCCCGCTGCTCCTGCTCTCGCCGGGCTTCTCCGTCTCCCGCTGGACCCTCACCCACCTCGCCGAGGACCTCGCCTCGCGCGGCTACGTCGTCGCCTCCGTCGACCACGCCTACGAGTCGTACGGCATCACCCTCCCCGGCGGCGAGACGCTGGCCTGCGTCGCCTGCGTCGCCCTCGACGAACAGGGCGTCCCCGGAAGCGTCGTGACCTCCACCCGGGCCGCCGACATGCGCTTCGTCCTGGACCGCCTCACCGGCCCCGCCCCGGCGTGGCGCCACGCGCGCGTGATCGACGCCCGCCGGATCGGCATGGCCGGGCACTCCATCGGCGGCGCGAGCGCGGCCACCACGATGGCGGCCGACCGCAGGGTCGACGCGGGCGTGAACATGGACGGGGCCTTCTGGGAGGACCTGCCCCCCGAGGGTCTGCGGGGCCGGCCGTTCCTGATGCTCGGCACGCACGACGAGGTCCATCTGCCCGGCGGCCTGGACACCACCTGGGACCGGGTCTGGCCGCGGCTCGACGGGTGGAAGCGGTGGCTCACGGTCGCCGGGGCGCGGCACTCGACCTTCTCCGACTTCCCGCTGGCCGAGCGCCACTTCGGCCTGCCCGCCGCGGACCTCGCGCCCGAGCGGGCCGTCCACCTGACCCGCGCCCACGTGGCGGCCTTCTTCGACCGCCATCTGCGCGGGGCCCCCAGCGGCCCGCTCGACGGCCCGGCGCCGGAACACCCGGAGGTCCACTTCCAGAACCCGTGAGCCGAGCGGGGCACGGGGGCGGGACGGTCCGCGCGGGGGTCAGGCGCGGTACGCCGGGATGTGGGCGGCCGCCCAGTCGGCCAGCTCGCGGGCGCAGGCGGCGACCGACTCGCGCCAGGTGCGGTCGGCGCCCTCGCCCGCCTCGTCGCTGACGTGCTTCACGATGCGCAGTGGCACCCCGGCGAGCTCCGCGGCGGCGGCCAGGGCGTACCCCTCCATGTCGACCAGCGGGGCCCGCTCGGCCAGCCGGGCCCGGGCGGCCTCGTCGGAGATGAACGCGTCCCCGGTGGCGAGGACCACGTCACCGCCGTCGGGGAGGGCGATCGGCGCCCCGTACGTCTCGCCGGTCAGCGTCGCGAGGAGCTCGCCGTCCAGGTCGTGCTGGACGACCGTCCCGACGACGTGGGTGCCCGTCCAGCCCGGCCGCAGGGCGCCCGCGGTGCCGAGGTTGACGATGCCGGAGGGACGCGGCCCCCGGGCCAGGGCGGTGGCGAGCGCGGTCGCCGCGTTCACCTTGCCCATGCCGGTGAGGAGCACGGGCAGGGCCGTGTCCAGGAACTGCGCCTCCTCCTTCACGGCGAGGACGAGCAGCGGACGGTCGGGGGCGATGTCTCCCAGGAGTTCCATGGGCCCCACGCTAATTCGCCCGCCCGGGGACCGTGCAACCGGGACGGGCGGGGGAGCGGGGAGGGCGGTCAGCCGAGCGAGCGGCCGTGTTCGGCCAGCGCCTCGCCGAGCACCCGCAGGGCCTTCGGCCCCACGCCGTGCAGGGCCGCGAGCTCGGCCGCCGGCACGTCCGCGAGCCGGTCGAGCCGGGAGTAGCCGGCGGCGACGAGGGCGCGGGTCGCCGGAGCGCCGACACCGCGCGGGAAGTCGGTCCCGGGGAGGTCGGATCGGTTCGTCGGCACGGTCCGATCGTGCCACGGGCGGGCCCGCCGTGTCCCGCGTTCGCCGGGCGGGGCGGGGGACCGAGGCGGGGCGGGGGCCGGGGCGGCTGTCAGACGGGGAGCAGGCGGCCGATCAGTTCGCCGAGCCGGCGGGCGTCGCGGCAGGACCGCATGTCCACCAGCTCGGCGTAGAGCGGGGCCACCGAGTCGCCGGTGCCCCACAGCGCGGGCTGCTCGGGGTTGAGCCAGTGGACGCGGCGGGCCCGGTCCGCGATCAGCCGCAGCGACTCCGTGCGGGGGTCGGCGCGGTTGGTGCGGGCGTCGCCGAGGACGAAGACGACCGTGCGCGGGCCGAGCGCGTCCGCGTACCGCTCGACGAACTCGTCGAGCGCCGTCCCGTAGTCGCTCTGCCCGTGCCGGCCGGTCAGCCGGGCCTCCGCGAGGATCCGCTCGCCGAGGGCCGCCGGGTCCGCCGCACCGCGGGCCAGGAAGTCGGTGACCTCGTCGACCCGGTTGACGAAGGCGAACACCCGCACCCGGCTGAACTGGTCGCGCAGCGCCTGCACCAGCGCCATCGTGAACTGGGCGAAGCCGGCCACCGACCCGGACACGTCGCACAGCAGCACCAGTTCCGGACGGCCCGGACGGCGTCGGCGCAGCACCGGCCGGACCGGCACGCCGCCGGTCGACAGCGAGCTCCGCAGGGTCCGGCGCAGGTCGATCTCGCCGCGCGCGGCCCGCCGCCGTCGGGCCGCGAGCCGGGTCGCCAGCTTCCGGGCCAGCGGCCGCACCGTCCGCCGCAGCTCGTCCAGCTGCTCGCGTCCGGCCAGCAGGAAGTCCACCCGGTCGGCCGTTCCGGCGACCGCCCGCCGGGCCACCCGGTCGCGGCCCTGCCGCTCGGCGACCCGCCGCCGCGCCTCGGTCCGCACCCGTTCGCGGAACCCCTCGATCGCCCGCCGGATCTCGTCGTCGAGCAGCCGGTCGGTGAAGGCGGGTTCCTGTCCGGCGGCCGTGCGCGCCGCGCGCACCCGGGCCAGGAGCGTCTCGGGGCGGAGCCGGGAGAGCGTCTGGTGTGACGACCAGCCGTCGCTCCCCGGACCGGAGCCGTAGCCGCCGAAGCCGGCCACGGCCTCGGCCGCGAGCCGGTCCAGGAGGGTGGTGTCGCCGGCGGCGAGGGCCTCCGCGAGCCGCGTGCGCAGCCCGGCGAGGTCGCCGCCGTCCCCGTCCCCGTCCCCGCCCTCGTGCCGTCCGGTCCCGGCGCCGGTCACCGTCGCCGGGAAGTACAGGTCGAAGACCCGGTCGAAGACGGGGCGCTGCCGCTCCCCGTGGAGCAGGGTCGCGGCGAGGGCCTCGCGCATCCGCTCCCGGTCGGCGAACCCGACCGCCTCCAGCGCCAGCCCCGCGTCGACCGTCTCGCCGGTGCCGATGCCGAAACCGTGGTCGCGCAGCGCGCCCACGAGCCCGGTCAGCCGCGCCACGGGCCCGTCGGCCGGGGCGGCACCGGCGCCGGTCGTCGCCCCGCCGCCGGTCACACCGCCTCCAGGTCGAGCTCGGCCCCGGCCTTCACGATGTCGCCCTGGTGCTTGAGCAGCACCCCCAGGGTCTCCCGGACGACCCGCTCGTCCAGCCGGTCCGCGCCGAGCGCGAGCAGCGTCCGCGCCCAGTCGATCGTCTCCGAGACGGACGGCACCTTCCGCAGGTCCATCGCGCGCAGCGCCCCCACGACCCGGACGACGGAGGCGGCGAGGGCCGCGTCGAGGCCGGGCACCTTGAGCGTGACGATCCGGCGCTCCAGCTCCTCCTCCGGGAAGCCGATGTGGAGGAAGAGGCAGCGCCGGCGCAGCGCCTCGGACAGCTCGCGGCTCGCGTTCGAGGTGAGCACCGTGAAGGGACGCCGGGCGGCGGTGATCGTCCCCAGCTCGGGCACGGTGACCTGGAAGTCCCCGAGGACCTCCAGGAGCAGGCCCTCCACCTCGACGTCCGCCTTGTCGGTCTCGTCCACGAGCAGCACGGTCGGCTCCTCGGAGCGGATCGCGGTCAGCAGCGGCCGGGGGAGCAGGAACTCCTCGCCGAAGATGTCGGTGCGGGTCTCGTCCCAGGACTCGCCCCGGCCCGCCGTGATCCGCAGCAGCTGCTTGGCGTGGTTCCACTCGTACAGGGCGCGGGCCTCGTCGACGCCCTCGTAGCACTGGAGCCGTACGAGCCGGGCGCCCGTCGCCTCCGTGACGGCCTTGGCCAGCTGCGTCTTGCCGACGCCCGCGGGCCCCTCGACCAGGAGCGGCTTGCCCAGCCGGTCGGCGAGGAAGACCGTGGTCGCGATGGCGGGGGAGGCCAGATAGCCGGTCGCCGCCAGTCGCTCCGCGACCTCGTCGACGGAGCCGAAGAACCCGTTCGTCATGGCTGTCCCCCCGGGGAGCGAAGAAATGTACCGACCGGTAGCCTCAGGCTGTACTTGATCAGATCCCGCATCGCCGCACAACCGTTCTCCGCGCCGGTGCGCGCCGCGCGCGGAACGCCGCCCGCTGGTGCAATGGGGTGAGCGGGCGCCCGCCGCCCGCCCGGTGACCGCACGGCGGTGGAGGTGTCGTGGCGGAACGAGACCAGGCAGCCGCTCCCGCCCCGGCCGTCACGGGGCGGGAGCCCGACGGGGCGGCCGGACGGCACCTCGCCGAGGCCCTGGACGCGGCGATCGGCTCCATCGGCACCACGCTCGACGAGACCACCACCTGCCGCGAACTCGTCGCCTTCCTCGCCCGCCACCCCGGCACCACCGCCACCATCGAGCCGGCCCCGGCCCACGGCGAGGACGCGGCCTCCGCCCACAGCGAGGACGCGGCCCCGGCGGCCCCCGGCGGGGAGGAGGCCGTCCACGTGCTGACCGCCCCGCTCGCCGTGGGCCGCGAGCGGCCCCTCGGCACGGTCACGGTCACCCGGTCCGGGCGGCCGTACACCGACGACGACCTCGTCGTGCTGCGGCAGGCGGCACGGCTCGCCGCCCGCCACGTCCGGCACGCCCGGCGGCTCGCCGCCACCGAGGACACCGCCCTCCACCTCCAGCGGGCCCTCGTCGCCGAACCCGGCCGGCCGCACCCCAACCTGGAGATCGCCGGCCGCTACCTGCCCGCCGGGCCCCGGACCCTGGTCGGCGGTGACTGGTTCGAGACGGTACGGCTCCACTTCGGCCGCAGCCTGCTCGTCGTCGGCGACGTGATGGGCCACGGCCTCGACGCGGCCGTCGACATGAACGCCTACCGTTCCGCGCTCCGCGAGGTCGCCGCCACCGACCTGCCGCCCCACCGGGTGCTGCGCCACCTGGACGCGGTCGTCGCGGAGGACGGCGCCCGCCGTCCGGCGACCTGCCTCCTGGTGCGGGTGGACCCGGGACGCGGCACCGCGACCTTCGCCAGCGCGGGCCACCTCCCGCCGGCGGTCTTCGGCGCGGACGGCTCGGCCGAACTGGTGGACCTGCCCGTCGGCCCGCCGCTGGGCACCGGCGTCGGCGGCTACGACCCCGCCACCCGGCCGCTGGCGGAGGGCGACACGCTGCTGCTCTTCACCGACGGCCTGGTCGAGCGCAGGGGCGAGGACATCGACGTCTCGCTGGCCCGGCTGGCCGGACTCCGGCTGCCCCCGGACCCCGGGCCGGAACGGGTCGTCGACGAGGTCCTGGCCCGGCTCGACGCCCACCGAGCGGAGGACGACGTCGCCGTCCTCGCGGCCCGCGTCCGCAGCCGTCCGGCGACCTGAGCGGGCGGGGTGACGCACCGTCACCCCGCCCGCTCCGACCGACGGTTTCCGGCCCCGACGCGATTCTTTCGCCAGGACGCTTGTGCCGCGCCCCGGAGCCCGGCACGCTCCTCGTATGAACACGGCCAGGCATGCCAGTGAACGTCTGATGAGCTGGCCCTCGCTGACCCGTGGCCGTGCGCACTGCGGTGCGGAACTCGGTCTCGGGACGGCGACGGAGGAGATCGTCCACTTCCACGGCGAGCACGAGGCCGACGTCCATCTCACCCGCGCGATGGTCGCCCGGCTGCGGCCCGCCCTCCAGAACTCCACGGCGGTGCGGCTCAGGGCCGGGTCCGGCTGGGTGACGGTCCTGCTCGACGCGGGCTCCGACATCGACCTGCTCGCCACCCTGGTCAGCGCCGCCCTCCAGGCCACCGCTGCCCCGGACGCGGCTCCCGACCGCTGTACCCGCGCCCGCCCGGCCCTCGTCCAGCGCTGACCGGACGGGCGCGCGCCGGGCGTCAGGCGCGTGCGCCGTCGCCCGTCTCCCGGCCGGGAACCGGGAAGAGCATGCAGGTGCTGGTGGCGTGCGCGAGGAGCCGGTCCCGCCCGTCGTACAGTCCCGCCTCCGCGAGCGCGGTGCGCCGGCCCTGCGAGACGACCGTGCCGACGGCCCGCACCTTGCCCGTGTCCACCGTGATCGGCCGCAGGAAGCGGGTCTGCAGGTCGAGCGAGGTGTAGGCGGTGCCCCGCGGGAGCGTGGTGTGCACCGCGCACCCCGCCGCCGAGTCGAGCAGCGTGGCGTAGACCCCGCCGTGCACGCTGCCGATCGGGTTGTAGTGCTCCTCGCCCGGTTCCAGGGCGAAGACCGCGCGCCCGTGCTCGGCCTCCTCCAGGGTGAACCCGAGCAGCGCCGCGATCGGCGGGCCCGGCAGCCGGCCCGCGATCATCTCGCGCAGGAAGTCGAGCCCCGCCATCGACGCCGCCGCCCGCGCGGTGGCCCCGGCGTCCTCCCACTCGACCGTCCGCGACCGCCCCATGACCACTCCACTCCGTCGTTCCCCGTCCGTCGCACCGACGGCTGGCTCTGTACGGCGAAGCTAGCCCTCGCGTCGGCTGACTGTCAACGACGAAGCCAGCTGGCTAGAGTGGGACGATGAAGTGGCTGGAGACGGACACCGAGAACTGCTCGGTCCGGCGCACCCTGGACCTCGTGGGCGAGAAGTGGAGCCTGCTCATCCTGCGCGACGCCTTCAACGGCGTCCGCCGCTACGACGACTTCCGCCGCCACATCGGCCTCTCCGAAGCCGTCCTCGCCGACCGGCTCCGCAAGCTCGTCGCCGCCGGGGTCCTCCGCGGCGTCCCCTACCGGGAACCCGGCGCCCGCACCCGCACCGAGTACCGGCTCACCCCCAAGGGCATCGACCTCTGGCCCGTCATGCTCGCCCTCAAGCAGTGGGGCGACACCCACGCCGGCGACCCCGAGGGCCCCGCCCTGGACATCCGCCACACCGACTGCGGCTCCCCCGTCGAGGTCGTCGTCCGGTGCGCCGGCGAGGACGCCGAGGTCCTCACCGCCCGCGACGTCACCGCCGCTCCCGGCCCCGGAGCCCGCCCCCTGTCCTGACCCGGGCCACCCGTTCGGCCCCCTCGCTGCGGGACCCGGCGCTCCGGCGGGTACCGGACCATGCATGCCCCCCACCCCCGGTACGCCGAGCGACCAGCCGCCCGACCACGTCCCACGGTTCCACCGGCTGCACGCCCGCCTGCTCGACTCGCCCGTGGGACTCGCCTGGAACCGCGGCCGCGCCATGGAGCTCATGCACCGCGCCATGGGGTTCGCCGCCCTCAGCCTCCTCACCCTCGTCCCCCTCCTCATCGTGGTGGCCGCCGCCGACCTCTCCCGCGGCCAGGGCTTCGCCCGCTGGCTCATCCAGGGCCTCGGCGTCACCGAGGTCTCCGAGGAGGAGGTCGAACAGCTCTTCGGCCAGCCCGGTCAGGCGCTCCAGCGCACCACCGCCTTCGGCCTCGCCGCCCTCGCCGCCTTCGGCGTCACCTTCGGTTCCGCCGTCCAGACCGGTTACGAACGCGCCTGGGACCTCCCCACCGCCCGCTGGCACACCATGTGGCGCCACGTCGTCTGGCTCGCCGTCCTCGTCGCCGCCCTCCTCCTCTTCGTCGCCTTCCCGGCCCCCGAGCACGCCCCCGCGGGCGTGACCCTCCTCGTCGCCCTCGGCGACCTCATCGGCACCTTCCTCTTCTTCTGGTGGTCCCAGCGCTTCCTCCTCTGCGGCCGCATCCGCTGGCGCGCCCTCCTGCCCGGCGCCGTCCTCACCGCCCTGGGCCTCCTCGGACTGCGGATCTTCTCCCAGCTGGTCTTCTCCCCCCTGATCGCCTCCAACGCCGTCACCTACGGCCAGTTCGGCACCGTCCTCGTCCTCCAGTCCTGGCTCGTCGGCGTCGGCTTCGTCGTCTACGGCAGCGCCCTCGTCGGCCGCCTCGTCCACGAGACCCGGCTCCGCCGGCGCCTCGCCCGCACGGCCCCCCGCTGACGCGCCCCCGGCGGCGCCCACGGGCCCCGGCCGGCCGCCCCCGGAGCCGATCACACGATCCGGTGACCTGCTCCGGAGCGGCCGGGCGGACCGCCGCGGACCGCTTGGATGGAGGACGCCCCATCGGTCCGTCGAGAGAGACCTCCATGACGCACACCTGGCTGCCGCCCGTCGACTACGTCGCGACGCTGCCCAGAGCGACCGCGTACTCCTGCCTCTACTTCACCGACACCGCAGGCCGCCCCCTCCAGCTCCGCGCCACCCGCGGCGAGGACGTCTGGCAGTGGCCCGGCGGGAACATGGACCCGGGGGAGACCCCCTGGGAGACGGCGGTGCGGGAGTGCCGGGAGGAGACCGGCCTGGTCTTCACCGGGGAACCGAGGCTCCTCGGCACCCACTTCGTCGGCGACCGCGGCGCCGACTGGCCCGCCAACCACATCGGCTTCATCTTCGACGGCGGCGAGCTGACGGACGAGCAGATCGCCTCCCTCGTCCTCGACCCGGAGGAGCACACCGCCTACGCGCTGCACACCGTCGAGGAGTGGCGGCGGGAGATGCACCCCGGCGAGTTCGCCCGCCTCGCCGCGGTCGACCGGGCCCGCAGGACGGGCGCCCCGGTCCACCTGGAGACCGCTCCGGCCGGCGCCCGGCCCGCTCCCGGTCCGCCGCCGGAGGACGTGCGGAGGGCCGGCACCCGTAACCCTTTCCCGTCCCAGTAGTTGACCAGGGCATGAAGAAGCGCAGCATGCTCGCCATCGCCTCCCTCGCCGCAGGCGTCGTCACCGCCCTCGTCACCCCGCCGCCGCAGGCCAGCGCCGCCGAGAGCCCGCTCGGCGGCGCCACCGGACTCCTCCAGGAGGAGGGCGCCGCGACCGTCCTCCACGAGACCGTCACGACGGTGGAGAGCACCGTCGCCGACGGCTCCGCCCAGGGACTCCGCTGACTCCGGGCCCCCACCGCCCCCGGTGCCCCGCGCCCCACGGCGCGGGGCACCGGCGCGTCGTGACCCGCCGGAAGGCGGCCCGTGCGCGCGCGGTGCGCGGGTAATGACAGGATGTCCCCATGAGCAACAACGTTTTCTTCGACATCACCATCGACGGCGAGCCGGCCGGCCGGATCGAGTTCCAGCTGTTCGACGAGGTCGTCCCCGACACGGCCAAGAACTTCCGCGAGCTCGCCACCGGCCAGCACGGCTTCGGCTACGAGGGTTCCTCCTTCCACCGCGTCATCCCCCAGTTCATGCTGCAGGGCGGCGACTTCACCGCGGGCAACGGCACCGGCGGCAAGAGCATCTACGGCGAGAAGTTCGCGGACGAGAACTTCAAGCTGAAGCACGACCGTCCGTTCCTGCTCTCGATGGCGAACGCGGGCCGCAACACCAACGGCTCCCAGTTCTTCATCACCACCGTCGTCACCGACTGGCTGGACGGCAAGCACGTCGTCTTCGGCGAGGTCGTCCAGGGCCAGGACGTCGTGAAGAAGATCGAGTCCCTGGGCTCCGGCTCCGGCGCCACCAAGGCCAAGATCACCATCGCCAAGTCCGGCGTCGTCGAGGGCTGACCCGACCCCACCCGGCACGTCGCGGAACGGGGCGGCGGGAACGGCGTCCACCGGACTCCGCTCCCGCCGCCCCTGCCGCTTCCGCGAGGCTCAGCCGCCCTCGCCGTACCGGCGCTCGAACTGGGCGATCCGGCCCTCCGGGTCTACCGTCCGCGCCTTGCCCGTGAAGTACGGGTGGCTCTCCGAGGAGATCTCGACGTCGATCACCGGGTAGGTGTTGCCGTCGTCCCACTCGATGGTCCGCTCGCTCGTCGCGGTCGACCGGGTCAGGAACGCGTACCCCGCCGAGCGGTCGCGGAAGACCACCGGCCGGTAGTCGGGCTGCTTGTCCTGCTGCACGGGACCTCCTCGCCTCGGGCGGCCGCCGCGCGGCCCGCCCCGTCTCGTCCGGCCCGAACGGCACGGACCCTCCCAGCCTCGCCGCCCCCACCCCCGCCGACCAGCGCCGCTGACCCGACCGGGTGAGCGACCGGGCGGGACTACCCGCCGTCCCGCCGCCACCGCGCCGCGAGCAGCAGGGCGATGTCGTCCGGCCGGTCCGAGGCCCGCGCCGCCTCGTGCATCAGCCGGTCCGCCGCCTCCGGCAGCGGCAGCGAGCCCGTCGACGCCAGCGTCCGCCGGAGCCGCTCCACCCCCTCGTCGATGTCGGCGCCCGGCCGCTCCACCAGGCCGTCCGTGAACAGCGCGAGGACCGCGCCCTCGGCCAGCCGCAGCCGCGTCACCGGATACGCGGCCCGGTCGTCCACCCCCAGCACCACGCCGCCCGCGATGTCCAGCAGCTCCGCCGTCCCGTCCGGATGCCGCAGCAGCGGCTGCGGATGCCCCGCCCTGACCGCCTGCGCCTCCCCCGTACGGGCGTCCAGGAGCACGTAGCAGGCGCTCGCGAACTGCCCCGGGTCCAGGTCGATGAG
Source organism: Streptomyces sp. NPDC058758 (assembly GCF_042746075.1). Classification (NCBI taxonomy): domain Bacteria; kingdom Bacillati; phylum Actinomycetota; class Actinomycetes; order Kitasatosporales; family Streptomycetaceae; genus Streptomyces; species Streptomyces sp. NPDC058758. Next base: position 73,511 of record NZ_JBHYPS010000025.1, on the reverse strand, counting down.
GAGCCGGTTGGTGCCCCGCACCACGTCCTGCGGCGGCAGCCCGCTCAGCGCGAACGCCCGCACCGCGCTCCGCAGCTGCCCCATCGTCGCCGCCGCCGCGACCCCGTGCCCCTGCACGTCCCCGATCACCAGCGCCAGCTCGCCCCGGGCCGTCTCCACCACGTCGTACCAGTCGCCGCCCACGTCCATGCCCTGCGTCCCCGGCAGGTAGCGGCCCACCGTCTCCAGGCCCTCCCGCACCGGCAGCCGGTGCGGGAGGAGCGCGTCCTGGAGCCCCCGCGCCACGGCGGCCTCGGTGTCGTACCGCTGCGCCCGCTCCAGCGCCTGCGCGATCAGCCCGGCCAGCGCGGTGAGGACGGCCCGTTCCTCCGGGCCGAAGTCCCGCGGCCGGTCGAAGCCGAGGATGCACGAGCCCACCGGCCGGCCCGAGGCGATCAGCGGCAGGAAGGCCCGCGCGCCCGTCTCCGCGTCCAGCGGCAGCTCCGGATAGGCCCGGCGCAGGGCCTGCATCGACTCGAAGAACATCGCCCGGCCGGTCGTCAGCACGTCCACCCCGGGGACGTGCGCGTCGAGCGCGGCCCCGTCGAACCGGTCCAGGAAGCCCGGCGGGAAGCCCGTCTCCCACGCCAGGTAGAGCCGCCGGTCGCTGAGCAGGTAGATCGCCAGCTGCCGCCCGCCGAAGGCCGGCAGCAGCTCCTCGGTCACCACCGCCGAGACCTGCCGGGCCGTCATCGCCTCGGTCAGCGCGATCGCCAGCGCCACCGGCCGGTAGAGCGACGCCGCCCGCGCGGCCTCCGAGCCCAGCCCGTCCCCGGCGCGCGCGGACGGCTGCGGCGGCGGGGGCGGCGGGGGCGGGGGCGGTACGGAGGGGGCCGCGGCGGCGGACGGCGGGCGGGCCTCCCGCACCGGGTCCTCCTCCGGGACGAGCACCATGGTCACGCCGTCCCGGCCCGGGTGCAGCGACACCGACAGCCAGCCGTCGTCCTCCGGACGGGCCAGGAAGCGCACAGGCTCCGTCGACAGCAGCGCGGCCCGCAGCTGCTCCTCGTGGAACGGGTGGGCGAACCACGGCAGCGCCTCCCACAGCGGCCGTCCGGCCAGCGCCCCGCGCGGGCGTCCGAGGAGGCGCTCGGTGCGCTCGTTCACGTAGGTGACGCGGCCCAGCCGGTCGATCGCCAGGATCGCCCGCGGCAGCCGGTCCGTGGCGTCCGAGCCGACCAGCCCCGTGCCCAGGTCCACCAGGGCGCCCGCCAGATGCCCGTGGCCGTCCGTCCCGACGAACCGGGAGCGCGCCGAGACCTCCAGCAGGTGCAGCCCGCCGTCCGGCCCCTTGAGCCGCAGCCGGCGGACCGAGCCCCCGCCGTCCGGGGCCCCCGTCCGGCGGGCCGCCGCCCACAGGGCGAAGCCGTCCTCCGGTTCGAGCCGTGAGGTCAGCTCCCCGATGGGCATCGGCGACGGGCCGGGCACGCCGAGGATGGACCGCAGCCCGTCGTCCATGGTCACGGTCCCCGCCGCCAGGTCCCAGTCGAAGGAGCCGAACCGCACCGGCGGCACCGCGCCCGACGGCAGCTGCACGCACAGCGGGTCGCCGGGCCACCACACGCCCGTCCCGCTCGCCGACAGCTCCGCGAGGACCTCTCCGAGCCGCAGCCCGGCGCGGGTCATCCGCTCCCGGTCCCGCGCGCCGACCGGCAGGCCCGGGGTCGGGGGCCGCAGCACCACGAGGACCCCGAAGCGCTCCCGCCCGGCGGCCACGGGGGCGTACAGCGACCCGAACGGGAAGGGGAGGCTCGCCACCAGCTGCGGGAACCGCCGCATCGACTCCTCGACGTCCGCCAGGTGCACCGACTGCCCGGACCGGTGGACCTCGGCGACCGGGAAGGGCCGGTTGGTGTGCATCCGCGCCCAGGGCCGGAACAGCTCGCCCGGCAGCCCGGCCAGCACCGAGAGCCGCAGCAGGCCCTCCGTACCGGAGCGCAGGTACACCCCGCCGGCGTATCCGGCGACCGTCTCCACGGCGTCCGTCGCCGCCTCCGCCAGCGCCTGCGTCAAGGCTTGCGGCGGCGTGCCGGGGGGCGGGCCGTCCGGGGTCACACAGTCAGGATGCGCCCGCCGTGAAACCCGCCGCATCCCGGCACCGGGTCCGCGCCGGCCCCTCCGGCGGGCCCGCAGGCGCGCGGAGGCGGGCGCCGGACGGCGGTCGGCGGCCCGCCCGCGCGTGCGCCCGTCGCCCACACGGCTCCCGGGATGTTGACCCGGAGCTTCCGGGCCGTCACACTCGGTCGTCGTCCGCCGCCGCGAACGTGCCGCGGACGCGACCACCCCTCTCCTCACCACCTCGCGCCCAGGGGGCAGCATGACCGGCCGGGTCCTTCCGTACGACGTCCACGGCGACGGCCCGGGGAGGGCCCTCGTCCTCCACAACTGGTTCGGCGACCGCAGCAGCTTCGACCCGCTCCGCGCCCACCTCGACGAGACGGCGGGCAGCTACGCCTTCCTCGACTGCCGCGGCTACGGCGAGGCCCGGGACGCCGAGGGCGCCTACACCATGGAGGAGGTCGCCGCGGACGCCCTGGCGGTCGCCGACGACCTCGGCTGGGACTCCTTCTCCGTCATCGGCCACTCCATGGGGGGCAAGGCGGCCCAGCTGATGCTGCTCGACGCACCCGACCGGGTCCGCTCGATCGTCGGGATCTCGCCGGTCTCCGCGGCGGGCTTCCCGCTCGACGAGGACAGCCGGCAGCTGTTCGCCGGGGCCGCCGACGACCCGGCGCTACGACGGGTCATCATCGACCACACCACCGGCGGCCGGCACACCGGCCCGTGGCTGGACGCGGTCGTCGACCGCTCGGTGAGCCGCTCCTCCGCGGCCGCCTTCCGCGCCTACCTGGACTCGTGGTCCGGCGCCGACTTCCACGAGCGGGTCCGTGACAACCCGACGCCCGTGCTGCTGGTCGTCGGCGCGCACGACCCGGCGCTCGGCGCCGAGGCGATGGAGGCGACCTGGCTGCGCTGGTACCCCAACGCCCGCCTGGAAGTCCTCGCCGACGCCGGACACTACCCGCCGGAGGAGACCCCGAAGGACCTGGCCCGGGCCATCGAGGCCTTCCTCGCGGCCTGACCCGCGGGGCCCGCGCCCGGGACCTTCCGCGGGGCCGTGCGGGACGTCCGGCCCGCGTGGCGCCCGGTCCGGCGGGCAGTCGGCGGGTGTACTCGACCACGAGGGCACCCGCGATCGGCGGAGCACGACCGGAAGGCAGGAACAGCGATGGGGCGCAGCGAGGAACGGGCGGCGGCACCGGGGACCACGACGGCCGGCGGGCCGTTCGTCCTCGTCGGGACGGACGGCTCGTCGTCGGCGCTCGGGGCGGTCGAGGAGGCGGCGCGGGAGGCCGGGCGGCGCGGCGTGCGGCTGGTCGTCGTGCACGCCTTCATCTGGCCGCTGTTCCGGGTCGACCTGGAGCCCTCCGTGTACGGGCCGACCGAGAGCGGGCTGCGGCGGCAGGCGCAGATCGTCCTGGACACGGCCGTCGCCCGGGCCGGGGCGGCCGCCCCGGGCACCGAGGTCTCGGGCGAGCTGATCCCCGGCGAGCCGCTCGTCGTCCTCGCCACCCGCTCCCGGGGCGCCGAGCTGGTCGTCGTCGGCAGCCGCGGCACCGGCGGCTTCGGAGGCCTGGTGCTCGGCTCGGTCGCCGTCCACCTCGCCGCCCACGCCGAGTGCCCCGTCCTCGTCGTGCGCGGCCGGGGCGAGCCCGACGGGCCGGTGGTCCTGGCGGTCGACGGCTCCCCGGACTCCGACGCGGCCGTCGACTTCGCCTTCACGGAGGCGCGGGTGCGCGGGGCCGGGCTCGTCGCCGTCCACGCGTGGACCCCGCGTTCCGGACCGGGAGACCTCACCGGGCTCTTCCACAGTGCCGAGCAGGTGCACGAGGAGGCCGCCCGGGTCCTGGACGCGGCGCTGGCGCGGGCCGCCGGCCGCCACCCGGGGGTCGAGGCCGAGCCCCGGCTGGTGCGCGGCCGGCCCCGCGAGGTCCTGCTGGAGGAGAGCGGGAGCGCCCGGCTGGTCGTCATGGGCGCCCGCGGGCGCGGCGGCTTCGCCGGGCTGTTGCTGGGCTCGGTGAGCCAGGCCCTCCTGCACCACGCCCGGTGCCCCGTCGCCGTCGTGCGCGGCGCCGCGGGCTGAGGCGGGGCGTGCGCCGGGCCCCGGGACGCCGCCCGGTGGGACCCTGGAAGGGAGGGCCGGGCCGGACGGCCCGGGCCGCGCGGGGGTTCGTCCACCGGGAAGGCGGCGTGCCATGTATTTCGCCGACCGTGCCGACGCGGGGCGGCGGCTCGCCGCCCGGCTCGGCCATCTCCAGGGGCGTGACGTCGTCGTCCTCGGCCTGCCCCGGGGCGGGGTGCCGGTGGCGGCGGAGGTGGCCGAGGCGCTCGGCGCGCCGCTGGACATCTGCCTGGTGCGGAAGCTGGGCGTGCCGAGCCGGCCCGAGCTGGCCATGGGGGCCGTCGGGGAGGGCGGCGTCCGGGTGGTCAACGAGCAGGTCGTGCGGGACGCGGGCGTGACCGGGCGGGACCTGGCGGCGGTCGAGGAGCGGGAGCGGGCCGTCATGGCCGAGCGGGCCCGGCTCTACCGGGGCAGCCGCCGGCCGGTGCCGCTGGAGGGGCGGACGGTGGTGGTCGTCGACGACGGACTCGCCACCGGCGCGACCGCGCTGGCCGCCTGCCGCGCGGTGCGCGCAGGGGGCGCGGCCCGGATCGTGCTGGCGGTGCCGGTGGCGCCGCACGGCTGGACGGCACGGCTGGCGGGCGAGGCCGACGAGGCGGTCGCCGTGCACGCCCCGGAGGGGTTCTACGCGGTCGGGCAGTTCTACCGCGAGTTCGACCAGACGCCGGACGCCGAGGTGGTGGACCGGCTCGACCGGAACCGGGCCGCGCACGGCCCGGCGGTCCGGCACACGGCCGTACGGATCCCGGTCGGCGACCTGGAGCTGCGGGGCGACCTGGCGCTGCCCGACGGGGCGGCCGGGCTCGTCCTCTTCGCGCACGGCAGCGGCAGCGGCCGGCACAGCCCCCGGAACCGCGCGGTCGCCGGGGCCCTGAACCGGGCGGGGCTGGGGACGCTCCTCTTCGACCTGCTCACGGAGGCCGAGGCCGCCGACCGGGCACGGGTCTTCGACACCCCGCTGCTCGCCGGCCGGCTGGGCCGCGCCGCCGCCTGGTCGGCCGGGTGGCCCGCCACCGAGGGCCTGCCGCGCGGCTACTTCGGGGCGAGTACGGGCGCGGCCGCCGCGCTGTGGGCGGCGGCGGAGCCGGACGACGACGTGGCCGCCGTGGTGTCCCGGGGCGGCCGGCCCGATCTGGCGGGGGAGCGGCTCGCCGCGGTCCGGGCCCCGACCCTGCTGGTCGTCGGCGGGAGCGACGACCTCGTCCTGGACCTCAACCGGCGGGCCGGAGCGCTGCTGCGGTGTGAGAGCCGGCTGGAGGTCGTGCCGGGCGCCGGCCACCTCTTCGAGGAGCCGGGGGCCCTGGAGGAGGTGGCGGCGCTCGCCGCGGACTGGTTCACCGGCCGCTTCGGGGCGGCCGGGAACGGGCGGGATCAGTAGGCGCCGTTGACGTTGTCGATGGAGCCGTACCGGTCGGCCGCGTAGTTGCAGGCGGCGGTGATGTTCGCGACCGGGTCGTACGGGTCGAGCGAGGTGCCCGGCACGTGGTAGGCCGAGAACGTCGGGTCGATGACCTGGAGCAGGCCCTTCGACGGGGTGCCCTTCGCGGCGTTGGAGTCCCAGAGGTTGACGGCGCGGGGGTTGCCGGAGGACTCGCGCAGGACGTTGCGGAGGATGCCGTCGTACGAGCCGGGGATGCCGTAGCGGGCCATGACGTCCAGCGACTCGCGGATCCAGCCGTCGAGGTTGTCGGCGTACTGCGGCGCGGCGGCGGGGGCCGCGGCCTGGACGGCGGCCGGCCGGGTCTGGGCCTGGGCCCGGGTCTGCACGGCGGGGGTCGCCGCGCGGGCGGAGGAGCGGCTCGCCCGTTCGGCCGAACCGGTGGAGGCGGGCTTCGCGGCGCTCTTCCGGGCGGCCCGCTCGGGCGCGGGAGCGGCCTTCGCGGAATCCCGACGAATCGTCAGTTCGAGGCCGGGGTGAATGAGTGACGGATTGTCACCCACGGTCGTCCTGTTCGCCTGGTAAAGCGACTTCCAGCCGCCCTGAATTCCCTTTCGGTGGGCGATCAGGGAAAGCGAGTCGCCCTTCACCACGGTGTACGCGCGGGTGGCGGTGGGAGCGGCCGGAGCCTTCGTGACGGCGGTGGCCGGTGCGGCCGGCGCGGCGACTGCGGCCGGTGCGGCGGACTCGGGGAGGGGCGCGGCGCCCGCCGCGGCGGGGACGACCAGCGGCAGGGCGAGGGCGACTCCGCCGGTGCCCGCGAAGGCGAGACCTCGGGAGACGGGGCGGCGTCGGGGACGGCGGTGCTTGCCGTGAGCGGGCATGGCGGTTTCCTCTCCGGCGCCTGCGAGGTGAGCTGTCGGGTTCGGACTGGAGCTGTCCGGCCGCGCGCACGCGGCTTCACCCCGAGCCGTTCCGGTGGTGCCGGACCGGCGGTGTGGTGGGTCCCCCGCTCCTGCCGTCGGGTGAAATGGGAGGTCTTTCGGGCGGTGGCAGGATTCGGCGATCCGCTCGAATGGAGGTGACCGTAGGCGAGAAATGCGGCGGGGAACAAGATGCGAATGGGCGGGAAAAGGGACGGTGGAGATCGAAACGGCGGAATTCAAGATCGACCGTTTCGGCTCCCCTTCCGGAATCCCTTGCGGCGCACGGCTCGTGACGGAGGGGGAGCCGCCGTCGGCGCGGGGAAAGTGAGTCGCGTCACGGGGTGCGCAATGTCCGAATAGGGAAGCTCGCGAATTTAGGGGAATTCTGCGGTGTAATGCCTTGCTCGCGCGGGTCGGTGGCGAGAGGGCGGCGCGAATGGCGCATACCGGGCAAAGAGGTCATATGCCCCTCATGATGGGGGGATGTCATCCCCCGCCCCGCCGCGCGACCCCGACGCGCTCGACCGAGAGGTGGCGCGCCTCTACGAGAGCGCCGCCTGGGAGAGCCTGCTTCCGTCCCTGCCCGCTTCTCCCCACGAGCCCGGGGCCGAGGCCGAGCCCGTGGCTGTGGCCGTCTCCGCCCCGGCCCCCACCCCCGCCCCCGTCTCCGAGGCGTGGCGGAGCCTCCTCACCGTCCCCGTGGAGCGGCTGGTCGCCGACGCGCTCGGCGCGCTGCCCCCGGCCCCGCCCGCCGAGCGTCCGCTGCCCGGCCGGATCGGGGCCGTCCTCCCGGACCGGCTGCACCTCTGGCGCGCGATCGGCCGCTCCGACGTGCTCCCCTCCGTCCACCTGGCCTACGCGCGCCGGGTGCTGACCGAATGGGGATGGCAGAACACGCCGTACAAGCTCCGCGACGCACGGGGCGCCCGGTGCCTCTGCGGCGCCCTGCTCGCCGCCCACCGGCTCGGCCACGGCAGCACGTCCACCATGAACGAGGCCGGCGCGTGGATCATGACCGAGCTGCGGTCCCGCGGGTGGCACGGACTCATCGGCCCCTGGAACCGCGCCCCGGGCCGCACCGCCCAGGACGCGCTCGCGCTCCTCGACGCCACGATCCGGCGCGCGGCCCTGGCCGGGCGGTGAGGGCGCGCCGGGCGGTCAGCCGGTGACGCTCGGCGCCCCCGTCTCGATGTGGCCCGTGTAGCGGCGCGACCAGGTGCCGTCGATGTCGGCCAGGATCGTGAAGTCGTACCAGCCGTCCTGGTACGCCACCGCGTTGAAGTGGTCCTCGCGGGCGGCGCCCGCCGGGACGGTGTACGTCCACGGGCCGTCCGTGCGGTAGGCGTTGGAGCGGACGGTGAAGGTGACCGGGCCGGCGGAGGCGTTGGTCAGCGTGAACCAGATCGCCGTCTTCCCGGTGCCGGGTTCGGTGGCGAAGCGCGCCGCCACCTCGATCGCCCGGCCGGCCTTGGAGGCGTCGCCGACGAACCGGCGCAGGAAGCGGTTCGGGCCCATCATCGAGAGGTCGTACTTCCCCGAGCCGGAGCCCAGCCCGATGTTGAAGTAGTCGGTGGCGGTGGTCCCGGGGTCGACCGTGTACTGCCAGGCGGCGGTGTCCCGGTGCTGGTGCGGGTGGATCGAGAAGTGGGCGGCCCGGCGGGCCTGCGGGCCCAGGTTGCTCATGGAGAACCAGGCGAGGATCTTGCCCGCCGCGCCGAACTCGAAGCGGTCGAGGTTGCCGTTCGGCTGGTAGGGCAGGGCCCGCGCCGGGCGGGTGCCGGGCTCCTGGACGGGCAGCGCGTTGTTCTGCGGCGCGGGGTTCGGGAGCGGGCCGCAGGTGGACATGCCGATGACCTTCGCCGTCGACGGGAGGCCGGCGGGGACCCCGTACACCGGGTGGGCGAAGTCGAAGACGCCGGTGAGGTCGCCGGTCACCCTCCGCCGCCAGGCACTGATGTTCGGGCAGGCCGCCGGGGTGCCGAGGGCGGCGGTCCAGGTCTCCAGGAAGCGGAGCACCGAGGTGTGGTCGAAGACCTCCGAGCTGACCCAGCCGCCGCGCGTCCACGGCGACATGACCAGCATCGGCACCCGGAAGCCCAGGCCGATCGGCACGCCGTCGAGGTACTCGCCCGGGGTGCCGGGCGGGGCGACGGGCGGCGGCACGTGGTCGAAGAAGCCGTCGTTCTCGTCGTAGTTGAGGATCATCACGGTCGCGTCGAAGACCTCGGGGTTCGCCGCCAGGGCGCGGTAGACCAGGTCGACGAAGTGCGCGCCGTCGCCGGGAGGGGCGTACGGGTGCTCGGAGAACGCCTCGTTCGCCACCACCCACGACACCTGCGGCAGCGTCCCGGCGAGGACGTCGGCGCGGATCGCGGCGGCGATGTCGTCCGGGGTCGAGCCGGTGGCCTTCGGGACCGAGGCCATGCCCCGGTCGTACAGCGGGTCGCCGGGCCGGGCGTCGGTGAACCGCTTGAAGTACGCGAGGCCGTTGTCGCCGTAGTTGTCCTGGGCGTTCTGGTAGACCTTCCAGCTCACCCCGGCCCGCTGGAGCGCCTCCGCGTACGTCTCCCAGGTCAGGCCCGACTCGTCCCCGCCGTCCTTGCTGGAACCGTCGATCTTTCCGCTCCACAGGAAGGTCCGGTTGGGGCCGGTGGCGCTGAGCGCCGAGCAGAAGTACGCGTCGCAGACCGTGTAGTGGTCGGCGAGCGCGTGGTGGAAGGGGATGTCCTCGCGGTCCAGGTGTCCCAGCGTCCGGGTGTTGCCCACGCCCGTCACCCAGTTGTCGAGCCGGCCCTTGTTCCAGGCGGCGTGCTGCGAGGTCCAGCTGTGCGGCAGGTCGCCGTTGCACTGGGCGAGCGTCTCGCCGTCGGCCCCGCCGGCCGGCGGGGTGTCGCTCAGCTTCCACGGGAACTGCCGGCCGCCCCAGTTCGGCTGCTGGAAGGTGCTCCAGCCGCCGGGGATGTTGCCCGCCGCCCGGTCGCCGAAGCCGCGCACGCCGCGGAGCGTGCCGAAGTAGTGGTCGAAGCTGCGGTTCTCCTGCATGAGGATCACCACGTGACGGACGTCGGTCAGGGTGCCGGTCGCGGCCCGCGCGGCGGCCGAGGCCGTCGCCGGGGGCAGCGCGGCCCCCGTGACGAGCCCGGCCCCGAGCCCCGCGCCGATCCCGACGAACCCCCTGCGGCTGATGGGAAGCATGCCCCGCCCCTCCTGTCACGGTGTGCCCCGCGGGCACGTCGGCAGACATGATGGGGGAGCGGCGCCCAAAGGTATACGCCCGTGCGGTAAGGGCTTGGTGAACAGCCGGACCCGATGCGTTCACCCTGGTCCGACCAGGAGGGGAATTGGTATGCGGTACGACCAATGGGCGGGGTGAGGCGGCGTCAGACGGTGTGGACCCGGAGTCCCGCCTCGGTCAGCCGCTCCGCCGTCCCCGGGTCGATCCCGGTGTCGGTCACCAGCAGGTCGACCTGTTCGAGGCCGCAGATCCGGGCGAAGGCGCGCCGCCCCAGCTTCGACGAGTCGGTCACCACCACGACCCGGCCGGCCCGCTCGGCGAAGAGCCGGCTGATGCTCGCCTCCTCCTCCTGGTGCGCCATCGCCCCCAGGGCCGGATCCACCCCGTCGACCCCGAGCACCACCGTGTCGAGGACCACCTCGCCCAGGACTCCGGCGGCGAGCGGACCCACCAGCTCGTAGGTCTGCGGGCGGGCCACCCCGCCCGTCGTCACCAGCTTGATCTGGGGGCGCACCGCCAGTTCGGCGGCGATGTTGAGCGCGTTGGTCACCACCGTCAGGGCGGGGGCGGCGGGGGCGGGCGGCTGTCCGGTGTCGGCGCGCTCGCCCGCGAACCGTACGGCGAGCGCCCGCGCGACCTCGGTGGTCGTCGTGCCGCCGTTCAGGCCGACGACCTCGCCCGGCGCGACCAGTTCGGCCGCCGCGGCGGCGATCCGGGCCTTCTCGGCGGCGTGCCGGCCCGACTTGTAGCGGAGCGGCAGCTCGTACGAGACGCCGTGCGCGAGCGCCCCGCCGCGGGTGCGGACGAGGAGGCGCTGTTCGGCGAGTTCGTCCAGGTCGCGGCGGATCGTGGCCGCGGAGACGTCGAGGCGGGCCGCCGCCTCCTCGACCTCCAGCCTGCCCGCGGACGCCAGAAGTTCCAGGAGTGCGTTCCACCGCTCGTGCTTGGACATGCCGGACCGGTCCTTCCGTGGGTACGGCTCCGATCCTATGCCGCCCTGCGCGGGGATCTGGCTGACCGATGCGTGAATCTGCTTGAATGGCGCTCGATTCGAGCATCTTCACGCATCACTGCCGTCTCTTTCGTGCAAGGAGTGCGCATGGCCCCCTCCCGTACCACCACCGAGATCGCCACCCAGCCCACCGTCTGGCGCGAGGCGCTCGGCACGCTGCCGCGGCACGCGTCCGCGCTGCCCCGGCGAGGCGAGCGCGTCGCCGTGATCGGCTGCGGCACCTCCTGGTTCATGGCGCAGGCCTACGCCGACCTGCGCGAGGCCGGCGGACACGGCGAGACCGACGCCTTCGCCGCCTCCCGCTTCCCCTTCTCCCGCCGCTACGACCGGGTCATCGCCCTCACCCGCTCCGGCACCACCAGCGAGGTCCTCGCGGTCCTCGCCCGGCTGGCCGGAACGGTCGCCACCGGAGCGGTCACCGCCGATCCGGCCACCCCCGTCATGGACCTCGCCGACGCCGTCGCCGTCCTCGACTTCGCCGACGAGGAGTCGGTCGTCCAGACCCGCTTCGCCACCACCGCCCTCGCCCTCCTCCGCGCCCACCTGGAGGCCGAGGACGCCCTGCCCGACGGGGTGGCGACCGTCGCCCGCGCCGCCGAGGACGCCGAACTCGCCCTCGCCCGCCCGCTGGAGGCCGCCGTCCGCGAGGCGGAGCAGTTCACCTTCCTCGGCACCGGCTGGACCTACGGACTCGCCCAGGAGGCCGGGCTCAAGATGCGGGAGGCGGCCGGCGCCTGGACGGAGGCCTACCCGGCGATGGAGTACCGCCACGGGCCCATCAGCATCACCGGCCCCGGGCGCGTCGCCTGGAGCTTCGGGCCCCTGCCCGACGGCCTCGCCGAGGAGGTCCGCGCCGTCGGCGGCACCCTCGTCGCCGGCGGGCTCGACCCGCTCGCGGAACTCGTCCTGGCCCAGCGGCTCGCCGTCGCGGTCGCCGAGTCCCGCGGCCTCGACCCGGACCGCCCCCGCAACCTCACCCGCTCCGTCGTCCTCGCCGACACCGGCGCCTGAGCCCGGCGCCCGAGCCCTGTGCCGAGCGCGGAGCCCGAGCCCCGCGCCCCGGCCCCCGCAGCGACCCGCCCCCGACCCGTACCCGGAGCAGGACCATGCCACTGACCCCGACCCACGAGATCGTCCGGCGGGCGCGCGCCGCCGGCGCCGGCACGGGCGCCTTCAACGTCCTCCAGCTGGAGCACGCCCAGGCCATCGTGGCCGGCGCCGAGCGGGCCGACCGGCCCGTCGTGCTCCAGATCAGCGAGAACACCGTCCGCTACCACGGCGGTCTCGAACCCGTCGCGCTCGCCTGCCTCGCGCTCGCCCGCGCCGCCAAGACCCCCGTCGCCGTCCACCTCGACCACGCCGAGAGCGCGGACCTCGTCCACGAGGCCGTGGAACTCGGCCTCGGCTCCGTCATGTTCGACGCGGCGCGGTTGCCGTACGAGGAGAACGTGGCCGCGACCCGCGCGGTCGTCGAGCACTGCCACCGGGAGGGCGTCTGGGTCGAGGGCGAACTCGGCGAGGTCGGCGGCAAGGGCGGCGCCCACGACCCCGGCGTCCGCACCGACCCCGGCGAGGCCCGTTCCTTCGTCGCCGCCACCGGTGTGGACGCCCTCGCCGTCGCCGTCGGCAGCGTCCACCAGATGGTCACCCGGGACGCCGTCCTGGACCTCGACCTCATCGCCCGGCTCCGGGCCGCCGTCGACGTCCCCCTCGTGCTGCACGGCTCCTCGGGCGTCCCCGACCTGCTGCTCGCGCGGGCCGTGGCCGCCGGGATGACCAAGGTGAACGTCTCCACCCACCTCAACAAGGCCTTCACCCGCGCCGTCCGCGACCACCTCGCCGCCCACCCCGCCGACGTGGACCCCCGCCGCTACCTCGGCCCGGCCCGCACCGCCGTCGCGGAGGCGGTCACCCGCCTCCTCGGCCTCCTCGCCCCCCACTGACCCGGACCAGGCCCACGCCCGGTCCGGGCACCGGCCGGCCGCCGAGCCTGGTGGTGGCGACACCAGGTGCGGTGCGCCCTCCCCGAGCGGTGTCCGCCCGGGCCACGATCACTTCCATGAACCGGCTCCCGCACCACCACACCACCCTCGTCACCGGCGCCGCCCAGGGCCTCGGCCGGGGCGTCGCCCTCGACCTCGCCGCCCGCGGCGGCACCGTCCTGCTGCACGGCCGCGACGCCGGACGGCTCGCCGCCGTGGCCGACGAGATCCGCGCCCTGGACGCCGGCGGGGAGGTCCGCACCTACCTGGCGGACCTCTCCGACCTCGACCAGGTCGGCGCGCTGGCCCGGCGGGTCGGGGCGGCCGAACCCCGTCTCGACGCCCTCGTGCACAACGCGGTGGCGGGCGGCGGCGCCCGGCCCCTGGTGCGCGAGGTCTCCGCCCAGGGCCACGAACTGCGCCTCGCCGTCAACCACCTCGCCCCGTACGCCCTCACCCGGGGCCTGCTGCCGCTGCTCACCGCCTCGGCGCCGGCCCGCGTCGTCAACGTCGCCTCCGTCGGGCAGGAGGCCGTCGACTTCGACGACCCCATGTTCGAGAAGGGGTACGAGGGGCTGCGCGCCTACTGCCGCAGCAAACTCGCCCTGATCATGGCGACCTTCGCCCTCGCCGAGGAACTCGACGGCAGCGGGGTCACCGTCAACGCCCTCCACCCGGCCCACCTCATGGACACCGCGGGCGTCCGGGCGTACGGCCTCACCCCGCTCGTCGGCGTCGAGGAGGGCGTCCGCCCCACCGTGCGCCTCGTCGTCGACCCCGAGCCGGCCGGGGTCACCGGGCGGTACTTCGACCGGTTCACCGAGGCCCGGGCGCACGAGCAGGCGTACGACGCCGAGGCCCGCCGACGCCTCATGGCGCTGACGGACCTCTGGGTCGGGGCGGCGGTGCCGGGCGTCTGACGCCCGGCACGGGACGGAAGGGGTGCGCCCCCGGGACCGGGGGAAGGTCTCGGGGGCGCGGGGCGGCGGGGCCGGCGGTGTTCCGGGGGCCGGCCCCCGGCGGGTTCGCGGTGGGCTCAGCGCAGGTCGAAGCGGTCCAGGTCCATGACCTTGGTCCAGGCCGCGACGAAGTCCGTCACGAACTTCTCCTTGGCGTCGTCGCTCGCGTAGACCTCGGCGAGGGCGCGCAGCTCCGAGTTCGAGCCGAAGACCAGGTCGGCGCGGGTGCCGGTCCACTTGACCTCGCCGGTCGCGTCGTCGCGGCCCTCGAAGGTGTTCGCGTCGCCGGAGGTCGCCGACCAGGTGGTGCCCAGGTCCAGCAGGTTGACGAAGAAGTCGTTCGTCAGCGTGCCGGGGGTCGCGGTGAGGACACCGAGGGAGGTCTGCGGCTGGGTGATGCCCAGGACGCGCAGGCCGCCGACGAGGACGGTCAGCTCGGGGGCGCTGACGGTGAGCAGGTTGGCGCGGTCGATCAGCAGGTACTCGGCGGGGAGGCGGACGCCCTTGCCGAGGTAGTTGCGGAAGCCGTCCGCCTGCGGCTCCAGGGCGGCGAAGGACTCGATGTCCGTCTGCTCCTGGGAGGCGTCCACGCGGCCCGGGGTGAAGGGCACCTCGACGGCCTGGCCGGCGTCGGCGGCGGCCTTCTCGACGGCCGCGGAGCCCGCGAGGACCACGAGGTCGGCGAGGGAGACCTGCTTGCCGTCGGTGCGGCCGGCGTTGAAGGACTCCTGGACGCCCTCCAGGACGCGCAGGACCTGGGAGAGGTCCTCGGGGTTGTTGACCTGCCAGCCGCGCTGCGGCTCCAGGCGGATGCGGCCGCCGTTGGCGCCGCCGCGCTTGTCGCTGCCGCGGAAGGAGGAGGCCGAGGCCCAGGCGGCGCCGACGAGCTGGGCGACCGTCAGGTCCGAGGCGAGGATCTGCTCCTTGAGGGAGGCGACGTCGGCCGCGTCGACCAGCTCGTGGGTGCGGGCCGGCAGCGGGTCCTGCCAGATCAGCTCCTCCGACGGGACCTCGGAGCCGAGGTAGCGGACGACCGGGCCCATGTCACGGTGGGTGAGCTTGTACCAGGCGCGGGCGAAGGCGTCGGCGAACTGCTCGGGGTGCTCGTAGAAGCGGCGGGAGATCTGCTCGTAGACCGGGTCGAAGCGGAGCGACAGGTCCGTGGTGAGCATGGTCGGGAGGTGCTTCTTCTCCGGGTCGTACGCGTCCGGGATGATCGCCTCGGCGTTCTTGGCGACCCACTGGTGGGCGCCGGCCGGGCTCTTGGACAGCTCGTAGTCGTACTCGAAGAGGTGCTTGAAGAAGTCGTGGCCCCACTGCGCGGGCGTGGTGGTCCAGGTGACCTCCAGGCCGGAGGTGATGGCGTCGGGGCCCTTGCCGGAGCGGTAGCTGCTCGCCCAGCCGAAGCCCTGCGCCTCGATCGGGGCCGCCTCCGGGTCCGCGCCGACGTTGTCGGCGGGGCCGGCGCCGTGCGCCTTGCCGAAGGTGTGGCCGCCGGCGATGAGGGCGACGGTCTCCTCGTCGTTCATCGCCATCCGGCGGAAGGTCTCGCGGATGTCGCGGGCGGCGGCGACCGGGTCCGGGTTGCCGTTGGGGCCCTCGGGGTTGACGTAGATGAGGCCCATCTGGACGGCGCCGAGGGGCTCCTCCAGCTCGCGGTCGCCCGAGTAGCGCTCGTCGCCGAGCCAGGTGGTCTCGGGGCCCCAGTAGACGTCCTCGTCCGCCTCCCACACGTCCTCGCGGCCGCCGGCGAAGCCGAAGGTCTCGAAGCCCATCGACTCCAGGGCCACGTTGCCGGTGAGGATCATGAGGTCGGCCCAGGAGATGCTCTGGCCGTACTTCTTCTTCACCGGCCACAGCAGACGGCGGGCCTTGTCCAGGTTGCCGTTGTCCGGCCAGCTGTTGAGCGGGGCGAAGCGCTGCTGGCCGGCGCCGGCGCCGCCGCGGCCGTCGCTGATGCGGTAGGTGCCCGCGCTGTGCCAGGCCATGCGGATCATGAAGGGGCCGTAGTGCCCGAAGTCGGCCGGCCACCAGTCCTGCGAGGTGGTGAGGACCTCGGCGATGTCCCGCTTCACGGCGGCGAGGTCGAGCGCCTTGAACGCCTCGGCGTAGTCGAAGTCCGCGCCGAGCGGGTTGCCCACGGCCGGGTTCTTGGCCAGGATCCGCAGGTTGAGCCGGTTCGGCCACCACTGGGCGTTGCCGCCGCTCTGGGTGGGGTGTGCGGCACGCCCGTGGGCGACGGGGCAGCCGCCGGCGCCCTCGGCCTTCACGTCGCCGCCGGGTGCATCGAGGTTCTCAGACATGGGTATTCCTTCCGGACACGCGCGGGAAGGTCGCGGACACGGAGACCCGACAAGAGGCACCGCTCGGGGTTTCTCCCCGGAAGCGGTACGTCACGCCCTCGTCTCCCGCCGTGCCGGACTCTTCCTGTCCCTTGGCCATCAACAAAACTGATCCTACAATGGACTAAGTCCAAGTCAAGAACAACGCCAAAGTGGAGACGGCGGGTCCGGGGTCATGGCACTCCGCGGCCCCGGTCTTCGCCGGGAAGGAACAGGTAGGCCCCCTATGAGTGACCTGCTGGAGCGGCTGCGCGCCCGAGGGTGGCGGATGACGTCGCAGCGGCGCGTCGTCGCGGAGGTCCTCGACGGCGAGCACGTGCACCTCACCGCCGACGAGGTGCACGCCCGTGCCGTGGAGCGACTGCCCGAGATCGCCCGGGCGACCGTCTACAACACCCTGGGCGAACTGGTCTCCCTCGGCGAGGTGGTGGAACTCTCCACCGACGGGCGCGCGAAGCGGTACGACCCCAACGCCCGTCACCCCCACCAGCACCTGGTCTGCACGGAGTGCGGCACCATCCGCGACGTCCGCCTCACCGGCGACCCGCTGTCCGCCCTCCCCGACTCCGAGCGCTACGGCTTCACCGTCTCCAAGGCCGACGTCACCTACCGGGGCCGCTGCCCGTCCTGCGCGGCCTGACCCCCCGGGCTCCGGCGCCCGGTGCCCCCCTCGCTTCCCGAGGGGCGTGAGCGGGTGCCCCTGTGGACCCCGGCCGAGCCCCGGCCCCCCGGCCCCCCCCCGGCCGAGCCCCGGCCCCCCCGGCCGAGCCCCGGCCCCCCGCCATGGAGCCCGCGCCGAGGGGTGTTTCGGCGTGCGGTCGTGCCGCGGCGCCCCGGAGGGGTCCGGTGCGGCCCTCCGGTCGTACCGCGCCGCCGGGGCACGGGGCGCGGGGCGCCGCGCCGTCACTCGCCCCGGGCCGGCACGCCCGTGGCGGCTGCGCCTGTCCGTGGCCCGCCCCTCGCCCCCGCTCCCCGCTTCCCGCCCCGGCGGCCGCTTTCTGCTGCCCGCTCCGGCGGTCGCTTCCCGTCCCCCACCCCGCCCCCGCCGTCGCTGTCCTCCCGGCGGGCCGTCCGGACCGGGGGAGGGGCGGGCTTGACGGTCGTGCGCCCCCGTTGTTGGATGAGCCGCACATGCTATTGGTCGTATGCCCAATAAAGCGTCCCCGCCGCCCGTCCAGGAAGTGCCCGCCCATGTCCCTCACCGCCTTCCCCCGCCCCGAACGCCGGCTCCACGTGGCCGTCGACGCCGCCGACCCGCGCGAGCGGGGGCGGCTGCGGGGGGCCCGGCTCGCCGAGGGGCTGCACGCCGCCCTCGACGTCTACGACCGGCTCTTCGCCCTCGCGGGGATATCCGAGGCGGTCGTCCGGGACGACGCCCGCCGCGCCCTCGACGCGATCGACGCCTTCCGGCCCGCCCTGCGCGAGCAGATCGAGGGCGTCGCGGAGGGGGCCGGCGTCCCGCTCCGGCGGATCGCCGCGCTCAACGCCCGTACCGAGATCCTCGCCCGCAGCCGCGCCGTCCCGCCCGGCGAGTGCTCCACGGTCGTCCGCCGCGTGCCCGCCCCTGGCGGCGGCACCACCCATCTGGGCGTCCAGACCTGGGACTGGCACGTCGAGCTCGGCTCCTCCTGGCACACCGTCGACGCCGCGGGCGGGGCCCACCGCTACGTCGGCCTCACCGAGCACGGCATCCTCGCGAAGATCGGCGTCAACAGCGCCGGCCTCGCCCTCCACTTCAACATCCTCGGCCACCGGGACGACCGCGCCGGCGGCCTCCCGGTGCACGTCCTCGCCGCCCTCGTCCTGGAGGAGGCCGGCGACGCCGACCACGCCGTCGAGCTGGTCCGCTCCGCCCCGCTCGCCTCCTCCGGCTCCCTCCTCCTCTTCGACGAGCGGCGGTCCGTCCTGCTCGACCTCAGCCCCGAGGGCGTCTTCGAGGTGCCGCCGGTCGCCGGCGCCACCCATCTGCGCACCAACCACTTCCTGAGTCCGGAACCCGCCCGCGGTGAGAAGTCCTGGCTCTACCAGCCCGACTCCGGCGAGCGGTACGACTTCCTCCGCGACCGCCTGGCCCGCGAGCCCGGCTCCACCCACGACGAGCTGCTGCGGCTCCTCGTGACCGGCCCCGGTGAGCCGCCCGTCAGCTGCGTGCCCGACCCGCAGGCCCCGCTCGGCCGTCGCTGGGCGAGCCTCGCGACCGTCCTCCTGGACCCGGCCGCCCGCACCGCGCGGATCCTCGACGGGACCCCGGCCGAGCACGCCGACCGCCCCTGGTACACGCTGCGCGCCTGACCGGGCGACGGGGGACCGGCACCCGTCCGGCAAATGGGTGTAGATTGCATCTATATCCGCCGGGCGGGGACCACCGCGCGCGTGCGGCGGTCCGGCCGCACCCTGGAGAAGGCGTGCCCGCCCGCCCCGCGGCCGAGGCGCCCCAGCGACGCCGGAAAGGAAAGCGCCATGAAGGCCCTGCAGTACCGCACCGTGGGTGCCGCCCCCGAAGTCGTCACCGTCCCCGACCCGGAGCCCGGCCCCGGGCAGGTCCTCCTCCGCGTCACCGCCGCCGGCGTCTGCCACTCCGACATCGCCGTCATGAGCTGGCCCGCCGAACAGCTGCCCTTCCCGCTCCCCCTCACCCTCGGCCACGAGGGCGTCGGCACCGTCGCGGCCCTCGGCGACGGCGTCACCGGCCTCGCCGAGGGCGACGCCGTCGCCGTCTACGGCCCCTGGGGCTGCGGGAACTGCTTCATGTGCGCCCAGGGCAAGGAGAACTACTGCCTGCGCGCCGCCGAACTCGGCATCCGCCCGCCCGGCCTCGGCGCGCCCGGGGCCATCGCCGAGTACCTGCTCGTCGACAGCCCCCGCCACCTCGTCCCGCTGGACGGCCTCGACCCGGTGAAGGCGGTGCCGCTGACGGACGCCGGCCTCACCCCGTACCACGCGATCAAGCGCTCGCTGCCGAAGCTCGTCCCCGGCTCCACCGCCGTCGTCATCGGCACCGGCGGCCTCGGCCACGTCGCCGTCCAGCTGCTGCGCGCCATGACCGCCGCCCGGGTCGTCGCCCTCGACGTCACCGAGGAGAAGCTCGCCCTCGCCCGGGCCGTCGGCGCCCACGAGACCGTCCTGTCCGACGCCTCCGCCCCCGCCGCCGTCCGCGACCTCACCGGCGGGCGCGGCGCCGAGGTCGTCCTCGACTTCGTCGGAGCGCCGCCCACCACCGCCTCCGCCGGGGCCATGGCCGCCGTCGAGGGCGACGTCACCATCGTCGGCCTCGGCGGCGGCACCCTCCCCGTCGGCTTCGGCGCCCTCCCGTACGAGGTGAGCGTCGCCTCCCCCTACTGGGGCACCCGCGCCGAACTCATCGAGGTGCTCGACCTGGCCCGCGCCGGCGCCGTCGACGTGCACGTCGAGACCTACGGCCTGGACGAGGGCCCCGAGGCCTACGAGCGGCTGCACGCGGGCCGGATCGACGGCCGCGCGGTGATCCTCCCGAACGGCTGAGCCCCGCAGGGCGGGGAACCGGCGCCGCGTAGGCTCGTGACGTGCCACCCACCCGTCTGTACCGCGTCGCCGTCCTCGTCCTCGAAGGCGCCAAACCCCTCGACGTCGGCATCCCCGCCCAGGTCTTCACGACCCGCGCGAGCATGCCCTACGAGGTGCGCGTCTGCGGCGCCACCCCGGGCCTCGTCGCCGGCGGCGACGGGCTGTCGTACAACGTGGACCACGGGCTCGACGCCCTCGCCTGGGCCGACATCGTCTTCGTCCCCGGCTACCGCTTCCCCGACCGGGAGGACCCGCCGCCGGCCGTCGTCGAGGCCCTGATCGCCGCCCACGCGCGCGGGGCGCGGCTCGCCGCCATCTCCACCGGCGCCTTCGCGCTCGCCGCCACCGGCCTCCTCGACGGCCGGCGGGCCACCACGCACTGGCACTACGCGCGCGCCCTCGCCGAGAAGCGGCCCCTGGTGCGGGTGGACGAGAACGTCCTCTTCGTCGACGAGGGCAGCGTCCTCACCTCCGCGGGCGCCGCCTCCGGCATCGACCTCTGCCTCCACATCCTCCGCGGCGACCTCGGTGTCGGGGCCGCCAACCACGCCGCCCGCCGCCTGGTCGCCGCCCCCTACCGCAGCGGCGGCCAGGCCCAGTACGTGCCCCGCAGCGTCCCCGACCCCCACGGCGAGCGCTTCGCCGCCACCCGCGAATGGGTCCTGCACCACCTCGACGAACCCCTCACGCTCGACGTCCTCGCCCGCCACGCCGCCGTCTCGCCCCGCACCTTCTCCCGCCGCTTCGTCGAGGAGACCGGCTACACCCCCATGCAGTGGCTGCTGCGGGCCCGCGTCGACCGGGCCCGCGAACTGCTCGAACGCTCCGAACTCGGCGTCGAGCAGATCGCCGCGGAGACCGGCCTCGGCACCGGCGCCAACCTGAGGATGCACTTCCAGCGCATCCTCGGCACCACCCCGAGCGACTACCGGCGCACCTTCACCCGGGGCGACTGAGCACCGCCGGGCACCCAGAGCCAGGATCTTGGCACGATCCTTGCGGACCATGGCGATCTCGCCCCTGCCGCGAGCGGCGCCGGAGAGCGAGGCTGGGTGGCGAGAAAACGGAAGGGACACCACTCATGACTCGCATCGCCATCAACGGTTTCGGTCGCATCGGCCGCAACGTGCTCCGCGCCCTCCTGGAGCGGGACACCACGCTGGAGGTCGTGGCCGTCAACGACCTGACCGAGCCGAAGGCGCTGGCCCGTCTCCTCGCTTTCGACTCCACCTCCGGCCGCCTCGGCCGCCCGGTCTCCGTCGACGGCGACACGCTCGTGGTGGACGGCCGCCGCATCAAGGTCCTCGCCGAGCGCGAGCCGGCCAAGCTCCCCTGGGCCGAGCTGGGCGTGGACATCGTCCTGGAGGCCACCGGCCGCTTCACCAGCGCCAAGGACGCCCGCCTCCACCTCGACGCCGGCGCCAAGCGCGTCCTGGTCAGCGCCCCCTCCGACGGCGCCGACGTCACCCTCGCCTACGGCGTGAACAGCGACACGTACGACGCCGAGCTGCACACGATCGTCTCCAACGCCTCCTGCACCACCAACGCGCTCGCGCCGCTCGCCGCCGTCCTCGACGAGCTGGCCGGCATCGAGCACGGCTTCATGACGACCGTGCACGCCTACACCCAGGAGCAGAACCTCCAGGACGGCCCGCACCGCGACGCCCGCCGCGCCCGCAACGCCGCCGTCAACATCGTCCCCACCAGCACCGGCGCCGCCAAGGCCATCGGCCTGGTCCTGCCGCAGCTCGACGGCAAGCTCTCCGGCGACTCGATCCGCGTGCCCGTGCCGGTCGGCTCGATCGTCGAGCTCAACACGACCGTCTCCCGCGAGGTCACCCGCGAGCAGATCCTCGACGCCTACCGCACGGCCGCCGAGGGCAAGCTCGCCGGCGTCCTGGAGTACTCGGAGGACGAGCTGGTCTCCTCCGACATCACCGGCAACCCGCACTCCTCCATCTTCGACGCCGCCCTCACCCGCGTCGACGGCCGCCACGTCAAGGTCGTCGCCTGGTACGACAACGAGTGGGGCTTCTCCAACCGCGTCATCGACACGCTGGAGCTGCTCGCCGCGAGCTGACCTCCCGTCACCGCACCCCGCGCGACGCCCCCTCGGCTCCGGCCGAGGGGGCGTCGTCGGTGCCGGGTGGCAGCATGCCGATCATGAGCCGAGTCATCTCGTACACCACCGGCGACCGCTCCGAGGCCGTCGCCCGCCTCGGAGCGGCGGACCGCCTCACCGGCGAACAGCGGCGCGTGCTCGGCATGATGCGCGAGCGTGCGGCGGCGACCCAGCGCGAGCTGGACCGGCAGGGCCTCGACCGGGGCCTGACCGTCCCCGAAGCGCTGGAGCACCTGATCGAGGGCCGCGCCGACGCGCCGGGGGAGTACGCCGGGAAGGCGTACGCCCAGGCGCTCCAGCACATCATCGACCACTGCGGCTCGGACCCCGGCGAACTGGGCGTCCACTCGAAGCCCGCCACCTTCTTCGGCCTCCTCGGCGACCGGCTGCGCCGGCACGGCGTGCCCGCCGACCTGCTGCCCGAGGGGTACCTCTTCTCCGTCACCGGCTGACGGACACCGGACCGGGCAGCCCGAGCGTGGCGGCGAGCCGGGCGCGGTGCCAGTGCGGCGGGCCGAAGAGCCGCGACGAGCCGTGCGCCCGCTTGAAGTACCGGTGGGCGTCGTGCTCCCAGGTGATGCCGATCCCGCCGTGCAGCTGGATCATCTCGCCCGCCACCTCGGAGAAGGCCTCCGAGCAGACCGACTTGGCACAGGCCGCGAGCCGGGTCAGCTCCGGCCCCCGGGCGCCGTCCGCGGCGGCGGAGGCGGCGCCCAGCGCGGCGGAGCGGGCCGACTCGACCAGGACGTAGGCGTCCGCGAGCCGGTGCTTCACCGCCTGGAAGGAGCCGATCGGGCGCCCGAACTGCACCCGTTCCCCGGCGTACGCCACCGTCAGTTCGAGGCAGCGCGCGGCGGCGCCGACCTGCTCCGCGGCGAGCGCCGTACAGGCCAGGTCGAGGACGTGCCGCAGCACCCGCCCGCCGTCGCCGTCCGTCCCGACCAGCCGGCCCGCCGCCCCGGCGAGCACCACCCGCGCCTGCGCCCGGGTGGCGTCCATCGGGACCGTCTCCTCGCGGCCGACCCCGGGCGCGTCGCCGGCCACCGCGAAGAGCGACACCCCCGCGCCGGTGCGCGCGGCGACCAGCAGCGTCCCGGCGCGCGCCCCGTCGAGGACGTGCTCCTTCACCCCGGTGAGCAGCCAGCCGCCGCCGGGCCCGGCGACGGCCTCGGCCCGTATCGCCTCCGGGTCCCAGGAGCCGGCCTCGGCCCAGGCGAGGGCCGCCGTCGCGCCGCCCGAGACGAGGCCGGGCAGCAGCGCGGCGCACTCCTCGGCGGCGCCGGCGGCCAGCAGCGCCTGCACGGCCAGCACGGCGGAGCCGAGGTACGGGACGGGGCTCAGCGCGCGCCCCAGCTCCTCCATCACGACGTGCACCTCCACCGCCCCGCAGCCGGCGCCGCCGTACTCCTCGGGGACGGCGAGCCCCGCGACGCCGATCTGCTCGGCCAGCGGCCGCCAGGCCGCCTCCCCGGCGTGGTGTCCGAGCAACTGCCGCACGGCGGCGCGCAGTTCCTCCTGCTCCTCGGTGAACCTCATGCCTCTGCTCCCTTCTCTGCGACAGGTGCGGTGGGGGTCCGGGAGGGGTCCTCCCCGGAGAGGTCGCGGCCCCTGGTCTCGGCGGTGCGCCAGATGGCGAGCGCCGTCACCAGGCCGCAGACGACGGCGAGGAGCGCGAGGGGCGCGCTGCCGGCGCGGTCCGCGAGCAGAGCGCCGGCCAGCAGCGGGGTGAAGCCGCCGCCGACGAGGGCGGCGAGCTGGTAGCCGAGCGAGGCGCCGGTGTAGCGGACCCGGGTGCCGAACAGCTCCGACAGCAGCGGCCCGAGCGGCGCGTACATCGCCGACTGCACGACCTGCCCGAGGACCATGCCCGCCACCAGCAGCGCGGGCACCCTCGTGTCGACGAGGGCGTACACGGGGAAGGCCAGCACCACCGCGCCCGCCGCCCCGCCGAGCACCACGGCCCGGCGTCCGACGCGGTCGGAGAGCGCGGAGAACAGCGGGATGGAGACGAGCCCGGCGAGCGAGGTGAAGACCAGACCGGTCATCACCTCCGAGGTCGCGTACCCGATCCCCGTGGCGTAGCTGAGCATGTACGTGCTGATCAGCGCGGTCAGCGCGAAGGGGCCGATGCCCACGCCGCAGGCGAGGAGCAGGGTGCGGGGCCCGCGCAGCACCCGGGCCAGGGGAGCGCCCCCGGGGCCCTTCCCGGCCGCCTGCCGGAAGAGCGGGCTCTCCGTCACCGAGAGCCGGACGTACAGGCCGACGGCGAGGAGCACGGCGCTGAACAGGAAGGGGAGCCGCCAGCCCCACTCCAGGAAGGCGGCGCGGGGCAGCAGGGACACCAGGGCGACGGCGACGGTGGAGAGCAGGAAGCCCAGCGGGGAGCCCATCTGCATCAGGCCGCTCCACAGCCCGCGCCGGCGCGGGTCGGCGTGCTCCACGACCATCAGGGTCGCGCCCGCCCACTCGCCGCCGATGGCGACGCCCTGCACCACGCGGAACAGCACGAGGAGGACGGGGGCGGCGACGCCGATGGTCTCGTACGTGGGCAGCACGCCGATGAGGAAGCTGGCCAGGCCCATGAGCACCATCGTGAGGACCAGCATGGACCTGCGGCCGAGCCGGTCGCCGAAGTGCCCGAAGACGGCGCCGCCGAGCGGCCGGGCCACATAGCCGGCGGCCAGGGTCCCGAAGGCGGCGATGGTGCCGGTGACCGGGTCGTCGCCGGGGAAGAACAGCGGGCCGAAGGCGAGCGCCGCCATCGTGCCGTAGAGCAGGAAGTCGTAGTACTCGATGACGGTGCCGAGCAGGCTCGACAGCGCCACCCGGCGCAGCTGCGCCGGGTCGGGGGACGGTGCGGCGGACATGGTGCTCCCGGGTGCGGTGGGGAGGCGGTCAGGGGGCGAGGACGCGGGCGCGGCACGCGGCGGGGGTGCCCCAGGCGTCCCGCAGGGGGCGGGCCTTGCGGATCCACAGGGAGAGGTCCAGCTCCTCGGTGTAGCCGACGGCTCCGTGCAGCTGGAGGGCGGTGCGGGCGGCGGCGTGGGCGGCCTCGCCCGCGGTGACCTTGGCGGCGGCGACCTCCCGCGGCGCCGTGCCGTGCTCGGCCAGGGCCAGGGCGGCGGCGTGCAGCAGGGGCCGGGCGAACTCCAGGGCGATCAGGGTGTCGGCCAGCCGGTGCTTCACGGCCTGGAAGGAGCCGATGGGCACGCCGAACTGGGTGCGCTGCCGGACGTAGGCGACCGTCCGGTCGAGCAGGGCCAGGCCGAGGCCCAGGGACTGCGCGGCGGTGGCGAGGGCCGCGACCTCGGCGGCGTGGGCGGCCGCGGCGGCCGCCCGGGGGCCGCGGGCCAGGACGGTGCCGCCGGCCGGGCGGGCCAGCCGGCGCGCCGGATCGGCCGAGGGCTGGACCGGGCCGGCGGAGCCGGCGAGGCGCACGGTGTCGTCCTCGGCGACCAGCACGGCGTCGGCCGCGTCCGCGTCCAGCGCGTAGGGGCCGGTGAGGGCGGGGACGCCCAGGGAGAGGGTCGCCTTGCCCGCCGCGACGCGCGGCAGCCAGGCGGCGGCCGCGCCGTCGTCGCCGAGCCGGTCCAGGAGGGCCGCCGCGGCGACCGTCTCGACCAGTGGTCCGGGGACGGCGTGCCGGCCCAGTTCGGTGAAGGCCACGGTCAGTTCCACCGGGAGGGGGCCCATTCCCTCGTACGCCTCCGGCACGGCCAGCGCGAACACGCCGGCCTCCGCGATCCGGGACCAGAGCGCGAGGCCGGGGGCGCGGTCGCCTGCCGCCCAGGCCCGTACGGCCCGGGGCGTGTCGGCCGCCGACAGCATCGCGTCCAGGGTGCGGGCGAACTCCCGCTGTTCGTCGTCGAGCAGGAACCGCATCACCGGCGTCCCTTCGGCAGGCCGAGCAGCCGCTCGGCGATGATGTCGCGCTGGATCTCGTTGGTCCCGGCGTAGATCGGCCCGGCCAGGGAGAAGGTGTGGCCCTCGGCCCAGCCGCCGTGCGCGGGCGCCTCCGCGGCCTCGTCGGAGAGTTCCCCGTACGGCCCGAGGAGGTCGAGGGCGGTCTCGTGCAGGGCGATGTCCAGCTCGGACCAGAAGACCTTGTTGAGGCTGGACTCGGCGCCGAGGGAGCCGCCGGCGGCGAGCCGGGAGGCGTTGGCGTAGGTGAAGAGCCGGTAGGCGGCGGCGCCGATGACGGCGTCGGCGACCCGGTCGCGCACGGCGGTGTCGGCGGGGTCGGCGCGTTCCCGCCACAGGGCGGCGAGCCGGTCGGCGGCGGCCGAGAAGCGGCCGGGGCTGCGCAGGGTGAGTCCGCGTTCGTTGCCCGCCGTGCTCATGGCGACCCGCCAGCCGTCCCCGGGCGCGCCGATCACGTCCTCGTCGGGGACGAACACGTCGTCGAGGAAGAGTTCGGCGAAGGCGGGCTTGCCGTCGAGCCGCCCGACGGGCCGCACGGTCACGCCCGCCGCGTCGAGCGGGAACATGAGGTACGTCAGGCCCCGGTGCGGCCGGTCCGCGCCCGGGTCGCTGCGGAAGAGGCCGAAGGCGCGGTCGGCGAAGGCGGCCCGGGAGGACCAGGTCTTCTGGCCCCGGAGCAGCCAGCCGCCGTCGGTGCGCACGGCGGTGGAGCGCAGGCTCGCGAGGTCGGAGCCGGACTCGGGCTCGGACCAGGCCTGGGCCCAGATGACCTCGCCGGAGGCCATCGGGGGCAGGATCCGGGCGCGCTGCTCGTCGGTGCCGTGCTCGAAGAGGGTGGGGGCCAGCAGGTTGATGCCGTTCTGGCTGACCCGGCCGGGCGCGCCGGCGGCGTAGTACTCCTCCTCGAAGACCAGCCAGCGCAGCACGGAGGAGCCCCGGCCGCCGTACTCCTCGGGCCAGGAGACCACCGACCAGCGGTCGGCGGCCAGTTCTGCCTCCCAGGCGCGGTGGGCGGCGAAGCCCTCGGCGGTCTCCAGGGAGGGCAGGGGGGCGGGGGGCACCCGGTCGGCGAGCCAGGCGCGGGCCTCGGCCCGGAAGGCGTCGTCCGCGGGGGAGAAGTCGAGGTCCATCAGGCTCCGGCCGCCTTCATCGCGTGGATGTCCATGCCGCCGAGCGCGTCGCGGGCGGTCTCGGCGTTGTGCGCGTGCGCGAGGTGGTGCAGTCCGAAGACCGCGTCCATGCCGGTGTGCAGGCCCTGGAGGTCCTCGGCCTGGTTGACGGCGCGCTTGGTGAGCGCGAGGCCCATCCGGGGCATCTCGGCGATCCGGTGGGCCAGTTCCATGGTCCTGGCCTCGAGTTCGGCGCGGGGGACGACGCGGTTGACCATGCCGACCTCGTACGCGCGGCGGGCGCTCATCCGGTCGCCGGTGTAGAGGAACTCCTTGGCGATGCGCGGCGGCATCACCCAGGGGTGGGCGAAGTACTCGACGCCGGGGATGCCCATGCGGACCACCGGGTCGGCGAAGAAGGCGTCCTCGGAGGCGACGACGAGGTCGCAGATCCAGGCGAGCATCAGGCCGCCGGCGACGCAGGCGCCCTGCACCGAGGCGACGACCGGCTTGGGCAGTTCGCGCCAGCGGCGGCACATGCCGAGGTAGACCTCGGACTCGCGGGCGAAGCGGCTCTCGGCGCCCTCCTTGTCCGAGTGGTCCCACCAGAGGCCGGCCCTCCGTTCGAAAGGCAGGTGGGCGTCGCGTTCGGGGGTGCCGATGTCGTGGCCGGCGGAGAAGTGCTCGCCTGCCCCGGCGAGGACGACGACCTTGACCTCGTCGTCCCCGGCCGCGCGGTAGAAGGCGCGGTCGAGGGCGTAGGTCATCGCGGAGTTCTGTGCGTTGCGGTACGCGGGCCGGTCCATGGTCACGACGGCGACGGGGCCCCGCCGTTCGTAGCGGACGGGCTCGGTGGACGTGGTGCGGGCAGCGGACATCCGCCCTCCTTCCCTAACAAGTGTTTGGTAGGTTAACGTACCGCCATGAGCAACGTCGAGGAGTTCCGCAGGGAGGTCCGCGGCTGGCTGCGGGCCCACCTCACCGGCGAGTTCGCGTCCCTGCGGGGCCGCGGCGGCCCCGGACGCGAACACGAGGCACACACCGAACGCCTCGCCTGGGAACGGCACATGGCCGCCCACGGATGGACCTGCGTCGGCTGGCCGAAGGAGTACGGCGGCCGCGGCGCGAGCCTGGAGGAACAGGTCGCCTTCCACGAGGAGTACGCCCTCGCCGACGCCCCCGCGCGCGTCGGCCACATCGGCGAACAGCTCCTCGGACCCACCCTCATCGCCTTCGGCACCCCCGCCCAGCGGGCCCGCTTCCTGCCCCGGATCGTCGCCGTCGACGAACTGTGGTGCCAGGGCTACTCCGAGCCGGACGCCGGCTCCGACCTCGCGGGCGTCCGCACCCGGGCCGAGCGGGACGGCGACCGCTGGGTGGTCACGGGGCAGAAGGTGTGGACCTCAGGCGCCCACGAGGCCGACTGGTGCTTCGTCGTCGCCCGCACCGACCCCGGCTCCACCCGCCACCACGGCCTCTCCTACCTCCTCGTCCCGCTGGACGCCCCCGGCGTCGAGATCCGGCCGATCGTCCAGCTCACCGGCACCTCCGAGTTCAACGAGGTGTTCTTCGACGGGGCCGCGACCGACGCCTCCCACATCGTCGGCGCGCCCGGGGACGGCTGGAAGGTCGCCATGGCCACGCTCGGCTTCGAACGCGGCGTCTCCACCCTCGGCCAGCAGGTCGGCTTCCGGCGCGAACTCGAAGCCGTCATCGCCCTGGCCCGGCACAACGGCGCCGCCGACGACCCGCTCGTCCGCGACCGCATCGCCCGCGCCTGGACCGGCCTGGAGACCATCCGCTTCAACGCCCTGCGGATGCTCGGCGGCGTCGCCGCCGGCGCCCCCGGCCCCGAGGCCTCCATCAACAAGATCTTCTGGGCCACCTGGCACCGCGAACTCGGCGAACTCGCCATGGACGTCTGCGGCGCCGACGGCATGCTCGCCGCCGGGGAGCCCTACGACCTCACCGACTGGCAGCGGCTCTTCCTCTTCTCCCGCGCCGACACCCTCTACGCCGGATCCAACGAGATCCAGCGCAACATCATCGCCGAGCGCGTCCTCGGCCTGCCCAAGGAGGCCCGCCCGTGACCGGCACCCCGCCCCCCTACGTCCCCGGCCACGGACTGCTCGCCGGACGGACCGCCGTCGTCACCGCCGCCGCGGGCGCCGGCATCGGCGGCGCCACCGCCCGCCGCCTCCTGGAGGAAGGCGCCCGGGTCGTCCTCTCCGACGCCCACGCCCGCCGCCTCAAGGAGTCCGAGGCCGCGCTCGCCGCCGAGTTCGGCGCCGACCGGGTCGCCTCCCTGCCCTGCGACGTCACCGACGAGACCCAGGTCGCGGCCCTCCTCGACCTCGCCGAGGAACGGCACGGACGGCTCGACGTCGTCGTGAACAACGCCGGACTCGGCGGCACCGCCGACCTCGTCGACATGACCGACGAACAATGGGACAAGGTCCTCGACGTCACCCTCAACGGCACCTTCCGCTGCACCCGCGCCGCCCTGCGCCGCATGAAGGCCGCCGGCACCGGAGGCGTCCTCGTCAACAACGCCTCGGTGGTCGGCTGGCGCGCCCAGAAGGGCCAGGCCCACTACGCCGCCGCCAAGGCCGGCGTCATGGCCCTCACCCGCTGCGCCGCGCTGGAGGCCGCCGCGTACGGCGTGCGGGTCAACGCCGTCTCGCCCTCCCTCGCCATGCACCCCCACCTCGCGAAGGTCACCACCCCCGAACTCCTGGAGGAACTCACCTCCCGCGAGGCCTTCGGCCGGTACGCCGAGCCGTGGGAGGTGGCCAACGTGATCGTCTTCCTCGCCAGCGGGTACTCCTCCTACCTCACCGGCGAGGTCCTCTCGGTCAGCAGCCAGCACCCGTGAGACCGGCGCCCGGGCGGCGCCGCCAGATCCTGGACACGGCGGCCGGGGTGTTCGCCGCCCAGGGGTACGACGCCACCACCGTCCGGCAGATCGCGGACGCCGCCGGTCTGCTCGCCGGCAGCCTCTACCACCACTTCGACTCCAAGGAGTCGATGCTCGACGAGATCCTCTCCGGCTTCCTGGACGACCTGGGGAGCCGCTACGACACCGTGCTCGCCGCGGCGCTCCGCCCCCGGGAGAGCCTGGCGGCCCTCGTCACCGAATCGTTCCGGGAGATCGACCGGCACCGCGCCGCCGTCGCCATCTACCAGAAGGAGTCCCGGCACCTGGCGGACCAGCCGCGCTTCGGCTACCTCGCCGACGCCCAGCGGAGGTTCGAACGGGCCTGGCTCAGGACCCTGGAGTCCGGCGTGGCCTCCGGGGACTTCCGCACCGACCTCGACGTCCGGCTCACCTACCGCTTCGTCCGCGACACCGTCTGGGTCGCCGCGTCCTGGTACCGGCCGGGCGGACAGCACAGCCCGGAGGAGATCGCCCGCCAGTACCTGTCCATGGTGCTGGAGGGGGTCGGCCTCCGCGACAGCCACCGGACGCACGACCACACCACCAAGGAGTGACCATGGCCGAGGCCTACATCGTCGAAGCGGTACGCACCCCGGTCGGCCGGCGGGGCGGCGGACTCTCCGCCGTGCACCCCGCCGACCTCGGCGCGCACGCCCTCAAGGCCCTGATGGAACGTTCGGGCGTCGACCCGGCCGCCGTGGAGGACGTCGTCCTCGGCTGCCTGGACACCGTCGGCCCCCAGGCCGGAGACATCGCCCGCACCTGCTGGCTCGCCGCCGGACTCCCCGAGGAGGTGCCGGGCGTGACCGTGGACCGGCAGTGCGGCTCCTCCCAGCAGGCCCTGCACTTCGCCGCCCAGGGCGTCATGTCCGGCACCCAGGACTTCGTCGTCGCGGGCGGCGTGCAGAACATGTCGATGGTGCCCATCGCCTTCGCCAGCCGCCGGGCCGCCGACCCGCTCGGCCTCACCGAGGGCCCGTACGCGGGCTCCGCGGGCTGGCGGGCGCGCTACGGGGACCAGCCGGTCAACCAGTTCCACGGCGCCGAGCTCATCGCCGAGAAGTGGGGCATCACCCGCCGGGACATGGAGGAGTTCGCGCTCCGCTCGCACCGGCGGGCGGTCCGCGCCATCGACGAGGGCCGCTTCGCGCGCGAGATCGTCCCCTACGGCGACGTCACCACCGACGAGGGCCCGCGCCGCGACACCTCCCTGGAGAAGATGGCCGGCCTGAATCCGGTGGTGGAGGGCGGCCGGATCACCGCCGCCGTCTCCTCCCAGGTCTCCGACGGCGCCTCCGCGATGCTCCTGGCGAGCGAGCGCGCCGTGCGCGAGCACGGGCTCACCCCGCGCGCCCGGATCCACCACCTCTCGGTGCGCGGCGAGGACCCGATCCGGATGCTCTCCGCGCCCATCCCGGCGACGGCGTACGCGCTGAAGAAGGCCGGCATGACCCTCGACGACATCGACCTCGTCGAGATCAACGAGGCCTTCGCCCCGGTCGTCCTCGCCTGGCTGAAGGAGACCGGAGCCGACCCGGAGAAGGTCAATGTCAACGGCGGCGCCATCGCCCTCGGCCACCCCCTCGGCGCCACCGGCACCAAGCTGGCCGTCACCCTCCTGCACGAACTGGAGCGCACCGGAGGCCGCTACGGCCTCCAGACGATGTGCGAGGGCGGCGGCCAGGCGAACGTGACGATCATCGAGCGGCTGTGACGCCGTCCGGCCGGAGGCCGGCGCAGGTCTCCGAAGCCCGTGCGGCCCCCTGGGGCCGAGCGGTGCGAGGGGGCCGTGGGGGAGGGGACGGTGCGCGGGGGCGGCGGCCAGGCGAACGTGGCGGTCATCGAGCGGCTGCAGGGCCCGCCGGGTCCGTGCCGAAGAGCTGCCGCCAGACCGCGTGATCGGTGCGGGGGCCTCCCGGGGTCTGCGCACCGTACGCCGCGATCTCGGCGTCGATGTCGAGGGGGAGGGTGGGGGAGGTCATCGCGGAGAGCTCCGCGGCCACGGCGGCGTCGGGGACCAGCCAGCACACCTCGAACTCGATGCCGTCGGGGTCGCGGGCGTAGAGCGCCTTGGTGGAGGCGTGGTTGCCCGCCCCGGTGAGCGCCCCCGCCTCCGTCAGGCGCGTCCGCAGGGCCCGCAGTTCGGCGAGGGTGTCCACCTCCCAGGCCAGGTGATAGAGGCCGACCCCGCCGGGGCCGGCGCCGGAACCGGGCCGGGGGGACTGGAAGAGGCCGAGGTCGTGGTCGTTGGCGGAGCCCGCCGCCTGGAGGAAGGCCGCGCCGGGGAAGGCCTGCGGCAGCGGCCGGAAGCCGAGGACGTCGCGGTAGAAGGCGAGGCTGCGCTCCAGGTCGGAGACGAAGAGGACGGCGTGGTTCAGCCGCTGGACGGGCATGCGGGTGGTCCGTTCGCTGGTTCGTGTCGGGGGAGGGGGAGGGGGAGGAGGGGCAGGGCGAGGGGCAGGAGCACGATACGTCCGCCGGGGTGGTCCCACCCCGGCGGACGTGTCGTGCGTGCGGGTCCGTTCAGCCGGCGCGGGGCAGCGCGCGGAGCGCGGCCGCCGCCTCGGCCATGACGCGGTCGACGAGCTCCGCGCACGTGGGCAGGTCGTCGATCAGGCCCGCGACCTGGCCGGAGGCCATCACCCCGAGGTCGGTGCGGCCGTCCACCATCGACGCCTTGAGCATCATGGGCGTGTTGGCGGCGAGCAGGACCTGGCTCCAGGTCAGCTCCTTGCCGTGCTTCATCGCGAGGCCGTCCCGGACCATCCGGGCCCAGCTCATGCCGGACTCGCGGCGGAAGGCCGCCGCGTGCCGCACGGCCCGCAGCAGCGACGCGGCCCGCCCCGAGCGCTCCAGGGCGTCGACCAGTTCGGTGCGGAGCATCCGGTGGGGCAGCCCGTCGACCTTCGTGGTGACGGTGACGTCGCCCACCGCCGCCGCCAGGTAGCGGGCCTTGACCGCGTCGGGCACGGTCGAGTCGGAGGTGAGCAGGAAGCGGGTGCCCATGGCGATCCCGGCCGCGCCGTACGACAGCGCGGCGACCAGCCCGCGGCCGTCGTGGAAGCCGCCGGCGGCGATCACCGGGATGTCGACGGCGTCCACCACCTGGGGCAGCAGGACGGTGGTGGCGACGCTCCCGGTGTGCCCGCCGCCCTCCCCGCCCTGCACCACGACCGCGTCGGCGCCCCACGCGGCGACCTTCTCCGCGTGCCGGCGGGCGCCGATGGAGGGGATCACGACGACCCCGGCGTCCTTGAGGCGGGCGATCAGCTCCCGCGAGGGGGCGAGCGCGAAGGAGGCGACCCGCACCCCCTCGTCGATGATGATCCGGACGCGTTCGCCCGCGTCGCCGGCGTCGGCCCGCAGGTTCACGCCGAACGGCGCGTCCGTACGGGACTTGACCTCGCGCACGGCGGACCGGAGCTGCTCGACGCCCATGGTCGCCGAGGCCAGGACGCCCAGCGCGCCCGCCTCGGCGGCGGCGGTGACCAGCCTCGGCCCGGCGACCCACCCCATGCCCGTCTGGACGATCGGGTGCCGCACCCCGGTCAGGGCGGTGAGCGGGGTGGCGAGGACGGTGCCGCTCATGCGCGGACCTCGCGGTCCCGCAGCCCGCGGGGGTCGAGCTCCTCGCGGATCAGCCGCAGCTCCTCCGCCGTGGGGTCCCGGGTGTACGGCACCTCCTCGGGCACGGCGAGCGCGAAGCCGGTCGCCTCCCGCACCTGCTCGACGGTCACCCCGGGGTGCAGCGAGCGCAGCCGCATCGTGCGGTCGGGGGTCTCGAAGTCGAAGACGCCCAGGTCCGTGATGACGCCCGGGAGGCGGTGGTAGCGGGTGGCGGAGGGGCCGGCCGCCGAGGCGCGGTCGTAGCCGACGCCGCAGACCATGTCGACGCGCTCGACGAAGACCCGGGGCGAGTGCCGGGGGATCCAGTAGCTCGTGGGGTTGTTCAGGGTGTTGACGGGGGCGCCGCGGACGCCGAGGAGCTGCCGGGCCGGCCGCTCCCAGTCGCCGATGCAGCTGATGTTCTGGTTGCCGTGCCGGTCGAGCTGGCTGGCGCCCATCATCACGTGCCGCCGGCCGGTGGCGACCAGGGCCAGGTGCTGCCGGTACGGCAGCCACCCCTCCACCACGCCGGGGGACGTGCCGACCGCCGGCACGTCGCCCATGAGCAGCGCCTCGCCGTCGGTGAGCAGCAGGTCGGGGGCGAAGGTGAGCCGGGCCAGCCGGGCGCCGATCGTCGGCACCGTGCCCATGGGGGTGGCCAGCACCTCGCCCGCGTCGCGCCACGCCTCGGCGCAGGCCACCACGCAGTGCTCGGCACGGGTGACGGCCGCGGCCGTCGTGGGCGTGTCGGTGCCGCTCATGCTTCCTCCTCGTGGAACGCCGCCACCGCGGCCTGGTACGCGTCCTCGTCGCCGGACAGGAACCGCGCGGTGAACTCCCGCCACGCCCCGGGGTCGCGGGCGGCCGCGACGTAGTGGCGCTGGAAGGCCTCGTCCCGGTCGTGGTCGGGGGCGCAGGAGGTGAAGTGGGCGCCGTTCGGCGTCTCGACGACCCCGTCGACGAACGCCCGCTTGAGCAGCAGCGTCTGCGGTCCCGCGTCCTTGAGCAGGTCCGAGGTCTCCACGATCCGCTCGCAGGAGACGTACGCGGTGTCGGCGGCCTCGCAGAACAGGTCGTCGAAGTACGGGTCGGGCCCCAGGTACTGGCCGTTGCCGTGGACGTCGGCGCGGTTGAGGTGGACCAGCGCCGCGTCCAGGTGCAGCGCGGGGACGGCGACGAGCTCCTCGCGGTCCGCGTACGGCGAGGTGACGGTCCGCAGCGAGGGGTTGACGGTCATGACGTCGGAGGCGAGGCCGGCCCGGATCGGCATGAAGGGCAGCCGGTGCACGGCGGCGGTCAGCCCCCACATCATCATCGCCTCGTCCAGCTCCACCAGTTCGAACGCGCCGCGCTGGCGGGCCGCGACGAAGTGCGGCTCCAGCGGGACGGAGTCGAGGGTGGCGAAGGACGCGACCAGCTTGCGGATCTTCCCCGCGGCGGCGAGCAGTCCGACGTCCGGTCCTCCGTACGAGACCACGGTCAGGTCCGTGAGGTCCGAGCGCAGCAGCGCGCGGACCAGGGCCATCGGCTTGCGCCGGGAGCCCCAGCCGCCGATGCCGAGGGTCATCCCGCTGCGGAGCCGGCCCACGACCTCCTCGGCGGTCATCGTCTTGTCCCTGCTCACGACTGCTCCTCCTCGTCCGTGCCGAAGGTGTCGCGGACCTCGTCGGCGACCCCGCTGAGGTTGGCCTCGAAGGTGAAGCCCTGCTCGAAGCGGTAGCTGCGCCGGACGTCCACCGGGTCGATGCCGTTGATCGCCGCCTTGGCGAGGCGGACGAGCCGCCCGTCCTTCGCGGCGATCTCGCGGGCCAGCTCCAGGGCCGCCGCGCGCAGTCCGGCGCGCGGGACGACCCGCCACACCGAGCCGTGCCGGTGGAGTTCCCCGGCGGTGACCGTGCGGGAGGTGTAGTAGAGGGTCCGCATGAGGTGCTGGGGGACCAGCCGGGCGAGGTGGGTGGCGGCGCCGAGGGCGCCCCGGTCCAGCTCGGGCAGGCCGAAGGTCGCGTCCTCGGAGGCGACGATCGCGTCGGCGTTGCCGACCAGGCCGACGCCGCCGCCGAGGCAGAAGCCGTGCACGGCCGCGACGACCGGGACCTCGCACTCGTAGACCGCGGCGAAGGCCTCGGCGCAGCCCTGGTTGGCGCCGAGGATCGCCTCGGGGCCGGTCGCGCGCTGGATCTCCTTGATGTCGACGCCGGCGTTGAAGCCGCGGCCCTCGGCGGCGAGCACCACGCAGCGCACCTTCGGGTCGGCGCCCGCGGCGCGGACGGCGGCGGCGAGGTCGTACCAGCCCCGGACGGGGAGGGCGTTGACCGGGGGGAAGTCGACGGTGACGACGGCGACGCCGTCGTCCGGTGCGGAGGTGGAGACACCCATGAGCAGATCAGCTACCTTTCCACCAAACGTTTGTTAGGTCGAAAGGTAGCAGCGGTTCGCCCGCTGCGGGAGGTGTCCCTTGGCAGTGACCATCGATCTGTCCGGCTCCGTCGCCGTCGTCACCGGCGGCACCCGGGGCGTCGGCGCCGGCATCGCCCGCGCCCTGCTCGAAGCCGGGGCGGAGGTCGTGACCTGCGCCCGGCGGGCCCCCGACGCGCCCGTCACGGCGGCGGGCCGCACCGCCCGCTTCCTCCCCGTCGACCTGCGCGACCCGGCCGCCGTGGACGCCTTCTTCGAGCGGGTGCGAGGCGACCACGGCCGCCTCGACACCCTCGTCAACAACGCGGGCGGCACCCCGTACCGCACCCTCGCCGACGGCGACGCCGGCCAGCACGCCCGGGTCGTCGCCCTGAACCTCGTCGCCCCCCTGACCGCCTCCCTCGCCGCCCACCGGGTCATGAGCCGGCAGGACGGCGGCGGCTCGATCCTCATGGTCGGCAGCGTCAGCGGCACCCGCCCCTCACCGGGCTCCGCCGCGTACGGCGCCGCCAAGGCCGGCCTGGAGAACCTGGCCCGCTCCATGGCCGTGGAATGGGCCCCGCTGGTCCGGGTCAACACCCTCGTCCTCGGCATGGTCCGCACCGAACTGTCGCACCTGCACTACGGCGACGAGGACGGCATCGCCGCCGTCGGCCGCACCGTCCCGCTCGGCCGGCTCGCCGCCCCCGCCGACATCGGCGACGCCTGCGTCTTCCTCGCCTCCGACCGCGCCGCCTACGTCAGCGGCGCGGCCCTGCACGTCCACGGCGGAGGGGAGCGCCCCGCGTTCCTCCACGCCGCCACCGCCCACCACTGAGAAGGGACCACCCCATGACCGCACAGCCGGGACTCTGCGCAGGACGCGTCGTCGTCGTCACCGGCGCCGGCCGCGGCCTCGGCCGCGCCCACGCCCTCGCCTTCGCCGCCGAAGGGGCGAAGGTCGTCGTCAACGACCTCGGCGTCGGCCTCGACGGCACCGGCGGCGGCGCCGGCCCCGCCCAGGACGTCGTCGACGAGATCACCGCGGCCGGCGGGGAGGCGATCGCCCATGCCGGCGACATCGCCACCACGGACGGGGCGGCCTCGCTGGTCGCCGCCGCCGTCGACGGCTTCGGCCGCCTCGACACCCTCGTCAACAACGCGGGCTTCCTCCGCGACCGGATGCTCGTCAACCTCGGCGAGGACGACTGGGACGCCGTCATGCGCGTCCACCTCAAGGGCCACTTCCTGCCGCTGCGGCACGCCGCGGCGTACTGGCGCGCCGAGTCCAAGGCGGGCCGCGGCCGCCGGGCCCGGGTGGTCAACACCAGCTCGGGCGCGGGGCTGCTCGGCAGCGTGGGCCAGGGCAACTACGCCGCCGCCAAGGCCGGCATCCTCGGCCTCACGCTCGTCGCCGCCGCCGAGATGGGCCGCTACGGCGTCCAGGTCAACGCCATCGCGCCCGCCGCGCGGACCCGGATGACCGAGCAGGCCTTCGCCGACGCGATGGCCGCCCCCTCGGGCCCCGGCTTCGACGCCATGGCCCCCGAGAACGTCTCTCCCCTCGTCGTCTGGCTCGGCTCCGACGCGGCGGCCGGGGTGACGGGGCGGGTCTTCGAGACGGAGGGCGGCCGCATCACCGTGATGGAGGGCTGGCGGCCCGGGCCCACGGCCGACAAGTCCGCCCGCTGGACCCCCGCGGAGGCGGGCGACGCGGCCCTGAAGCTCCTCGCCGCCGCGGAGCCCCCCCACCCGGTCCACGGCGCCCGCTGACACCCCTCGGCGGCAGCCCGCCCCGCCCCGCACGGGGGAGCGGGGCGGGTCCG
Organism: Streptomyces sp. NPDC058758; assembly: GCF_042746075.1. Taxonomy (NCBI): domain Bacteria; kingdom Bacillati; phylum Actinomycetota; class Actinomycetes; order Kitasatosporales; family Streptomycetaceae; genus Streptomyces; species Streptomyces sp. NPDC058758. The sequence goes on along the minus strand of NZ_JBHYPS010000025.1, from coordinate 35,996 downwards.
CCGCGGGGGCGGGGGCCGGCGGGCGGGGTTTCCCGCTGACCGGGAAACGGGGCTCCCCGGGCCCGGCGGCGGCGGCCTAGCCTCGCCGGACACAGCCCCAACCGCCCCCAGGAGGGACCCGTCATGCTCACGGACCGCCAGCGGCACGAGGCGGCCGAGCTGCTCCGCTCCGCCGAACGCGACGTCACGCCGATCGCCCCGCTGAGCGAGGCGTACCCCGGCATCGACGCCGAGGACGCGTACGAGATCCAGCTGGTCAACGTCCGGCACCGGCTCGCCGCGGGCGCCGAGGTGCGCGGCCACAAGGTGGGGCTCTCCTCGCCCGTCATGCAGCGGATGATGGGCGTCGACGAGCCCGACTACGGCCACCTGCTCCACGACATGGAACTCGCCCCGGGCAGCCCGGTCGACACCGCCCGCTACTGCCACCCCCGCGTCGAGGTCGAGGTCGGCTTCGTCCTCGGCGACGACCTGCCGGGGGAGGGCTGCACCCCCGAGGACGTGCTCGCCGCCACCGAACGCGTCGTGCCCGCCCTGGAACTCATCGACAGCCGCGTCCGCGACTGGCGGATCACCATCGCCGACACCATCGCCGACAACGCCTCCTCCGCCGGGTACGTCATCGGCGAGGGCCGCTCCCCGCGCGGAATCGACCTCAGGGCCGTCGAGGCGCGGCTCGAAAGCGGCGGCGAGCCGCTCGCCGAGGGGCGCTCCGACGCCGTCCTCGGCGACCCGGCCCGCTCCGTCGCCTGGCTCGCCCGGACCGTCGCCCGCTTCGGCGTCCCCCTGAGGAAGGGGCACCTGGTGCTGCCCGGCTCGTGCACCCGGGCCGTCGACGTCGTGCCCGGCGCGACCTACACCGCCGACTTCACCGGGCTGGGCCCGGTCTCCCTCTCCTTCACCTGAGGTGATGATGACCCGCAAGACCAAGGCGACCGCCGCCGTCGTCGGCTCCGGCAACATCGGCACCGACCTGCTGTACAAGCTGCTCCGCTCCGAACTCGTCGAGCCCCGCTGGATGGTCGGCGTCGACCCCGAGAGCGACGGCCTCGCCCGCGCCCGCCGGCTCGGCCTGGAGACCACCCACGAGGGCGTCGACCGGCTGCTCGCCCAGGACGAGTTGCCCGACCTCGTCTTCGAGGCCACCAGCGCCTCCGTCCACCGCGCCAACGCCCCCCGCTACGCCGAACTCGGCATCCGGGCGATCGACCTGACCCCGGCCGCCGTCGGCCCCGCCGTCGTCCCGCCCGCCAACCTGCGCGCGCACCTCGACCGGCCCAACGTCAACCTGATCACCTGCGGAGGCCAGGCCACCATCCCCATGGTGCACGCCGTCTCCCGCGTCGTCCCCGTGGCCTACGCCGAGATCGTCGCCTCGGTCGCCTCCGTCTCCGCCGGCCCCGGAACCCGCGCCAACATCGACGAGTTCACCCGCACCACGGCCCGCGGCATCGAGACCATCGGCGGCGCCGCGCGCGGCAAGGCGATCATCATCCTCAACCCCGCCGACCCGCCCGTCGTCATGCGCGACACCGTCTTCTGCGCCGTCCCCGAGGACGCCGACCACGCCGCGATCGCCGCCTCCGTGAAGGAGGTCGCCGGGCAGGTCGCCGCGTACGTCCCCGGCTACCGCCTGCGCGCCGAACCGCAGTTCGACGACCCGAGCCCCGAGAACGGCGGCATGGCGCGCGTCGCGATCTTCCTGGAGGTCGAGGGCGCGGGCGACTACCTCCCGCCCTACGCAGGAAACCTCGACATCATGACCGCCGCCGCCACCCGGGTCGGCGAGGAGTTCGCCCGCGAACTCCTCGCCCCCGGCGCGTAAGGAGCCCCCCATGCCCTACTCGGACACCCTCGACATCCGGATCACCGACTCCTCGCTGCGCGACGGCTCGCACGCCAAACGGCACCGGTTCACCGCCGGGGAGGTACGGTCCGTCGTCGCCGCCCTCGACGACGCCGGCGTCCCCGTCATCGAGGTGACCCACGGCGACGGGCTCGGCGGCTCCTCGTTCACCTACGGCTTCTCGAAGACCCCCGAGCAGGAACTGATCAAGGCCGCGGTGGAGACCGCCCGGCGGGCCCGGATCGCCTTCCTCATGCTCCCCGGACTCGGCGTCAAGGACGACATCCTGGCCGCCCGGGACCACGGCGCCGCCATCTGCCGGATCGCCACCCACTGCACCGAGGCCGACATCGCGGTCCAGCACTTCGGACTCGCCCGCGAGCGGGGCCTGGAGACCGTCGGCTTCCTGATGATGGCCCACTCCACCAGCCCCGAGAACCTCGCCCGCCAGGCCCGGATCATGGCCGACTCCGGCTGCCAGTGCGTGTACGTCGTCGACTCCGCCGGCGCCATGGTCATGGACGACGTCACCGACCGCGTCCAGGCCCTGGTCGCCGAGCTGGGCGACGACGCCCAGGTCGGCTTCCACGGCCACGAGAACCTCGCCCTCGGCACCGGCAACTCCGTCGCCGCCGTCAAGGCCGGCGCCCTCCAGATCGACGGCTCCACCCGCCGGCTCGGCGCGGGCGCCGGCAACACCGCCGTCGAGGCCTTCGCCGCCGTCTGCGCCAAGATGGGCATCCGCACCGGCATCGACGTCCTGAAGATCATCGACGCGGCCGAGGACGTCGTCCGCCCGGTCATGGACGAGGAGTGCCGGCTCGACCGCCTCGCCCTGCTCATGGGCCACGCCGGCGTCTACTCCAGCTTCCTCAAGCACGCCTACCGGCAGGCCGAGCGGTACGGCGTCCCCGGCGCCGAGATCCTCCTCAGGGCCGGCGAACGGCGCCTGGTCGGCGGCCAGGAGGACCAGCTCATCGACATCGCCCTCGAACTCGCCGCCGCGCGCGGCTGAACCCACCACACACCAGGGAGAACGTGATGACTGCTCTCAACGACGAGGCCAGGGTCATCGAGGCCGGCCGGCCGCCCGCCCGCTTCGCCCGGGGCTGGCACTGCCTCGGCCTCGCCGACGCCTTCAAGGACGGCGAGCCGCACGAGATCGAGGCCTTCGGCACCAGGCTCGTGGTCTTCCAGGGCCAGGGCGACGGCGCCCTGCACGTCCTCGACGCCTACTGCCCGCACATGGGCGGCAACCTCGCCCACGGCACCGTCAAGGGCGACGCCGTCGCCTGCCCCTTCCACGACTGGCGCTGGGCCGGCGACGGCCGCTGCGCCGGCATCCCGTACGCCCGCCGCGTCCCGCCCCGCGCCCGCACCCGCGCCTGGCTCACCCTGGAGCGCAACCGGCAGCTCTTCGTCTGGCACGACCCCGAGGGCAACCCGCCGCCGGCCGAGGTCACCGTCCCCGAGATCGAGGGGATCCACGGCCCGGAGGCGGGCGAGTGGAGCGACTGGACCTGGAAGACCGCGCGGGTGGACGGCTCGAACTGCCGCGAGATCGTGGACAACGTCGTGGACATGGCGCACTTCTTCTACGTCCACTACGCCTTCCCCACGTACTTCAAGAACGTCTTCGAGGGACACGTCGCCACCCAGTACATGGAGAGCGCCCCGCGCGGCGACATGGACCTGGGGAACCTCAGCTCCCCGCTGCGGTCCGACGCCTCGTACCACGGCCCCTCCTACATGATCGACTACGTGTTCACCGAGGTGGCCCCCGGCGTCGAGATGGAGATGGTGCTGATCAACAGCCACTACCCGGTCAGCGCCGACAGCTTCGTCCTCCAGTACGGGGCGATCGTCAGGAAGCTGCCCGGCATGACCGACGAGGCCGCCGCCGAGGCCGCCCGGAGCCTGGTCGGGGGACTGGAGACCGGCTTCGAGCAGGACATCGAGATCTGGCGGAACAAGACCCGGATCGACAACCCCCTCCTGACCGAGGAGGACGGGCCCGTCTACCAGCTGCGCCGCTGGTACGAGCAGTTCTACGTCGACGTCGCCGACGTCAAGGACGAGATGGTCCGGCGCTTCGAGTTCGAGGTCGACACCCAGCGGGCCAACACCGCGTGGCGCGCCGAGGTCGACGAGAACCTCGCCCGCCGCGCGGCGGCCGAGACGGAAGCCGGAGCCCCCTGACATGCGACCGGTCCAGTGCCCGGCCTGCGGCAACCAGGTCCTCTGCGAGAAGTTCTCCCCCGCCCACACCTCCGTGCAGTGGACCGCCGACGCGGCCGTCGCCTGCGCCGAGTTCCGCGACCGGGTCGGCCGGGGCGCGACCAGCGCCCGGATACGGACCTGCCGGTCGCTGCGGGACGGCATCGAACGGGCCGTCGCCGACGGCACCCTGGAGGTCGGCGATGTCCGTGTCGACGACTGAGCCGGCCGCCCCGGCCGCCGGGACGCGCACCCACCGGCTGCGGATCGTCGAGGTCGTCGCCGAGACGCCCGACGCCCGCAGCCTGGTCCTGGAGCCGGCCCCGGAGAGCGCGGCCCGCTTCGCCCACCGCCCCGGGCAGTTCCTCACCCTGAGGCTGCCCGGCCCGGACGGCGGGCCCGTCGCCCGCTGCTACTCCCTGGCCAGCTCGCCCCACACCGGCGAACCGCTCAAGGTCACCGTCAAGCGGGTCGCCGGCGGATACGGCTCCAACTGGGTCTGCGACCACCTGGCCGCGGGCGACGAGGTGGAGGCGCTGCCCCCGGCCGGCACCTTCACCCCGGACTCCCTCGACCGCGACCTGCTGCTCGTCGCCGGAGGCAGCGGCATCACCCCGGTCCTCTCCATCGCCAAGTCGGTGCTCGCGGCGGGCCGCGGCCGGGTCGCCCTGCTCTACGCCAACCGCGACGAGGCCTCGGTCATCTTCCGCGACGAACTGCGCGCCCTGGCCGCCGCCCACCCCGAGCGGTTCCTGGTGCTCCACTGGCTGGAGACGCTCCAGGGCCTGCCGGTGCCGGACCGGCTCGCCGCCGCGCTCGTGCCGTACGCCGGCCGCGAGGCCTTCGTCTGCGGACCGGGCCCGCTCATGGACGCCGTCGAGCAGGCGCTGCGCACGCTCGGCGCGCCGGGCGGACGCGTCCACCGGGAGCGGTTCTTCTCCCTGTCCGGGGACGTCTTCGAAGCCCCCGAACCCGCCCTCGCCGCCACCCCGGGCCCGGTCGCGGCGCCCGCCGGGGGCGGCGGCGAGGTGACCGTGGAGCTGGACGGCGAGACCCGCACGGTCGCCTGGCCGCAGGGCGCCCCGCTGCTCGACGCGCTCCTCGCGGCCGGCGTGGACGCCCCGTACTCCTGCCGCGAGGGCGCGTGCAGCGCCTGCACCTGCCGGGTCGTCACGGGCGAGGTGAGGATGGCCCGCAACGAGGTCCTGGACGACCGGGACCTCGCCGACGGATACGTCCTCGCCTGCCAGGCGCTCCCGCTGACCGACCGCGTCGGCATCACCTACTCCTGAGCCCCCGCACGCCCGAAGACCCGCACGCCCTGATGTCCCCCACCCGACGAGGAGCGTCCCCATGCCCCGCACGTACCTGGTCACCGGAGCGCTCTCCGGCATCGGCGCGGCCACCACCGCCCTCCTCCGGGAGCGCGGCCACACGGTCCTCGCCGCCGACCTGGCGGGCGGCGACATCGCCGCCGACCTGTCCACCCCCGAAGGCCGGGCCGCGCTCGTGGCCCGGGCCGGGGAACTCACCGGCGGCCGGCTCGACGCCGTCGTCGCCTGCGCGGGCGTCGCCCACTTCGACCCGGTCACCCTCCGGGTCAACCACTTCGGCGCCGTCGCCACCCTCGAAGGACTGCGCCCGCTCCTCGCCGCCGGCAGCCATCCGCGGGCCCTCGTCGTCGGCTCCGTCGACGCCGTCCACCCCACGGACCCGGCGATCGTGGCGGCGGCCGACGCGCACGACGAGACCGCGGCGGTGGCCGCCGCCCGGGCGGCCGTCGACCGCGGCGAGGGCCACCTCGTCTACTCCTCCTCCAAGGCGGCGGTCTCCCGCTGGGTCCGCCGCACCGCCCCCGGCGAGGCCTGGGCCGGCGCGGGCATCCCGCTCAACGCCGTCGCCCCGGGCGTCGTCCTCACCCCGCTGACCCGCCCCCTCCTCGACGACCCCGCCACCCTGGCCCTCGTCGAACGGGCCGTCCCCATGCCCCTGCACGGCCACGCCCGCCCCGAGCAGCTCGCCCCGCTCGTCGCCTGGCTCACCTCGCCCGAGAACACCCTCGTCACCGGCCAGGTGGTCTTCGCGGACGGCGGCGCCGACGCCGTCCTGCGCGGCGACCGGGTCTGGTGACGGCGAACCCGCCCCCGGAGGCACCCATGCACCCCCGCACCCTCGAACGCTCCGTCGTGATCGCCGCCGACCCGGACGCCGTCTGGGCGGTGGCCGGCGGCTTCGCCGGCCTCGCCGACTGGCACCCGCACCTGCCACCGCTCACGGTGGAGGACGGCGCCGACCCCGAAGTCCCCGGCGCCGTCCGGGCCTTCGCCCTGGACGGCGCGGTGGTCGCCCGCGAGCTGCTGCTCGCCCGCGACCCGGCCGCCCGCCGCTACCGCTACCGGCTCCTCGACCCGCGGGCGCTGCCCGTCGAGGAGTACGTGGCGACGCTCGCCGTCGACGCGCACCCCGACGGCGCCGAGGTTCGCTGGTCCGCCGCCTACACCGCCACCGACGAGGTGGCGGCCCGGGTCGAGGCCGGGTTCGGCGACGGCGTCTACGCCCCCGGCCTCGCCGCGCTCCGAGAACGCCTCACATCCACTCGCTGAACCGCAGCCAGGCCATCATGTTGTCCATCGACGGCTGCGGCACGCCGGCCGCGGCCGCCGCCCCCACCGGCTGCGGCCGCCGCTCCGGCAGCCGGCCCGGACCGAACAGGGACTGCCACACCGAGCGCGCGCAGCCGCGCACCACCGGCGCGATCCGCTCCAGCTCCCGGTGCACTCCGTGCCCGCAGACCGAGACCGCCGCGACCGCCCGGCCCGCACCGCGCAGCGGCGCCGCCACGCAGAAGACGCCGCGGAAGCCCTCCTCCTGGTCGAAGGCCACCCCGCGCTCGCGGACCAGGGCCAGCTCCGCCCGGAAGGGGTCGGGCCGGGTGATCGTCCGGGGGGTGCGGGGCCGCAGCCCGCCGCGTATCACCTGCTCCACCGCGGCGGCGTCGCTGAACGCCAGGATCGCCTTGCCCGAGGCGGTGCAGTACGCCGGCTGGCGGCCGCCCGTCCGCGAGGGCACGCCGGAGTCGTCCGAGCCGCCGATGCGCTCCAGGTAGACCACCTCGGGGCCGTCCAGCACCGTGAGGTGCACCAGGTGCCCGGTCGCCTCGTGCAGGGCGTGCAGATGGGGGAGGGCGGCGCGGCGCAGCCGGTTGTGGTGCGAGGCCATCGCGCCGAGCTCCAGCATGCCCATGCCCAGCCGGTAGTCGCGGCCCTCCCGCTCCAGCCAGCGCAGCTGCACCAGCTGGTCCAGGATGCGGTGCGCGGAGGACCGCCGGATCCCGGACCGCTGCACGACCTCGGTGAGCGTCAGGCGCGGACCGCCGCTCTGGAAGGCGCTGAGCACCTTCGCCGCCTTCTCCAGGAGCGAGAGCGGCGGCACGGCGGCACCGCCCTCCTCGGCGGTCGGGGCGGGCTCGGCGGCTCGGGTCGTCATCGACACCTCCCACACGGACGGCGCGGCGGGCCGAAGCCGAGCCGCGTCCGTAATCTCCGGTATTGCGTGGAGATTGCCAGAGGGGCACGGGTACGGGAAGGGGGTGTTCCGTCTCGGAACGGTAACGCGTAGGTTCCCTCTCGTCACCCCAGGAGGAGCCCAGGATCCGGGCCCCGGATCCGAGAGGCACCCCATGCGCGACCACGACGTCCTCACGGCGGTCCGCGCCCTCGCCCCCGCCCTGCGCGAACGCGCCGCCGAGGCCGAGGAGCTGCGCCGCCTGCCCGCCGCCTCCGTCGGGGAACTGGCGGACACCGGCTTCTTCCGGCTGCTCCGCCCCCGCGCGTACGGCGGACTCGCCGCCGCCCCCGCCGTCTTCCACGCCGCCGTCCACGAACTCGCCCGGGCCTGCGGCTCCACCGGCTGGACCGCCGCCCTCCTCGGCGTCCACCCCTGGTACGTCGCCCAGCTCGACCCCCGCGCCCAGCACGACGTGTGGGACGGCGACCCCTCCGCCCTCATCTGCTCCTCGCACGCCCCCACCGGCACCGTCACCCCCGTCGACGGCGGCTACCGCCTCGCCGGCCGCTGGCACTTCGCCGCAGGCGCCGACCACGCCGGCTGGGCCCTGCTCGGCGGCCTCGTCGACGACGCCGACGGCCGCCCCCTCGACATGCGGACCTTCCTCGTCCCCCGCGCCGACTACCGCGTCGACGACGTCTGGGACACCCTCGGCCTGCGCGGCAGCGGCAGCAACGACCTCGTCGTCACCGACGCCTTCGTCCCCGCCCACCGCACCCTCGGCTACGCCCCCGTCACCTCGCTCCGCTGCCCCGGCCACGCGGTCAACCCCGAGCCCGTCTACCGGCTGCCCTACGCCGCCCTCTTCACCACCACCGTCTCCACCGTCATGGTCGGCATCGCCGAGGGCGCCTACGAGCACCACGTCGGCGTCGCCCGCGCCCACCCCGCCCTCCCGCCCGGCCGGCGCCTCGCCGAGGACCCCTTCGCCCAGGTCCGCATCGCCCGCGCCGCCGGCGAGATCGACGCCGCCCGCCTCCAGCTCGCCCGCGACACCGCCGAGCTGTACGAGACGGTCCGCGCCGGCCGCGAACCCTCCCGCGCGCTGCGCGCCCGCACCCGCCGGGACCAGGCCCTCGCCACCGAACGCGCCCTCACCGCCGTCGACCTGCTGCGCGAGAACGCCGGCGGCAGCCCCCTGCGCAGCGGCGGCGACGTCCTCGCCCGCGCCTGGCGCGACCTGCACACCGGCCGCGGCCAGGCCGCCAACGACGTCGAACGCGCCCTCGCCCTCTTCGGCAGGGACGCCGTCGGCCTCGACGTCCAGGACCCCATGCTCTGAACCCGCGCGCCTTCCCGCTCAGTGGGAGCGGAGCGTTCACCCCGGCGACGGCTCCCCGTACGGTCCTGGCATTCCCCCACCACGACCCGAAAGGGGATGCCCCCATGGCCGATGACGTCCTGGCAGCCGTTCGCGACCTCGCCCCCGTCCTGCGCGAACGCGCCGCCGAGGCCGAGGAACTGCGCCGCGTGCCCGACGCCTCCGTCAAGGAACTGGAGGACACCGGCTTCTTCCAGCTGCTCCAGCCGACGGCCTTCGGCGGCGCCGCCGCCGACCCCGTGGTCTTCTACACGGCCGTCAAGGAGATCGCCAAGGCCTGCGGATCGACCGGCTGGGTCGCCTCCGTGGTCGGCGTCCACCCCTGGCACGTCGCCCTCTTCGACCCCCGCGCCCAGCAGGAGGTCTGGGGCACCGACCCCCGGACCCGCATCGCCTCCTCGTACGCCCCCACCGGCAAGGCCGCCGCCGTCGACGGAGGCTTCCGCCTCTCCGGCCGCTGGCACTTCTCCTCCGGCTGCGACCACGCCCGCTGGGTCCTCCTCGGCTGCCTCGTCACCGACGCCGAGGGCAAGCCGGTCGACATGCGCACCTTCCTGATCCCGCGGGCCGAGTACCGGATCGACGACGTCTGGGACACCGTCGGCCTGCGCGGCACCGGCAGCAACGACATCGTCGTCGACGACGTCTTCGTCCCCGAGCACCGCGCCCTCAGCTTCGGCCCCGTCACCGCCCTGGACGTGCCGGGCCACGCCGTCAACCCCGAACCGGTCTACCGGCTGCCCTACGCCGGCGTCTTCACCACCACCATCGCCACCCCGATCGTCGGCATCGCCGAGGGTGCCTACGACTCCTACGTCGAGGCCACCCGCAAGCGCTTCCGCGTCTCCTACGGCCAGCAGGTCGCCGAGGACCCCTTCGCCCAGGTCCGCATCGCCCGCGCCGCCGGCGACATCGACGCCGCCTGGCTCCAGCTCACCCGCAACGTCGCCGCCATGTACGAACTGGCCGGGCGCGGCGAGGAGATCCCCATGGAACTGCGCACCCGCACCCGCCGCGACCAGGTCCTCGCCACCGAACGCGCCGTCGGCGCGGTCGACCTCCTCATGGAGAACGCCGGCGGCAACGCCATGCGCACCGGTCCCCACGCCGTCCAGCGCGCCTGGCGCGACGCCCACACCGGCCGCGGCCACGCCGCCAACGACCCCGAGCGCGCCCTCGTCATGTACGGGCAGTGCGCCCTCGGCATCGACATCCAAGACACCATGGCCTGAGAGGCAGCCGCAGATGACCGGACCCACCCACGCGTCGACCTCCCGCACCGCCAAGGCCGCCGGCCTCACCCTCCACTACCACGAGGCCGGGCCCGACGGCCGCCCCGACGCCCCCGTCGTGATCATGCTGCACGGTGGCGGCCCCGGTGCCTCCGGCTGGAGCAACTTCGGCGGCAACCTCCCCGTCCTCGCCCGCCACTTCCGCACCCTCCTGGTCGACCAGCCCTGCTACGGCCGCTCCGACAAGCCGGTGCTCGACCGGGACTACTTCAGCTACAGCGCGCACGCCGTCGCCGCCCTCATGGACGAACTCGGCATCGATCGCGCCCACTTCGTCGGCAACTCGCTCGGCGGCGGGACGGCCGTCCGGATCGCCCTGGACCACCCCGAGAAGACCGACAAGCTCCTCCTCATGGGCCCCGGCGGCGTCTCCGTCAACCTCTTCGCCCCCGACCCGACCGAGGGCATCAAGCGGCTCTTCGAGTTCAACGCCGCCCCCGAGCCCACCCGGGAGCAGATGCGCGCCTTCCTCGGCGTCATGGCGTACGACCCCGCGATCGTCACCGACGAACTCGTCGAGGAGCGCTGGGCCTCCGCCACCGACCCCGACACCCGGCTCGGCTCCGCCCGCATGGCGGCCTCCTTCGCCGACCCGCGCTGGTCCGAGGCCGCCATGCTCTGGCGCGAGGCCCACCGGATCACCCGGCCGGTCCTCCTCACCTGGGGCCGCGAGGACCGCGTCAACCCCCTCGACGGCGCGCTCGTCGCCCTCAAGACCATCCCCGACGCGCGCCTGCACGTCTTCCCGCACTGCGGCCACTGGGCCCAGACCGAACGGGCCGACGAGTTCAACCGGCTCGCCGTCGACTTCTTCACCCACTGACCCCGCCGAACCCCCTCAGCGAACACAGAGGTTCCCCATGGACATCCGCGCACTCGGCTACCTGCGCCTGGAGACCACCCGCCTCGACGAGTGGCGCCGCTACACCCTCGACATCCTCGGCATGGCCGAGGCTCCCGGCTCCACCGACACCACCCTCCTGCTGCGCGTCGACGACCGCGCGTACCGCATCGCGATCCGGGCCGGCGACAGCGACCGGCTGCTCGCCGCCGGCTGGGAGGTCGCGAACGCCACCGCCCTCGCCGAGGCCGCCGCCGAACTGGAGGCGGCCGGAGTCGCCGTCAAGACCGCCGACGCCGACGAACTCGCCGAGCGCCGCGTCCAGGGCCTGATCCACCTCACGGACCCCTGCGGCAACCCGCTGGAGCTCTACTGGGGCCAGGCCCAGGACCACACCCCGCTGGCCACCCCCTACGGCAACCGCTTCGTAACCGGCGACCTCGGCCTCGGCCACGTCGTCCTGCCGGTCCCGGACGTCGAGGCCGCCCTCGACTTCTACGAGAAGCTCCTCGGCTTCCAGCTCCGCGACTCGATGAAGCTGCCGCCGCAGGCCGTCCCCACCGCCGCCGAACAGCGCGACTTCCACTGGATGCACTTCCTCAGCCCCAACCGCCGCCACCACAGCCTCGGCCTCTACCCCGGCGCCCTGCCCCCTGGCATCGTGCACTTCATGGTGGAGCTGGAGACCCTCGACGACGTCGGCCTCGGACTCGACCGCATGCAGGCCGCCGGCATCCCGATCGCCTCCAGCCTCGGCCGCCACACCAACGACCGCATGGTGTCCTTCTACGCCCAGGCCCCCGGCGGCTTCCAGGTCGAGTACGGCTGGGACGGCCTCGTCGTCGACCCCGCCACCTGGGTCGCCAAGGAGATCACCGCCGACAGCGTCTGGGGCCACCAGTGGAACGGCTGATCGACCCCGCCCTCTTCCGGGACGTCCTCGGCCGCTTCGCCAGCGGCATCACCGTCGTGGCGGCGCTCGACGGCGGCGAACCCGTCGGCTTCGCCTGCCAGTCCTTCGCCTCCCTCTCCCTCGACCCCCCGCTGGTGATGCTCGCCGTCGGCAGGTCCTCCACCAGCTGGCCGAGGATCGAGCGGGCCGGCCGTTTCTGCGTCAACATCCTCGCCGAGGACCAGCGGACCACCTGCGCCGCCCTCGGCCGAAGCGGCCCCGACAAGTTCGCCGGCGTGCCCTGGCGGGAGAGCGACCACGGCACCGTCCGCGTCGACGGCGCGCTCGCCCACGTCGAGTGCGCACTGCACGAGGTGTACGAGGCCGGCGACCACCACCTGGTCACCGCCCACGTCGTCGCCCTCGACGCCGGCGAGGACGGCCGGCCGCTGCTCTACTACCGCAGCCGCTACGCCGTCGGAGCCTTCTGATGCCGATCGACCCCGAGAGGGCGAAGGCCGCGCCCCCGGTGCGGACCGAGGTCTCCTGGGACGACCGCGCCGTGCGCCTCTACCACCTGGCGCTCGGCGCGGGCGTCCCCGAGACCGACCCGCGCGAACTGCGGTACGTCTACGAGGGCCACCCGGACGGCCTCCACACCCTGCCCACCTTCGGTGTCGTCGCCGGCGGCACCGGAGGCGTCGGCTTCCAGGTGTTCGAGCTGCCCGGCGTCGACCTCGACCTCGCGCGGGTGCTGCACGGCGGCCAGGAGATCACCGTGCACCGCCCGCTGCCGGCCGCCGCCCGCGCCACCGCCGTCACCCGGCTCGCCGACGTGTACGACAAGGGCAGCGGCGCCGTCCTCGTCCAGGAGTCCACCCTCCTCGGCGAGGACGGCCTCCCCCTCCTCACCCAGCGCAACCACGTCTTCGCCCGGGGCGAGGGCGGCTTCGGCGGCGACCGCGGCCCCTCCGACCGCCTCCCCGCCCCGGACCGGGCACCCGACCTGGTCCTGGAGCTCCCCACGCTCCCCCAGCAGGCGCTGCTCTACCGGCTCACCGGCGACTGGAACCCGCTCCACGCCGACCCCGCCACCGCCCGCCGGGCCGGCTACGACCGGCCCGTCCTGCACGGGCTCTGCACCTTCGGCATGGCCGTCAAGGCCGTCACCGACCACCTGCTCGACGGCGACGCCGGCGCGGTCACCGGCTGCCGCACCCGCTTCGCCGGGGTGTTCCTCCCCGGCGAGACGCTGCGGCTGCGGATCTGGCACACCGCCGACGGACACCGGCTGACCGCCACCGCCGCGGACCGCGGCGACGCCCCCGTCCTCACCGACGCCCGCGTCACCGCCCGCTGAACCGGCACCGCCCGCCGCGGCGAAGACGACACGAGGGAGAACGCGATGAACAGCACCTGGGACCACACCTACGACGTGGTCGTGGTCGGCTCCGGCGCCGCCGGCATGGCCGCGGCCCTCACCGCCCGGCTGCGCGGACTGACCGCCCTGGTGGTGGAGAAGACCGACGTCTACGGCGGCTCCACCGCCCTGTCCGGCGGCGCCATCTGGGTGCCCGGCAACTTCCACCTGGACGCCGCCGGACTCGGCGACACCCCGGAGAAGGCCCGCGCCTACCTGGACGCCACCGTCGGCGACCGCGTCCCCGACGCCCGCAAGGACGCCTACGTGCGGTACGGGCCGCGCATGGTCCGGGAGTTCCACGACCGCACCGACGTCCGCTTCGTCTACACCCCCGGCTACTCCGACTACTACCCCGAGCGCCTCGGCGGCTACCCGCAGGGCCGCTCCGTCGAACCCGAGGTCTTCGACTTCAGGAAGCTCGCCCCCGAACGCCGCGCCACCATGCGCCGCGCCGGCCTCCCCACCTACGGCCTCACCATCACCTCCCGGGACTTCCACGACCTGAACATGGTCGGCCGCACCTGGGCCGGCCGGCGGACCGCCGTCAAGGTCGGCGCCCGCGCCGCCAAGGCCCTCGTCACCGGCCGCGAGCCGCTCTCCCTCGGCGAGGCGCTGATCGCCCGCATGCGCCACTCCCTCGACCGGCTCGGCGGCGAGCTCTGGCTCTCCGCCCCGCTGACCGGACTGGTCGAGGAGGACGGCCGGGTCACCGGCATCCGGGTGCGCAAGGACGGCCGCGACCTCGCCGTCCGCGCCGCCGGCGGCGTGGTCCTCGCCTCCGGCGGCTTCTCCCACGACCAGGCCCTGCGCGAGAAGTACCTGCCGGCCCCCACCTCCGGCGCGTGGAGCGCCGCCGCGGAAGGCCAGACCGGCGACGCCCTGGAACCGGCCCTCGCCCTCGGCGCCGCCCTCGACCTGATGGACAAGGTGTGGGGCGCACCCACCGTCGTGCCCCCCGGCGACAAGCCCTTCTTCCTCGTCGCCGACCGGGGCATCCCCGGCATGGTGATCGTCGACTCGGCGGGGGAGCGGTACGCCAACGAGGCCGCCCCGTACCACGAGTTCGTCGACGCCATGTACGCCCACCAGGCCCGCGGCGGAGCCACCGCCGTGCCCTCCTGGCTGATCCTCGACGCCACGGCCAAGTCCCGTTACTTCTTCATGGGGCTCTTCCCCGGGCAGCCCTTCCCCGCCCCGTGGCGGGAGAGCGGCTTCGTCAAGCAGGCCGCGACCGTGGAGGGGCTGGCCGCCCTCATCGGCGCCGCCCCCGAGCGGCTGCGCGCCACCGTGGACCGCTTCAACGGCTTCGCCCGGGCCGGCCGGGACGAGGACTTCCACCGGGGCGACAGCGTCTACGACCGGTACTACGGCGACCCGACCCTGCCCAACCCCAACCTGGCGCCGCTGGAGAAGGGCCCCTTCCACGCGGTCCCCGTCCACCCCGGCGACATCGGCACCAAGGGCGGCCTCGTCACCGACGCGACCGCCCGCGTCCTGCGCGAGGACGGCACCGCCATCCCCGGCCTGTATGCCTCCGGCAACGTCTCCTCCGCCGTCATGGGCGAGACCTACCCGGGCCCCGGCGCGACCATCGGCCCCGCCATGACCTTCAGCTGGCTCGCCGCCGACGACATCGCGGAGCACCGCCCGTGACCGGGCCGGCCGCGGACGCGGCGCTGCGCGGCCGCACGGTGGTCGTCACCGGCGGCGCCCGGGGCATCGGAGCGGCGACGGCCCGCGCGGCCGCCGCCGCGGGGGCCCGCGTGCTGGTCACCGACCTCCTGGAGGACGAGGGCCGCGCGCTCGCCCGGGAGCTCGGCGACCGCGCCCGGTTCCTCCGGCACGACGTCACCTCCGAGGACGACTGGCGGGCGGCCGCGGCGTACGCCTCCGCCACCTGGGGCCGGATCGACGGCCTGGTCAACAACGCCGGGATCTCCGGCGGCTCCCACGCCCTGGAGGAGCAGACCGCCGAGGCCTTCCGCAGGGTCGTCGACGTCGACCTGACCGGGGTCTTCCTCGGCCTGCGGACCGTGATCCCGGTGATGCGGGAGCACGGCGGCGGCTCCGTCGTCAACGTCTCCTCCGCCGCCGGCCTCACGGGCCTCGCCCGGACCGCCGGATACGGGGCGGCCAAGTGGGGCGTCCGCGGCCTCACCAGGATCGCCGCCGTGGAGCTGGCCGCCGCCCGCGTCCGGGTCAACTCCGTCCACCCCGGCATGATCCTCACCCCCATGACCGCCCACCTCGGCCTCGGCACCGGCGAGGGCGACCATCCGGCCGTCCCGATGGGAAGGGTCGGCGCACCCGAGGAGGTCGCCCGCGCGGTCGTCTTCCTGCTCTCCGACGCCGCCTCGTACGTCACCGGGGCCGAACTCGCCGTCGACGGTGGCTGGACCACGGGCCCCGTGCTCCGGCCAGCCCCCGCCACCGGCCCGAAGGAGGACCGCCGATGCCCGTCGACCTGACCGGCAAGGTCGCGCTGATCACCGGCGCCGCACGCGGCATGGGCGAGGCCGAGGCCCGCCTCTTCACCGCCCTCGGCGCCCGCGTCGTCCTCACGGACGTGCGGGCGGAGGAGGGCGAGGCGACCGCCGCCTCCCTCGGCCCCGCCGCCCGCTTCGTCCGCCACGACGTCACCGACGAGGCCTCCTGGAGCGCCGCCGTCGCCGCCGCCGTCGACGGCTTCGGCCGGCTCGACGTCCTCGTCAACAACGCCGCCGTCTACTCCACGTCCCCCGTCGAGCACGAGGACCCGGCCCGCCTCGACACCCTCCTCCGGGTCAACCTCGCCGGACCCTTCCTCGGCATCCGCGCCGCGGCCCCCGCGCTGCGGGCGAGCGGCGGCGGGTCCATCGTCAACATCTCCTCGCAGGCCGGCCTCCAGGGCATCTGGGGCCACGGCGCCTACGGCGCCGCCAAGTGGGGACTGCGCGGACTGACGAAGACGGCCGCCCTCGAACTCGGCCCGGACGGCATCCGCGTCAACTCCGTGCACCCCGGCGCCATCGCCACCGCCATGACCGCCCACCTGGGCACCGCCGCCCACCCCGCCGCGCCGCTCGGACGGGTCGGGGAACCCGAGGAGGTCGCCCGGCTGGTCGCCTTCCTCGCCTCCGACGACTCCTCGTACCTCTCCGGCGCCGAACTCGCCGTCGACGGCGGGGCGTCGGCCGGCCGCATGCCCCTCCTGACCGCGAAGGAGACCGACGCGTGAACCCGCCCAGCCCCGAGGTCCGGGCCCTCATCGACCTCGCCGCCGGCCAGTTCCCCCCGCTGGGCACCACCATGACCGACATCGCCGAGGTGCGCGCCTTCTTCGCCGCCCGCCCCCGGCCCGCCGGCCCCCCGCCCCCCGTCGCCCGGGTCACCGACCGGGACGCCGACGGCGTCCCGGTCCGCGTCTACGAGCCGGACGCCCGGGAGGACGCCCCCGTGGTCCTCTTCTGCCACGGCGGCGGCTTCGTCCTCTGCGACCTCGACAGCCACGACGCCTTCTGCCGGGCCCTCGCCGGCGCCACCGGCGCCACCGTCGTCTCGGCCGACTACCGGCGCGCCCCCGAGCACCCCTTCCCCGCCGCGCCCGAGGACGCCTACACCGCCCTGCGGTGGACCGCCTCGACCCACCCCGGCCGCCGGCTCGCCGTCGCCGGGGACAGCGCGGGCGCCCACCTGGCCACCGTCGTCGCCCTGCTCGCCCGCGACCGCGGCGGCCCCCGGCTCGCCTTCCAGGCGCTCTACTACCCGATGCTGGACCCCGAGCGCTCCCGCCCCTCGCACCGGGAGAACGCCCAGGGGTTCTTCCTCACCGCCGACCACCTGCGCTGGTACTGGGACGCCTACCTGCCCGACCCCGCCGACCGCACCCTGCCGCACGCGGCGCCGCTCGCCCACGCCGACCTCGCCGGCCTGCCGCCCGCCCACGTCGTCACCGCGGGCCTCGACCCGCTGCGGGACGAGGGGCTCGCCTACGCGGAGGCGCTCGCCGCCGCCGGGGTCCCCGTGGAGCACCACCACTACCCGGGCATGTTCCACGGCTTCCTCTCCATGGCCGGCGGCCTGCCGGAGGGCGCCGAGGCCCGCGCGACCGCCTTCGGCGTCCTGCGCGCCGCACTCGACGCCTCCTGAGCCCCCGCGCGCCCGCGCCCCCTCGCCCACCCGACCGGTGGGGGAGGGGGCGCGGCCGCCTTTCCGGACCTTCACGGCCCGATCAGGTCGAACCCCTCGTAGCCGTTCTCCGCGACGCCCGCGATGATCTCCCCGTACACCGCGAAGCCGCCGACGAACGGCATGAACACCCGGGGCTTGCCGGGGATGTTGGCGCCGAGGTACCAGGAGTCCGCCGCCATGAAGAGGGTGGCGGCCGCCCGGTCGCGGCACTCCGCGACCCACTTCTCGACGGCGTCCTCCCGGGCCTCGATCGCCCGGAGGCCGTGCGCGTCCAGGTGGCGCAGGCACTCCGCAAGCCAGTCGACGTGCTGCTCGGCGCAGAGCACCACGTTCGCCATCACGGACGGGCTGCCGGCCCCGGTCAGGCTGAACAGGTTCGGGAAGCCGTCCACGCCCAGGCCCAGATAGGTCCGGGGGCCCGCGGCCCAGGCGTCCCGCAGCAGCCGCCCGCCGCGCCCGCGGACCTCGATCCGGTCGAGCGCGCCGGTCATCGCGTCGAAGCCGGTGGCGAAGACCAGCGCGTCCAGCTCGACCAGGGTGCCGTCGGCCAGCACGACGCCGCGGCGCTCGATCCGGTCGATCGGGTTGTCGCGCAGCCCGACCAGGCGGACGTCGGGCCGGTTGAACGTCTCGTAGTAGGCGGAGTCGGTGACGATCCGCTTGGTGCCGATCGGGTGGTCGGTGGGGATCAGCAGGTCGGCGACGGCCGGGTCCTCGACGAGGCCCCGGATCTTCTCCTCCCAGAAGGCGCGCGCCGCGTCGTTGGCCGCCGGGTCGGTGAGCTGGTCGGGGAAGGTCTTGGAGTACAGCACCCCGCCGAGCCGCCAGCGCTCCTCGAACGCGGCCCGCCGCTCCTCCTCGGACACCTCGAAGGTCCTCGACGGGTGGGCCCGGTGCGGCGACCCGCCGCCGCTGAGCCGCGCCAGCCGGCGCCGCTCGGCGTACCCGGCCTTCTGCGCGGTCCGCGTCTCCTCGTCCAGGGGGCGGTTGCCCGCCGGGACGCTGTAGTTGGCGCTGCGCTGGAAGACGGTCAGGTGCGCGGCCTGCTCGGCGAGGAGCGGCACCGCCTGGATGCCGGAGGAGCCGGTGCCGACGACCCCGACCCGCAGGCCCGTGAGGTCGACGCCCTCGTGGGGCCACGCCCCGGTGTGGTGGACGGGGCCGGCGAACTCCGCGGCCCCCGGTATGTCCGGGCGGTGGGTGGCGGAGAGGCAGCCGACGGCGAACACGCAGAACCGCGTCGTCACCGTCTCGCCCCGGTCCGTGCGGACCGTCCAGGTCAGCGTCTCCTCGTCGAGTTCGGCCGAGCGGGCCGAGGTCCCGAAGGAGTAGGGGGCGCGCAGGTCGAAGCGGTCGGCGACGTGGCCGAGGTAGCGCATGATCTCGGGCTGGGTGGCGTACTTCTCGCTCCAGTCCCACTCCTGCTGGAGCTCCTCGTCGAAGGAGTACGAGTAGTCCACCGACTCCACGTCGCAGCGGGCTCCCGGGTAGCGGTTCCAGTACCAGACCCCGCCCACGTCGTCCCCGCGCTCGAACCCGCGCACGCGCAGGCCGAGTCCGCGCAGCCGGTGCACGGCGTACAGGCCGGTGACGCCCGCTCCGACGACGACGACGTCGACATCGGTGGGGGTGGTGGTGCTGTCGTTCACGTGCGTGCTCCTCATCCGCCGGCGGGGTTCCCCGCCAGCCGTCGCAGGGCGCCCTTGTCGACCTTGCCCGCCGCGTTGTGCGGGAGGGCCGGGAGCGTGTGGAAGGCGCGCGGGGCCTTGAAGTTGGCCAGGCGCTCACGGGTGTACGAGGTGAGTTCGGCGGCGTCGATCCGGGCGCCGGCGGCGGGGACGCAGTACGCCACGCCGATCTCGCCGAGCCGCCCGTCCGGGGCGCCGACGACCGCCGCGTCCAGGACGGCCGGGTGGGTCCGCAGGACCTGCTCGACCTCCGCCGGGTACACGTTGAACCCGCCGACGACGAACATGTCCTTGAGCCGGTCGGTGATCCGCAGGAAGCCGCGGTCGTCGAGGACGCCGACGTCGCCGGTGCGCAGCCAGCCGTCCGGGTCCACCGCCTCGGCCGTCGCCCCGGGGTCGTCGAGGTAGCCGCGCATCACGTGGTAGCCGCGGGTCAGGATCTCGCCGGGTTCGCCGGGCGGGGCGTCGACGCGCAGTTCGGTGCCCTCCAGGGCGGTGCCGGAGGTGTGGGCGAGCGTCTCGGGGGACTCGTGCGGCGGGCAGATCGCCACCACCCCGGTCGACTCGGTCAGCCCGTAGGCGGTGGAGACGGCGCGGGCGCCGAGGCAGGTCCTGATCTGCTCGATGAGGGCGGTCGGGATGTTCGCCGCGCCCGTCACCGCCATGCGCATCGCGCCCAGGTCGTACGAGGCGCGGTCCGGGTGGTGGATGAGCGAGGTGAAGACGGTGGGCGCCCCGGTGAGGACGGAGATCCGCTCGTCCCGCATCCGGGTGAGGACCGCCTCCGCGTCGAAGACCGGTTCGGGCACGATCGTCGCCCCGTGCAGCAGGCAGGCGAGGACGCCCGCCTTGTAGCCGAAGGTGTGGAAGAAGGGGTTCACCAGCAGGTAGCGGTCGCCGCGCCGCAGGGTGACCGTGCGGGCCCAGGCGTCGTACACGCGCAGGTTCTGCCTGTGGGTGGCGGGGACGCCCTTGGGCCGGCCGGTGGTGCCGGAGGTGAAGAGGACGTCGGCCGGGTCGTCCGGGCGGACGGCGGCCGAGCGGGCCAGCCGCTCCGCCGTCGTCACCCGGTCCGCGGCGGCCAGGAACTCCGGCCAGTCCTCCGCGTGCAGGGCCACCGTCCGCTCCAGGTGCGGCAGTTCCTCGCCCGACCCGGCGAGCAGCGCGCGGTAGTCCGTGCCCAGGAAGTCGTGCTCGGTGAAGAGCAGCCGGGCGCGGGAGCGGCGCAGGATGTCGGCGGCCTCGGCCGCCCGGTAGCGGGTGTTCACGGGGACGAGGACGCCCCCGGCGGCCACCGCGCCGAGCGCGGCCACCACCCACCGGGCGCTGTTCGGCGCCCACACGGCGACGGCGTCCCCGGGGCGCAGTCCCCGTGCGATCGCCGCCCGGGCCAGCTCGTCGACGCGGTCCCGCAGCTCCCGGAAGGTCCAGCGGTCCCCGCCGAGGACGAGTGCCTCCTCGTCCCCGTAGGCCTCGGCTGCCCAGTCCGCGAGCCCGGCCAGAGTCTTGGCGCCCCTCATGATCCGTCACGACCTCCTTGCGTGGATCCACGACGGAGGGGAGCCTCGCAGGCGGGGGCGGCCCGGCGCAGGAGCCGTTTCCCGCTGACCGGGAACATCGGCGGGGCCGGACGCGGCGGCGGACGCGGAGGAGGGGCGGCGCGGGCCGCCCCTCCTCGGGTGTCGCTCGGATCGCCGGAGACTAGTCGGTGCCGGTCTCCATGGCGGCGCGGTCGAGCGCCGTCTCCTCGCTGTCGGGGGTCTCGCCGCGGGAGGCGATGACCTCGGCGCCGCCCTCGGTGAGCGAGCCGATGAGGCCGGTGGCGGCGGCCTGCGCGGCGCCGATGGCGGGGCTGCCGGAGCCGATGAGGCCGATGCCGGCGTACTGCTCCAGCTTGGCGCGGGAGTCGGCGATGTCGAGGTTCCGCATGGTCAGCTGGCCGATCCGGTCCAGCGGGCCGAAGGCGGAGTCCTCGGTGCGCTCCATGGACAGCTTGTCCGGGTGGTAGCTGAAGGCGGGGCCGGTGGTGTCGAGGAGCGAGTAGTCCTCGCCGCGCCGCAGCCGCAGGGTGACCTCGCCGGTGACGGCGGCGCCGACCCAGCGCTGGAGCGACTCGCGGATCATCAGCGCCTGCGGGTCCAGCCAGCGGCCCTCGTACATGAGGCGGCCGAGGCGGCGGCCCTCGTTGTGGTACTGGGCGAGGGTGTCCTCGTTGTGGATGGCGTTGACGAGGCGCTCGTAGGCGGCGTGCAGCAGCGCCATGCCGGGGGCCTCGTAGATGCCGCGGCTCTTGGCCTCGATGATCCGGTTCTCGATCTGGTCGGACATGCCCAGGCCGTGCCGGCCGCCGATGGCGTTGGCCTCCATGACCAGGTCGACGGCGGAGGCGAACTCCTTGCCGTTGATGGTGACGGGGCGGCCCTGCACGAAGCCGATCGTCACGTCCTCGGGGGCGATCTCGACGGACGGGTCCCAGAACCGCACGCCCATGATCGGGTCGACGGTCTCGACGCCGGTGTCCAGGTGCTCCAGGGTCTTCGCCTCGTGGGTGGCGCCCCAGATGTTGGCGTCGGTGGAGTACGCCTTCTCGGTGGAGTCCCGGTAGGGGAGGTCGTGGGCGACGAGCCACTCCGACATCTCCTTGCGGCCGCCGAGCTCGGTGACGAAGTCGGCGTCCAGCCACGGCTTGTAGATCCGCAGGTGCGGGTTGGCCAGCAGGCCGTAGCGGTAGAACCGCTCGATGTCGTTGCCCTTGAAGGTCGAGCCGTCGCCCCAGATCTGGACGTCGTCCTCCATCATCGCCCGCACCAGGAGGGTGCCGGTGACGGCGCGGCCCAGCGGGGTGGTGTTGAAGTAGGCCCGGCCGCCGGAGCGGATGTGGAAGGCGCCGCAGGTGAGCGCGGCCAGCCCTTCCTCGACCAGCGCGGCGCGGCAGTCGACCAGGCGGGCCACCTCGGCGCCGTAGGTCTGGGCGCGCCCGGGCACCGAGGCGATGTCGGGCTCGTCGTACTGGCCGATGTCGGCGGTGTACGTGCAGGGGACCGCGCCCTTGTCACGCATCCACGCGACCGCGACGGAGGTGTCGAGACCACCGGAGAAGGCGATGCCGACGCGCTCGCCGACGGGAAGGGAGGTGAGAACCTTGGACATGGCAATAGTATGCATGAATCCGCATGGCTATGCAACGCCGGGAGGTCCGGTGGCCGACCCCTGAAGGGGCCTGCCACCGGACCCCGTGCTCAGCCCGCCGCGCGGTAGGCCGCGGTCAGCCGCGCCACCGCGCCCGCCGGGTCACCGGAGAGCAGCCGGTGGTCGGCCTCGGCGAACGGCTTCGCCACCGCCTCCGTGACCTTCTGTCCGATGCGATCCTGCACCAGCAGCCGGGCCCGGGCCACCAGGCGCCGCGCCTCGGGTGAACCGCCCCGCCCGGCCGCCTGGAGCACCCGGGCGGTGAGCCCCAGCGCCCTCAGGGCGGCCTCGCCGCCCCGGGGCGCGGCCGTCAGGGTGGTGAGCCCCCAGCCGTACGGGAACTGCGGGTCGTACGAGGAGTCGCCGACGTTGATCGGCAGCTGGGCCTCCGACCGGGGCCAGGTCACCGGCAGCCGCCCGGTGAAGGGCTTCCGTCCGAAGAGCACGTCCGCGACGCCGTCGCCCTCGGTGCCCGGCAGCCAGGACGCCACCAGGGCGTCGATCCCCGGCAGCCGGTCGCCGATGAGCTGAGGCCGCCCGGAGACGACGAGCACCGCGCACGGCATCGCCGCGCACACCCGGTCGACCGCCGCCTTGTCGGCGGCGCTCAGCTCCAGGTCGTGGCCGTTGCCGACGTCCCCGACGCCCTCCGCGTACGGCGTCTCGCCGACCACCACGACCCCGGCGTCGTACCCCTCCACCGGCGCGGCGGCGTCCTTGGAGTACGTGAGCCCGGGCGCGGCCTTCCGCATCCCCTCGAGGATCGTCGTGCCGGTGGTGTGCTTCCCGGAGGAGCCCTGCCAGCTGATGGTCCAGCCGCCGGTCTGGTTGCCCAGGTCGTCGGCGTTCGAGCCGGCCACGTACACCTTCTGCGAGGGCTTCAGCGGCAGCAGCCCGCCGTCGTTCTTCAGCAGCACCTGCGAGGCGGCCGCGGCCTCGCGGGCCACCGCCCGGTGCTCGGCCGAGCCCACCGAGGGGAGGTGGGTGGGGTCCGCGTACGGCTTCTCGAACAGCCCCAGCCGGAACTTCTGCGTGAGGATCCGGGACACGGCGTCGTCGATCCGGGAGACCGGGATCCGGCCCGCCCCGACCTCGGCCACCAGGGTCCGGGTGAACTCCTGGTAGTTCGTCGGCACCATGATCATGTCCAGGCCGGCGTTGACCGAGGTCCGCACGTCGCTCGGGTAGTCGCCGGGGATCTGGTCGATGGCCTGCCAGTCGCTGATGACGAAGCCCTCGAAGCCCATCCGGTCCTTCAGCACCCCGTTGATCATCTCGGCGTTGGCGTGCATCTTCACCGGGCCGTGCCCGTCCCCGATGACGTCGAGCGAGGAGTACGAGGGCATGACCGTGCCCGCGCCGCGCTTCACCGCCTCCGCGAACGGGGCGAGGTGCACCGCCTCCAGCTCCTCCCGGGTGACCCGGGTGACGCCCTGGTCGATCGTGTACGCGCCGGTCGTCGACGAGCCGAACTCCGTGCCGCCGTCGCCGACGAAGTGCTTGGCGCTGGTCAGGACCTTGTCGTTGCGGTCGAGGTCCTTGCCGTTCCGGGCGCCCTGCATGCCCTCGATGACCGTCTCCATCGCGGTCACCAGCGCCGGGTCCTCGCCGAACGCCTCGTACGACCGGCCCCAGCGCTCGTCCCGCGTCACGCACAGGCACGGCGCGAAGTCCCACGGGACACCGGTCGCCCGCACCTCCTTCGCCGTCACCGCGCCGGTCCGGGCGGCGAGTGCCGGGTCGCGGGTCGCGCCGATGCCGATGTTGTGCGGCATGACCGTCGCCCCGGCGACGTTGTTGTGCCCGTGCACCGCGTCCACGCCGTAGACCAGCGGGATCTGGAGCCGGGTCGCCCGGGTGCGCAGCTGGTAGCCGTCGACCATCCGCGCCCACGCCTCCGGCGTGTTGGGCGAGGGCACCGAGCCGCCGCCCGAGAGCAGCGAGCCGAGCGCGTACCCGGCGATGTCGCCGGGGGCGCGCAGCGCGTTCCGCTCGGCCTGGGTCATCTGCCCGGCCTTCTCGGCCGGGGTCATCCGGGACAGCAGGTCGGCGACCCGCCGCTTCACCGGCAGCCGCGCGTCGAGGTACGGCAGCCCGTGCGCGTCCACCACGACGACCGGCTGCTCGGCCGGCGCCTTGGCGCCCTCGACGGTCAGCTCCACCGGGACGGTCTCGGCGGTCTCGCCCGCGCCGTCCCGCAGCGTCTCGACGGTGATCGAGCGGGTGGTGCCGGAGGGCGTCCCGGCGGGGAAGACGAGGGTGCCGGCGACCGGCCGGTAGTCCTCGCCGGGCTCGGCCGGCCCGTCGTCCTTCGTCGCGTAGGCGACGGTGACGGGCCGGTCGGTCGGCACCGCGCCCGTCGTGTTCAGGGTGACGTCGATCCGGGCGGCGGACCCCTCCGCCACCGGGTGCACGGCGGCCCCCGTGACGACCTGGGTGGTCAGCGCGGGGTCCGCCCTGCCGTACAGCTCGATCCCGTCGAGGGCGAAGGAGCCCGGCGCGCCCGTCGGCAGCGTCAGCGCGTACCCCCACATCCGGTCCAGGCCGAGGACGTGGTCGATGCCGCCGACCGGCTGGTAGTCGGCGCGGTACCGGAAGGACGAGAAGGGGAGCTCGACCAGGTGCCACCCCTCCCAGTCGTCGGTGAAGGAGGTCGTCCACAGCTCGGACGCCTCGCCGTTCGCGCCGCCGTCCTTGAGCTCGAAGGCGATCCGCCTGCCCGACCCGGGCGGCAGCGGCGCGGTGTTCTGCCCGTACCACCAGAACCGGATCCCGCCGTGCGCGGTCCAGTCCTGGGCGGGCCGGTCGAAGGCGAAGTCGTGGGTGAAGCCGCCCCAGCCGCCGATGTCGTAGCGGCCTTCGAGGACCCGGGAGCCCTCGGGGGCGTCGGCCCGCTCGGCGAGCGTGAGCGCCGGGTGGTCGTCGGCGTCGCTGCCCCAGGTGAAGATCCCCTCGGCGGGCGGGTCCGCGAACGGCACCTCGCCCTCGAAGCGGTCGACGATCCGGGGCGCCGGGTCGTCGGCGGCCGGCGCGGCGGTGCTGGGCGCGGCGCCGACGAGCCCCGCGATCAGGGCGGTGGCGGCGGTGGCGGCGAGCCCTCGGGCGCGCGCTCTCCTGCGGTGGTGCGGGTGCGGCATGCGGTCTCCTGGAGACGGGGGAGGAGGGGCGGGGCGGTCGGTCAGGACGGCTGGTGGGTCCACTTCTGGTTGGCGGCCCCGGTGCAGGTCCAGATCTGCGCCCGGGTGCCGTCGGCCGAGGTGTTGCCCGTGACGTCCAGGCACTTGTCGGCGGCCGTGTTGACCACGTCGTGGGTGGCGGGGTCGTACCTCCACCGCTGGGCCCCGGTCCCGTTGCAGGTGTACAGCTGCGCCTTGGTGCCGTCGGCGGTGGCGCCGCCCGTGGCGTCGAGGCACTTGCCGAGCGCGCGGACCGTGCCGTCGGCGGCGAGCGTCCACCGCTGGGCGGCCGTGCCGTTGCAGGTGTACAGCTGGACGGCGGTGCCGTCGGCGCTCGACGCCCCGGCCACGTCCAGGCACTTGCCCGCGAGCCCGGTCAGCGCCCCGGCCGGCGCGGTGCCGCCCGGCGTCCCGGACCAGGTGAAGGTGGCGGTGGTCCGGGCTGGCAGGGTGTACGTGAAGGACCGGCCGCCCCAGTCGACGCGGACGGACTGCGCGGAGCCGCCGCCGTTGTGCGCGATCAGCGCCTTGGAGCCGTCGGGGTTGCGCCAGGCGACGTTCTGCACGGTCGCGTCGTCGGTGGAGGCGATCCGGTACGCGCCGGGCTTCACGAACTTGGTGAGGTGACCGGTCGTGTAGTACTCGACCGTGTAGTCGACCTGCCCGGCCCGGGCGCCGCCCTCCTGCACGGTGACCAGACCGGTGCAGGTGCCGCAGCCGCCGTTGTGCGGCCCCATGTCCTGGTTGAGGGCCAGGCTCCACTTGACCAGGCTGCCGCTCCAGTTGCGGGCGTAGGACACGATGTCCTTCAGGTCCTCGTTGTGCTGGTTCCCGATCCAGGTGCCGCCGGAGTGCTCGGTGGAGAACTGGCGCACCGACGGGTACCGGTCGTGGACCTGGCTGCCGACGGCCGGGTCGCCGGAGTAGCCGTGCCAGGCGATGCCGCCGAAGAGCGGGTCGTCCCGGACGCCCGCGTCACCGAGGACCGCCGCGCCGAAGTTCGCGTAGTCGCCGTAGTTCCAGTCGTGCACCAGGACCTTGGTGGTGATCCCGGCGGCCCGGAAGGCCGGGTAGACGTGGTTCTTGGTGAACTCGACCAGCCCGGACGGGTTCCAGCTCATGCCCGGGTAGTTCATCGCCGTGGGGTTGCCGGCCTGGCAGCAGTTCGGCTCGTTCTGCACCGAGAGGTAGTCGACCTTGATCCCCGCCGCCTGGTAGCTCTGGACGTACTTGACCAGATACTGCGCGTAGGTGGGGTAGTGCTCCCACTTCAGCCAGCCCATCTGGTCCATCCGGCCGTTGTCCTTCATCCACCCGGGTGCGCTCCACGGCACGCCCTTGACCCGCAGCGCCGGGTTCAGCTGCTTGGCCTGCGAGGTCAGCAGCCGCACGTTCGTGTCGTAGCCGTTGGCGCCGAAGTCGTTCAGGTCGCAGCAGGTGTCGTCGAGGGAGACGTGCCCGGGCCGGGAGAGGTCCGAGGCGCCGATGGGGTTGCGGACGAAGGAGAGCCCGATGCCGTCGGTCGGCGAGAAGAGCCTGCGCATGACCTCGTCGCGGGTGGCGGCGCTGATCGCCCCGCCGCGCAGGAGGTGGGCGGTGGTGTCGGTGATCGAGGCGCCGCCGCCCTCGAACTGCTGGTAGGTGGTGGACTCGTCGACGGCGATCGTGCGGCTCGCGCCGCCGCCGGCGGGACCGAAGGCGAGCGGGGTCTGCGGGGCGAGTCCCCGCGTGACGGTGCGTCCTCCGGCGTCGGAGGTGGTGGTCAGCCAGACGTCCACGCGTTCGCCGTCCGCCTGCGCGGTGCCGGGCGCGGTGAGGACCAGGCCCGTCGCCACGAGCGCGCCGGTGAGGAGGACGGCGAGGGAGCGGGGGCGCGCCCGGTGGCGCGCACCCCGCAGAAGATTGAGCTGCACCTGACAACCCTTTCGTCGAGGCGGTGCCGCAGTGCCGTACGGTCCCGGCCCGCCCGGTCCCGTACGCGTCCCGCAAGGCGGCAAGCCTTTTATCAAGCTGTGAACTTATGGAGGCGCCCGGCCCCCGTCAACCCCTCCCGTCTCCAACTCCCGAACCGACGAAGGGGGGAGAGGGGGTGTTCGGCGGGTCTCGGGCGGCGGCGCGTTCGGGAAGTCGCGGTGGACGGGCGACCCCCGTCTCGCGCGGGCGCCCGCGCGCGGGCGGGCGAAGGCGGCGGCCGGGGTCAGGGGCGGGCGGGGCCGTGCAGGGAGACCCGGACCAGGACCGGCAGGTGGTCGCTTCCGGTGGCCGGGAGGGTGCGGGCGGCGGGGACGTGGGCGCCGCGGGCGAGGACCTGGTCGATGCGGGCCAGGGGGAGGGCGGCGGGGTAGCTCAGGGCGAGGCCGCGCTCGGGGGCGGCGAGGCGCGAGGTCAGCGGGGCGAGGCCGCGGTCGTCGACGGTGCCGTTGAGGTCGCCCGCGAGGACGATCCGGTCGGAGGGATCGGCCGCCAGGATCCCGCCGAGGAGGGCGGCGCTCTCGTCCCGGCGCGCCGAGGCGAGCCCGCCGGGGCCCAGGCGTACGGACGGCAGGTGGACGACGTACGCCGCCACCTCCCCGTACGGCGTGCGCACCTCGGCCCGCAGCGCCCGCTGCCACGGCTCCGTGACGCCTCCCGGCTTGATGTCCAGCGCCCGGGTGGCGCCGAGCGGGTGGCGGGACCAGAGGCCGACCGTGCCCCGCACGGAGTGGTACGGGTAGCGGGGCGCGAGTTCCCGCCGGTAGACGGCCAGCGCCGGGTCGACCAGCTCCTGGAGGGCGATCAGGTCGGCTCCGGAGTCCGCCAGGGCCCGGGCGGTGCCGGCCGGATCGGTGTTGTCGTCGGCCACGTTGTGCTGGACGACGGCGAGTTCGCGCGCGCCGGGCGAGGGCGCGGGCAGCAGGAGCGGGACGAAGGCGACGGCCCAGGCGACGGCGGGGACGAGCAGGACGAGCAGCGCCGCGCGGGCGCGGCGGACCGCCGCGCAGAGCAGGAGCAGCGCGGTGAACGGGCCGAGCCAGAAGAGGAAGGACTCCAGGAGGCTGCCCAGCCGTCCCGGGGTGTTCGGCACGAACCGGTGCAGCGCGAGCAGCCCGGCCGTGGCGAGGCCGAGCCCGGCGAGCAGCCGCCCGCGCCGCCGTCCGCCGTCCGGCCCGCGCCGGAACGCCCGCAGCGGCCCCCTGCCCGCTTTCCCTTCCCGCCCCGCCACGGTCATCCGCCCTTTCCCCGGTCGTCCCCCGGTCTTCCCCCGCCCTCCCTGATCAGGACGTTTCCGGCCGGTCCGCGGTTGCCGGCCGTTTGACGGCGGCTTGGAGTGGGCATGTCAGCGCGCGATCGTCCGCTCCACCCACCGCCCCGCCGCACGACCCACCCCCCATCGCCTCGACCCCCTCAGGGAGCCGGAGTTGAAGACCACGCGCCGCGTCGCGAAGGGGGCCGCCGTCCTCGGCGGCGCCCTCGCGCTCCTCCTCGCCCTCCCGGGCGCCGCCCTCGCCGCCCCGCCGCCCGCGCTCCCCGCGAACGCGGACGCCCTGGAGCGGACCTACCAGCCCGCGTACGACTACGACACGGACGGCTGCTACCCGACCGCCGCGATCGGCCCCGACGGCACCCTCAACCCGGGGCTCAACCCGTCCGGCACGGTCAGCGGAGGGTGCCGGGACTCCTGGGACCTGACCGGTACCAACGGCTACTCCCGTGCGCTCTGCGACCGCGAGTGGTGCGCGGTCCTCTACGGGCTGTACTTCGAGAAGGACCAGGCCGTCTGGGGCAGCGGGCTCGGCGGCCACCGGCACGACTGGGAACACGTCGTCGTCTGGATCAAGGACGGGCAGGCCCAGTACGTCTCCACCTCGAACCACGGCTCCTTCACCGTGCACGCCCGGGACCGGATCCGCTGGGACGGCACCCACCCGAAGGTCGTCTACCACAAGGACGGCATCGGCACCCACTGCTTCCGGGCCGCGGGCGCCGGCGATGAGCCGCCCGAGAACCATCAGGGCACCTGGCAGTACCCCGCCCTCGTCGGCTGGAACGGCTACCCGCCCGGCATCCGCGAGAAGCTCAGCCAGGCCGACTTCGGCAGCGCCCACTTCGGGCTCAAGGACGGCAGCTTCGCCGACCACCTCGCCGAGGCGAAGCCGGCCGGGATCTCCTTCGACCCCTACGCGTAGCGGGCGCGGGGCCGGGTCTCAGGTGGTGACCCGGTCCCGCAGCGCCGTCTGCCACGCGGGCGCCGGGATGCTGGGCGCGCGCTCGGGGCGCCGCCCGCCCTGGGCGAAGAAGTCGACCAGCGGCAGCAGCCCGGCCCCGACCGTCACCGCCTCCGGCCCGAGCGTCCCGAGCGCGATCTCGGTGCGCCCGCCGGGGTGGCGCAGCGCGTAGGCGCGGGCGTACGCCGTCACGGAGCCCAGGAAGCGGCTCCCGAGCTGGAGTCCCGCCCAGCCTCCGACGAGGATCCGCTCCGGCTGGAAGAGGTTGATGAGATCGGCCAGGCCGGCCCCGAGGTACTCGGCGGTCTCGTCCAGGACCGCGAGCGCCACCGCGTCGGCCGGGCCGCCGTCCGCGGGGTGGGCCGCCGCGAGCATCGCGGTCAGGGCGGTCTCCTCGTCGGCGCCGGCGGGCGGCTCGCCGCCCGCCTCCCGCCACCGTTCGAGCAGCGCCTCCGCGCCGGCGTACGCCTCCAGGCAGCCCTGGGCGCCGCACCGGCAGCGCCGGCCCCGGACGCGCACCGTCAGGTGGCCCCACTCCAGCGCCCGCCCGGGCCCCAGCGGGTCCGTGACCACGCAGGCCCCGACGCCGGAACCGAAGAGGACGGCCACGGCGCTGCGGGCGCCCCGTCCCGCGCCGAACCACATCTCGGCCTGGCCCAGCGTCTTCGCGCCGTTCTCGATCCGGTACGGGACCTCCGGCGGCAGGTCCACCGCCTCCCGGAGCAGCCGCTCCAGCGGCACCGCGTCCCAGCCGATCGTCTGCCCGTGCACCACCGCCCCGTCCTCCGGGGTCCGCTCGACGATGCCGGGGACGCCGATCCCGACGCCCAGCAGCCGCTCCGGGGAGGCGCCGGCGGTGCGCAGCACCTCCGCGATGCCGTCCCGCAGCAGGCGCACCACGAGCCCCACCTCGTACCGCCCCGTCCGGGGCCCCGAGGTCGCCAACGGGCGCTCGGTGCGGGCCAGTTCGGTCAGGGCGAGGTCGAAAAGCTCGATCCGCACCCGGGTCTCGCCGATGTCGACGCCGATCATGCGGCCGCTGTCCGGCGCGATCCGCAGCAGGGTGCGGGGGCGGCCGCCGGCGGAATCGACGCTGCCGGCCTCCTCGACGAGCCCCTCGGCGACCAGTTCCGCGACCACGTTGCTGATCGACCCGGAGCTGAGCCCGGTCGCGGGGCCCAGCATGAGCCGGCTCATCGGGCCGTCGAAATAGAGCCTGCGCAGCACCGCCGTCCGGTTCTCGCGCCGCAGGTCGCGCACCGTGCGGCCACTCTTCCCGTGCACTGTCGTCCCCGTCCGTCGTAGTCGTCGGCTGCAACATACCCGCACGACAAGCCTTGACGCGACCTTCTCATGGGGTTTAACTCACATCCTAAATTAAGCCGACGCGGCGGAGAGCGGTCCGGGCGCTCCCCCTGTCGGTACTCCCGCCTTCCCCGAAAGGGACCAGGAGCCATGCGCAGAATCAGAGCCGCCGTCACGGGTGCCGTCACCCTCTCCCTCGTCCTCACCGCGACCGCCTGCGGCGGCGGAGAGGACGGCGGCGGCCAGGCGACGAAGACCCTCACCTACTGGGCCTCCAACCAGGGCTCCAGCCTGGAGGTCGACAAGAAGGTGCTCCAGCCCGAACTGGACGAGTTCGAGCGCCGCACCGGCATCAAGGTCAAGCTGGAGGTGGTGCCGTGGTCCGACCTGCTCAACCGGATCCTCACCGCCACCACCTCCGGGCAGGGCCCGGACGTCCTCAACATCGGCAACACCTGGAGCGCCTCCCTCCAGGCCACCGGCGCCCTCCTGCCCTGGGACGCGAAGAACTTCGAGGCCATCGGCGGCAAGGACCGCTTCGTCGACTCCGCCCTCGGCTCCACCGGCGCCCCCGGCAAGGACCCGGCCGCCGTCCCGCTCTACTCGATGGCCTACGCCCTCTACTACAACAAGCAGATGTTCAAGGACGCCGGCATAGCCGAGCCGCCGACGACCTGGGACGAGGTGATCGCCGCCGGCAAGAAGCTGACCGAGGACGGCAAGAGCGGCATCGGCGTCGAGGGCTCCAACCTCTCCAACAACATCCACCAGGTCTTCGTCCTCGGCAAGCAGCACGGCGCCGACTTCTTCACCGCCGACGGCAAGCCCGACTTCACCTCCGACGGCGCGGTGGCCGCCGTCAAGCAGTACGTCGACCTCATGGCCACGCACAAGATCGTCGCCCCGGGCAACGCCGAGTACGCCCAGAACCAGTCCCTGAGCGACTTCGCCAAGGACAAGACCGGCATGGTCCTCTGGCAGACCCCCTCCCAGACCTTCGCCTCCCAGGGCATGTCCGAGGAGGAGTGGGGCGTCGTCCCCGCCCCCGTCCCCTCCGGCAAGCCGGGCACCGGCACCTCCGTCAACTCGATGGTCGCCGGCATCAACATGGCCGTCTTCAAGAACACCAAGAACCTCGACGGCGCCCTGAAGTTCGTGAAGTTCATGACCAGCGACGAGGAGCAGACCGCCCTCAACAAGACCTACGGCTCCGTGCCGCCGGTCAAGGCCGCCCAGAAGGACCCGGCCTTCTCCGGACCCTCCCTCGCCGTCATCCGCGACACCCTCGCCTCCAGCGCCGCCGCCCTCCCGCAGGTCCCGGAGGAGTCGCAGTTCGAGACCGTCGTCGGCACCGCGGTCAAGGAGCTGTTCGCCGACGCGGCCGCCGGCCGGCCCGTCACCACCGAATCCGTCAAGGCCAAGCTCGACAAGGCCCAGCAGCAGATGCCGAAGAAGTAGGCACCGGCCCCATGACCCAGACCGCCGTCACCCCCGCGCGGGAGCCGGCGGTGCGCAAGGCCACACCCGGAGGGGCGCGCACCGCACGCCGCTCCGGGCGTCGCCGTCTCGCACTGCCCTACCTGCTGCTCCTGCCCGCCCTGGTCCTCGAACTCCTCGTCCACCTCGTGCCGATGCTCATGGGCGTCGCCATGAGTTTCAAGGAGCTCACCCAGTTCTACATCCGCGACTGGGCGAGCGCCCCCTGGTCCGGACTGGACAACTTCTCGGTCTCGATCGACTTCGACGGGGCCGTCGGACAGTCGCTGCTCACGTCCTTCGTCACCACCTGCCGGTTCACCCTGCTCTCCGTCGGCCTGTGCTGGCTGCTGGGCACGGCCGCCGCGATCCTCCTCCAGGAGAACTTCCGCGGCCGGGGCTTCCTGCGCACCCTCTTCCTCGTCCCGTACGCCCTGCCCGTCTACGCCGCCGTCATCACCTGGGCCTTCATGTTCCAGCGCGACAACGGCCTCATCAACCACGTCCTCCACGACCAGCTCGGCATCGGCGACGGCCCCGCCTTCTGGCTCATCGGGGACAACAGCTTCTGGGCCCTGCTCGCCGTCTCCGTGTGGAAGGGCTGGCCCTTCGCCTTCCTCACCGTCATGGCCGGGCTCCAGAACATCCCCCGCGACATGTACGAGGCCGCCGCCCTCGACGGCGCCGGCGTGTGGAAGCAGATCCGGCACATCACCCTGCCGTCCCTGCGCTCCGTCAACCAGGTCCTCGTCCTGGTCCTCTTCCTGTGGACCTTCAACGACTTCAACACGCCGTTCGTCCTCTTCGGCGAGGCGGCGCCGGAGGCCGCGGACCTCATCTCGCTCCACATCTACCAGTCGTCCTTCCAGACGTGGAACTTCGGTACCGGCTCGGCCATGTCCGTGCTCCTGCTGCTCTTCCTCCTCCTCGTCACGGGCGTCTACCTCCTGCTCACCACCCGCGGAAGGAAGACCTCCGATGTCTGAAGCCGCCCACGGGCGCCCGGCCCGCCCGCGCTCCCCGATGGCCCCGCCCCGCTCCTTCCTCTGGACCCGGCGGATCGTCCTCGCCCTGCTCGCCGGCTTCGTCCTGCTGCCGGTGTACGTGATGGTCTCCAGCTCGCTGAAGCCGCTGGAGGACGTCTCGGGGAAGTTCGAGTGGATCCCGTCGGCCCTCACCCTGCGGCCGTACGCGGACATCTGGGAGACCATCCCGCTCGCCGACTACTTCGTGAACTCGATCGTCGTCGCCGGCGCCGCCACCGTCCTCTCCGTGGCCGTCGCGGTCTTCGCCGCGTACGCCGTCAGCCGCTACTCCTTCCGCGGCAGGCGGGTCTTCACCGTCACCGTCCTGTCGACGCAGATGTTCCCCGGCATCCTCTTCCTGCTGCCGCTCTTCCTCATCTACGTCAACATCGGCAACGCCACCGGCATCGCCCTCTTCGGCTCCCGCGAAGGCCTGATCCTCACCTATCTGACCTTCTCGCTGCCCTTCTCCATCTGGATGCTCACCGGCTACTTCGACTCGATCCCGCGCGAGCTCGACGAGGCGGCGAAGGTCGACGGCTGCGGCCCGGTCCGCGCGCTCTTCCGCGTGATCGTGCCGGCCGCCCGGCCCGGCATCGTCGCCGTCGCCGTCTACGCCTTCATGACCGCCTGGGGCGAGGTCCTCTTCGCCTCCGTCATGACCAACGACACCACCCGCACGCTCGCCGTCGGGCTCCAGGGCTACTCCACCCAGAACGACGTCTACTGGAACCAGGTGATGGCCGCCTCCCTCGTGGTGAGCGTCCCCGTCGTCGCCGGCTTCCTGCTCCTCCAGCGCTACCTCGTCGCAGGCCTCACCGCGGGTGCGGTCAAGTGACGACCCCCCGGCGCCGCACCCCGCTCCGTACCGCAGAAAGGCACCCCGTGTCCGACCCCACCGCCGTCCCGCTCGACCTGGCGGCCTTCCCGCCCTCCTTCGCCTGGGGCACGGCGACCTCCGCCTACCAGATCGAGGGCGCCGTCGCCGAGGACGGCCGCGCCCCGTCCATCTGGGACACCTTCTCCCGCGTCCCCGGCGCGATCGACAACGGCGACACCGGCGACACGGCCTGTGACCACTACCACCGCTGGCCCGAGGACATCGCCCTCATGAAGGAGCTCGGCACCGACACCTACCGGATGTCGATCGCCTGGCCCCGCGTCGTCCCCGGCGGCGACGGGCCCGTCAACGCCGCCGGACTCGACTTCTACGACCGGCTCGTCGACGGCCTCCTCGACGCCGGCATCACCCCCTCCGTCACCCTCTACCACTGGGACCTGCCGCAGGCCCTCCAGGACCGGGGCGGCTGGACCTCCCGCGAGACCGCCGAGCACCTCGCCGCGTACGCCTCCGTCGTCGCCGGCCGGCTCGGCGACCGCGTCACCCGCTGGGCCACCCTCAACGAGCCCCTCTGCTCCGCCTG
Source organism: Streptomyces sp. NPDC058758 (assembly GCF_042746075.1). Classification (NCBI taxonomy): domain Bacteria; kingdom Bacillati; phylum Actinomycetota; class Actinomycetes; order Kitasatosporales; family Streptomycetaceae; genus Streptomyces; species Streptomyces sp. NPDC058758. The sequence goes on along the minus strand of NZ_JBHYPS010000025.1, from coordinate 939 downwards.
GATCGGACACCTGGAGGGCCGGATGGCGCCGGGCCTCACCGACCTGACGGCCGCCGTCCGCGCCTCGTACCACCTGCTCCTCGGCCACGGCCTCACCACCGCCGCCCTCCGGGCCGCCGTGCCCGGCGCCCGCGTCGGCCTGGTGACGAACCACTCCACGGTCACGCCCGCCTCCGGCAGCCCCGAGGACCTCGCCGCCGCCGCCCGCATGGACGGCCACAGCAACCGCTGGTGGCTCGACCCGGTGTACGGCCGGGGCTTCCCCGCCGACATGCGCGAGCTGTACGGCGTCGAACTCCCCGAGAAGCCCGGCGACATGGCGGCCATCGCCGCCCCGCTCGACTGGCACGGCCTCAACTACTACTTCCCGGTGACCGTCGCCGACGACCCCGAGGGCCCCGTCCCGCACGCCCGCGAGGTCCGCCTGCCCGACGTGCCCCGCACCGGCATGGACTGGCAGATCGAGGCCGCGGGCCTGGAGACCCTGCTGCTCCGGCTCACCGAGGAGTACGGCGTCCGCGAGCTGTACGTCACCGAGAACGGCTCCGCCTTCCCCGACGAGACCGGCCCCGACGGCGCCGTCCACGACCCCGACCGCACCCGCTACCTGGAGCAGCACCTCGCCGCCTGCGCGAGCGCCGTCCGCAAGGGCGCCCCGCTCGCCGGCTACTACGCCTGGTCGCTCCTGGACAACTTCGAGTGGGCCTACGGCTACGACAAGCGCTTCGGCCTCGTCCACGTCGACTACGCCACCCAGAAGCGCACCGTGAAGACCAGCGGCCGCCGCTACGCCGACATCGTCCGCGCCCACCGGGAGCAGCGCGGCTGATCCCGGCCCTCCCCGTGACCGCGCGGAAGGCCGCCCCTGCCGTCCGGGGGGGGGCCAGAACCCGCCCCCCCCCCCCCCCCCCGCCGGGGTCAAGTAAAAAAAACCGAACC